>DYIW01000083.1 GCA_020723465.1 Phycisphaera mikurensis
CGGCCCCCCCGGCGCTCGCAACGCGGCCGCGGGGGATTCCTGCTCAGGCTCTGAGCGCAGGCGCCGGCGTCCGCCGGCAGCGGAGACCTGGAGCATGAGAGGCTTGGGACGGATCGCCGCGAGCGTCCTCCTCGTCGCCGCGGCCGCGGCGTCTCCGGGCTGCACCTCGGCCGAGTGGCAGCGCGAGAGCGCGGACGAGGCGGCGGCCGAGATCATCGAGGCAACGCGCCGCCTGGCCCTGCGCCGCGACGAGCCGTTCACCATCGAGCGCCCCTCGGAGACCCTGCGGCGCCGCCTGCTGCTCGACCAGAACCTGCCGTTTGCTTCCTCTGGCTCCCTCGGGGTGGCGGCGCTCGAGCCGGTGGACTACTGGCCCGCCGATCCCGGACCGGCCGGCAGCGGCGACGTCGACCTGGGCGTGGCCTCTCCGGCTGGCCGTGCCTCCGGGAGCGTGGAGCTGAAGCTCGTGGACGCGCTGCGCGTCGCGGCGCGCAACAGCCGCGACTACCAGGAGCAGAAGGAGGAGGTGTTCCGCGCCGCTCTCGACCTCGACCTGGCCAGGAACGAGTTCCGCACCATCTTCGCCGGCACGGCCGAAGGCTCGCTGCAGAGCACGTTGACCTCCGATCCCCGGACCAGGACCACCGGCATCGAGAGCACGGGCACGCTCTCGGCCGGCCGCGTCTTCCAGAACGGCGTGTCCATCTCCACGCAGATCGGCCTGGACGTGGTGAAGCTCCTCACCCCGGACGTGGTCACCGGCCAGAAGCCGCGCTCGCTCGCGCTCTTCGGCGACGCCTCGATCACCATCCCGCTGATGCGCGGCGCCGGCCGCCACATCGTCGCCGAGCCGCTCATCCAGGCCGAGCGCAACACGCTCTACCAGATCCTGCGCTTCGAGCTGTACAAGAAGACCTTCGCGGTGGACATCGCCACGCGCTACCTGCAGGTGCTGCAGCAGATCGACGCAGTGAACAACGCCGAGCAGAACTACCGCAGCCTGATCCAGTCCGTGCGCCAGCTCCGGCGGCAGGCGGACGCCGGCCGGCGCTCGGAGGTCGAGGTGGACCAGGCGGTGCAGAACGAGCTGCAGGCGCGCGACGGCTGGATCCGGGCGATCAACTCCTACGAGCGCCAGCTCGACGCCTTCCGCGTCGTGCTGGGCCTGCCGCCCGACGCCGAGGTGGTGCTCGATCGCGCCGAGCTCGAGCGCCTGGGCGAGTCGGTGCGCGCCGTCCTCGGCGCGGAGGGCGGGTTGAGCGAGCCGGACGCGGCCGCCGTGGAACTCCCCGCGGACGCGCCCGTCGAGCTCGAGCCGCCGGGCCGTGGCAAGCCCGGTCCCTTCGAGCTGGACGAGCGCGTGGCGGTCGAGCTGGCGCTCCGGAACCGGCTCGACCTGGCGGTGGCCGAGGGTGGCATCTTCGACGCCCAGCGCGCCGTGGTGGTCGCGGCCGACGCGCTGCGCGCCGAGGTCACGCTGCTCGGCAGCGGCAGCTTCGGCGAGCGGCGCACCCTTTCATCGGCCGCGCTGCCGGACTCGACCGACCTGCGCTACGACGACGCCACCTACGAGGGGCTCCTGACCATCGACCTGCCGCTCGAGCGCACCGCCGAGCGCAACGCCTACCGCGAAAGCTGGATCCAGCTCGAGCGGGCGGTGCGCGCCTACCAGGAGCTGGAGGACCAGGTCAAGCAGGAGATCCGGGACGAGCTGCGCAGCCTGCTCCTGGCGCGCGAGGAGCAGCAGATCCAGACCAGCGCCGTGGCCGTGGCCAAGCGCCGCGTCGACAGCACGCGCTCGTTCCTCGAGGCCGGCCGGGCGCAGACGCGCGACCTGCTCGATGCGCAGGAGGACTTCGTCGCCGCGCAGAATGACCTCACCGCCGCGCTCATTGCGTATAGAATCGCTGAGTACGAGCTGCAGCGCGACCTGGGACTGCTCCAGGTGAGCGAGGACGGACTGTGGGAGGAGTTCGACCCGCGGGAGTTGACGCATGAAGACACGCCCTGACAGCGCGGCGGCGCCGCGCCGGCTGACCATCCTCGTGGTGGGCGGCCTGGTCGTGGCCGGCGCGGTGATCGCCGGCGTGGTGTTCGGCACCGACCTGGCCGGCGGCGGCAAGGCGGAGCGAGAAGCCACTTCCGCGGCGCGGCGCGGCGCGCTCGTCATCAGCGTGTCCGAGGCCGGGACCATCCAGGCGCGCGACCAGGTCGTCATCAAGAGCGAGGTGGAAGGCCAGACCACGGTCATCTTCCTGGAGGAGGAGGGGAAGATGGTCGAAGCCGGGGCCCTGCTCGTGGAGCTCGACGCCAGCGGCCTGCAGGACAAGCGCGTCGACCGCGACATCGCCGTGCAGAGCGCCGAGGCCGCCTTCGTGAGCGCGCGCGAGAACCTGGCCGTGGTGAAGAGCCAGGCCGCCAGCGACGTGGCCGAGGCGGAGCTGAAGTTCCGCTTCGCCAAGGAGGACCTGACGCAGTACGAGAACGGCGAGTTCCCGCGCCAGAGGAAAGAAGCGGAGTCGAAGATCACCCTCGCCCAGGAGGAGTTGAAGAACGCGGCGGAGACGCTGCGCTGGTCGGAGAAGCTCTTCCAGGAGAAGTACATCTCCCAGACGGAACTCGACCGCGACCGCCTGTCCGAGAACCGCGCGCGCCTGGACTACGAGCTGGCCGTGTCGGCGCTGGAGCTGCTCGACGAGTTCACGCACAAGCGCCAGATCGACGAGCTCAAGAGCGCCATCCTGCAGAACGAGATGGCGCTCGAGCGCACGAAATGCAAGGCGGCCGCCGACATCGTCGAGGCCGAGGCGCAGCTCCGCGCGCGCGAGGCGGAGCGCGACCGCCAGGTGAGCCAGCTCCAGAAGCTCGACGACCAGATCACCAAGGCGCGCATCGTGGCGCCGAGCGCGGGCATGGTGGTGTACGCCACGACCGGGCGCCAGGGCTGGCGCGGCGACGACGAACCGCTGCATGAGGGCGGCACGGTGCGCGAGCGCGAGGAGTTGATCCACCTGCCCACCACCAACTCCATGATGGCGGTGGTCAAGATCCGCGAGACCAGCCTGGACAAGGTGCACGTGGGCCAGGAGGTGAACGTCACCGTCGACGCCCTGCCCGGCCGCCAGTTCAGGGGCGCGGTCGCCAAGATCGCTCCCCTGCCCGACGCGCAGAGCGTGTGGATGAACCCGGACCTCAAGGTCTATCCCACGGAGATCCACTTGGAGGGGGAACTCTCCGAGGTGCGCACCGGAATGAACTGCCGCGCCGAGATCTTCGTCGAGCGGCTGCAGGACGTGGTCTACGTGCCGATCCAGGCCGTGGTGCGCGTGGGCAGCCAGCCGGCGGTGTTCGTGGCCGGCGCCGAGGGCTTCCTGCAGCGCGACGTGGAGATCGGGCTGGACAACGCGCAAATGGTGCACGTCAAGCGCGGGCTCGAGGCGGGCGAGGTCGTCCTGCTCACGCCTCCGCTGCAGGCGGCCGCGTCCAGCGCGCTTCAGCCGGAGGCGGCGCCAGCCGTCCCGGCCGGAGCGCCAGGCGCGCCGTTTCCGGCCCAGCCGGACGCGGGCGCCACGCGCGCCCCGGAAGGCGCGGAGGGCGCGCCGCAGGGGACGGGGAGCGAGACGGAGGGGCGGCCGCGCACGCGCCGCCGGCCGCCCGGCATGGGCGAGGGCGGCGGGGGGGAGCGCTCGCGCCGCGAACGGCCGAGCTCCGGCGAGAAGCAGGGGCCGCAGGGCGAGCGATGAACGCCCCGCCCGGAGCGAGGCCCCCGCGCGGCGCGGCGCCGGCCGGCCAGGGCGCGGCCGCGGTCGTCTCCCTGCGTCAGGTCGCCAAGGTCTACCGCATGGGCGAGGCCGAGGTCTGCGCGCTCGCCGGCGTGAGCCTCGAGTTCGCGGCGGGGAGTTTCACCGCCATCATGGGGCCGAGCGGCTCGGGGAAGAGCACGCTGCTCAACCTGCTCGGCTGCCTCGACCGTCCCACGGCGGGCAGCTACTTCATCGCCGGCGAGGACGTGTCGCGCCTCGACGACGACGAGCTGAGCGAGATCCGCCTGCGCAAGATCGGTTTCGTCTTCCAGAGCTTCAACCTGATCGCGCAGCTCTCGGTGCGCGAGAACATCGAGCTGCCGCTCTACTACCAGGGCTGGCCCCACGCGGAGAGCATGAAGCGCGCCGAGGAGCTGGCGGGCATCGTCGGCCTCGGCGGCCGCCTGGAGCACCGCCCCAACCAGCTCTCGGGCGGGCAGCAGCAGCGTGTGGCCGTGGCGCGCGCGCTGGCCAACGACCCCGAGGTGCTGCTCGCGGACGAGCCCACCGGCAACCTCGATTCGGCCACCGGCGTGCAGATCATGGATCTGCTGCGCGGCCTGAACGAGCAGGGCAAGACGATCGTCATGGTCACGCACGAGCCGAACATCGCCGCGTACGCCGCCCAGCGCGTGCACATGCTCGACGGCCGCGTGGACCGCATCGAGGAGTAGCCGCGTGCACCAATCGCGCGTCGCGCGCAACATCAGGCTCGGGATCAAGACGCTCCTGCTGCACAAGCTGCGCTCGTTCCTGACGACGCTGGGCGTCGTCTTCGGCGTGGGCAGCGTGGTGGCCATGCTCGCGGTGGGGGAAGGGGCCAGCGCCGAGGCGCTGGAGCGCATCCGCAAGCTCGGCAGCGACAACATCATCCTGGACTCGGTCAAGGCGACCGAGGACGTGCAGTCCGGGTCGGTGCGCTCGCGCATCAGCATCTACGGCCTGACCTATGACGACCAGGACCGCATCGGCCGCACCTTCGAGGCGGTGAAGCGCACCGTGCCGGTCAAGCTGGTGCGCAAGGAGGGGCGCCTCGGCGACAGGACCCTGGAAGTGCGCGTGGTGGGCACGTCGCCCGACTGGTTCGACCTGGTGCGGCGCGAGGTGATCGCGGGACGCCTGCTCGGCGCCGAGGACGAGCACGGGTCGACGAACGCCGTGGTCCTGACCGAGTACGGCGCACGCCGCCTGCTGGCCACGGCAAACTCGATCGGGCAGACGCTGCGCATCGGCAGCGGCTACTTCCAGGTGGTCGGCATCGTGCGCAACGAGGTCAGCTCGGAGGGGGTGCAGGTTCCCGACGAGGAAGTGGACGCCTATATACCCATACACGTGGCGCGCGGCATGTTCGGCGACTACGTGGTGCGGCGCTCCTCCGGCTCGCGCGAACAGGAGTTCGTCGAGCTGCACCAGATCATCGTGCAGGTGCGCTCGACCGAGGAGGTCGCGGCCACGGCGGCGGGCATCGAGGCGATGCTCGCCCGCTTCCACAAGAAGGTGGATTACAAGGTGCGCGTGCCGCTCGCCCTGCTGCGCTCGGCCGAGGCGACCAAGCGCACCTTCAACATCGTGCTCGGCTCCATCGCCGGCATCAGCCTGCTGGTCGGCGGCATCGGCATCATGAACATCATGCTCGCCTCGGTGACGGAGCGCACGCGCGAGATCGGCGTGCGGCGCGCCATCGGCGCCAAGCGCGGCCAGATCATCTCGCAGTTCCTCATCGAGACGGTGGTGCTGTCGAGCGTGGGCGGCGCTATCGGCATCGGCGTGGGCGCGCTCATCCCCTGGCTCATCACCCTGTTCGCTGGCATGCCCACCGTGGTGACGGCCTACAGCATCATCCTGTCCGCGGGCATCAGCCTCGCCGTCGGGCTGGTCTTCGGCCTCTACCCCGCGGTGCGCGCGGCCAACCTCGACCCCATCGAGGCGCTGCGCCACGAGTGACGGCGGCGAAGCAGCCAACGCAGCGGCGCTTGCGCCGCTGCGCGCCGGAACTTCGAAGTCGGTGGTTCGTACGGCCGCGTTTCCCGCTGCGGCCTTCCGCGCTGCCTCGGCGGAGGGGAGTTTCCCTCCTGCAGCTGACAGCCAGCGCTGAGCGCTGACAGCTCTCTCACGCGCGCAAGAGCTCGTCGAGCTGGTGGCGCAGCTCCGAGGGGGTGAAGGGCTTGCGCAGGAAGGCAGTGCGCGGCTGGCGCAGGTCGCCCGCGCCAAGGGCGCCGCCCGTGAAGCCGGAGACGAACAGGACGCGCAGGCCGGGCAGCCGCGCGCGCAGCTCGCTCGCCAGCTCGGCGCCGCCCTTCCTTGGCATGACCACGTCGGTGACGAGCAGGTCGATGGCCGCGCCCGCCTCCCGCGACAGATCGAGGGCGTCGCGACCGTTCTCGGCCTCGAGCACGACGTAGCCCCGCCCGCGCAGCGAGCGGGCCATCACCTCGCGCACCAGGGCATCGTCCTCGACCAGCAGGATCGTGGGCGCGGGCCGGGGCGGCCCAGCCGGCGGGTGGGTGGTCGCACCCGCGGGCTTGAGGAAGACGCGCAGCACGACGTCCTCGCGCGCGCACAGCTCGGCCGTCTCGATCTCCACGGGGATGCTGCTGCCGTCCAGGCGTTCGAGCACGTCGAGCAGGGGCAGCGTGCGCTGGGCGACCTCGCCGGGCAAGCGGCCGGAACGCAGGAAGTCCGCGAGCCGGGCGCCGATGAGGGGGCCGGCCTGCCCGCCGAGAAGCTGGCAGGCAGCGCCGTTGAGGTGGAGGATCCTGCCGTTCCTGACCAGCGCCACCGGCTGGGGCAGGAAGTCGATCGAGCCGAGCGGGATTTCCTCGTCGAAGGGCATCGTCGTGTCACGGTAACCGCCTTCCGCTCCGAATGCCTAGCCCGTCCCGGGGATTGCCAGGCCTTGCGGCCGGGCCGAGGCTGCAGTCGTTTCGCGCCGGAAACAGCCGGCCGGACGGATCAGGCGAGCGCCACGACCACGGCGCGTGCCAGGTCGGGCAGGGTGGGGTCGCGCGCACCGAGCACCAGCACGGTGTCGCCTGTCGCGGCGCGCGCCCGGACCTCCTCGATCCAGCGGCCGCGGTCCGGCGCCAGCTCGACCGGCGCGCCGCGGGCGCGGAGCTCGCCGACCAGGCCATCCGAGGACACGTCCTTGGCGACCGTGCCGCCGCTGTAGTAGATCGGCGCGATCCAGAGCCGGTCCGCGGGCCGGAGCGAGCCAGAGAGCACCGCGATCAGGTCGTTCCACTGGAAGCGCGTGGGTGCGTAGCCGTGGGGCTGGAAGTAGGCCAGAACGCGCTCCGAGCGGCTTGCCGCCAGCGCCAGCACCGCGCGGAGCTTGTGGGGGTTGTGGGCGAAGTCGTCGATCACGTCCACTCCCCGGACCGTGCCGGCGCGGTCGAAGCGGCGCAGGACCCCGTGGTAGGCGGAGAGCGCCTCGGCCGACGTCGCGAAGGGCACGCCGCAGGCATGACACAAGGCCGCCGCCGCCAGGGCGTTGCGGGCGTTGTGCAGGCCGGGCAGCGGCAGGCGGAAGGCCTGGCGGCCGATGCGGAAGCTGAGATCGTCGCGCCGCAGGTCGAGGCTCTCGGCGCGCACCGCCGCCTCCGGGCCGAAGCCGAAGACCACGGCCCCCGGCCGCAGGTCCTGGAGGTTCGGGTCATCTCCCACGGCGAAGGGGCCGCGCGTGCGGGCGCGGAACGTCCTGAACTGTTCCAGCACCTTGTCCGGTTCCATGTGGTCGCGCTGCAGGTTCAACACCACGGCCGCCTCGGGCTGATGGCGCACCAGACTGCCGTCGCTCTCGTCCGCCTCGAACACGAGCGGACCGCTGCCGCGCCAGGCGTTGCCGAGAAGTCCCAGCGCCGTCACGGCACGCAGGCGGCCGCCGGCGATCAGGCCCGGATCGCGGCCGGAGTGGCGCAGGATCTCGAAGGTCATGGCGGTGACCGTGGACTTGCCGCTGGTGCCGGCGACCGCGAGCGACGGGCCGGCTACGTGGTGCGCCAGGAGGTCCGCGCGCGCCACCAGGGGCTTGCCCATCTCCCTCGCGCGCGCCAGATCCGCGATGTCCGCTTCCACCGCGGTCGAGGCCACGACCAGGTCGGCGCCAGGAATACCGCTGCCGTCCTGGGGATGGATGCGCGCGCCCAGCGCTTCGAGGCGCTCGCGCGCCGGCTGCTGCTCCCCGCGATCGAAGGAGCGGTCGCTGCCGGTCGCCCGGCCGCCGCCGAGCAGGCGGTACTGCAACAGGGCGCTCATGCCCGCGCCGCAGGCGCCCACGAAGTGGACGACCTTGTGCGCGTCCTCGACCAGAGCGCCATGCGCGCTGGCGGCGCCGGCCGCAATGACGGATGAAGAGGATATCAAGGCTTCCGTTGGCTGGATTTTGGACTCGTGCGTGACGTCGATCCCCGCGCAGGATCGGAGGCACAGACTACCCGCGCCGTTTTGGGAAATGCACGCCTTCGCACCAGCGCGAGCGATTTGCGTTGCGCTTTCGGCCGACATCGGCTACACCATTGCACGGGAGGCGGATCATGCCTAATCGAGATCAACTGAGTATCACTGTTGCAGCGGACCGCGCGCTCTTCGCGCACGAGGCCGAGGTCATCGAGGCCGAGGTGCGCCAGCGCGCCTTCGAGATCTTCCAGCGGCGCGATGCCATGAGCGACGACGTGCGCGACTGGCTGCAGGCCGAGGCGGAGACGATCTACAAGCCCGCCTGCGAGATCGTGGAGACCAAGGACGGCTACGTCTTCGAGTTCGCGGTCCCGGGCCTCGAGGCGAAGAACGTCGAGATCGTCCTCAGCAGCGACCGCCTGCTGGTGCGCGGCACGCGCGCTCCGGCGCGCACGGCCGAGGGGCGGGTGCTCCACTCCGAGCACTGCTCCGCGCGCATCCACCGCGAGGTGCCGCTGCCCGAGGGCTGCGAGCACACCAAGGCGAAGGCGCACGTCGTTCGCGGGGTCCTCGCCGTCAGCGTGCCGCGCAAGCGGCAGCAGGCGCGCCGCGCCAAGGCGGCCCAGGCGCCTGCGAGCGCGCCGAACGCCGCGGCGAAGCCCGTGGCGCGTTCCCCGGCCAACAAGAAGGGCCGCTAGAGCGCGGCGCTCCTGGTGGCGCCGGGCTGGCGCCCGGCCGATCCGCGAAACGGCTGCTTGGCCGGTCGCGGCCGGCCGGTACACTTGCCCCTTCCATGGCAAGCGAGGCGAAGCCCACGGTGGTTGCGAGCGAGGCCCTGGTCGAGGCCCGGGACTCGCCCCCTTCCAGCCTGTTCATCCTGCCGCACGACGGCATCGTGCTTTTCCCCGATCTGGTCGTGCCGGTGGCGCTGAAGGGGTCGCTGGCGCGCCGGACCGTCGAGCAGGCCGGGACGCAGACCGACTACCTCGGCGTGGTGCTGGCGCGGACGGCGCGCGAGCGCGACACGTATGACGCCGATGACGTCCACGAAGTGGGCTGCGCCGCGAAGATCGTGCGCAAGCTCAACATGCCGGACGACTCGGTCACGGTCGTGTTGCGCGGCCTGCGCCGCTTCCGCATCGCCCGCTTCCTGCGCACCCGCCCCTACCTGATCGCGCGCGTCGAGTACCCGGACGAGACCGGTGCGCTTACGGACGAGGCGCAGGCCATGCTGCGGCTGCTGCGCGGGCTGGTGAACAAGCTGCTCGCCAGCGACGACTCGGTGCCGGATGAGTTCAAGGTGGCGGCGGCCAACATCGAGTCGCCGCGCGGGCTTGCCGATTTCGCCTCGACCTACTTCGTGCGCGACTCGAAGAGCCGCCAGGAGCTGCTCGCCGCCTTCGACGTGCGCGCGCGCCTGGAGCAGGTGGTCACCATCCTGACGCGCGAGGTGGGGCTGGTCGAGCTGGGGCAGCGCATCCAGCAGCAGATCCGGGACAAGCTCGAAAAGCAGCAGCGCGACTTCCTGCTGCGCGAGCAGCTCAAGCAGATCCGCCAGGAGCTGGGCGAGGCCAAGGACGAGAAGGAGGTCGCGATCCAGCGCCTCGAGGAGCGCCTGGGCGAGTCGGTGCTGCCCGAGGACGTGAAGAAGCGCGTGGCGGAGGAGATGGGGCGCTTGAAGCTCCTGCCGCTGGAATCGCCCGAGACGGGCGTCATCCGCAACTACCTGGAGTGGATCGCCGCCCTGCCCTGGAGCCGCTCGACCGAGGATCGGCGCGACCTGGACGCGGCCGAGAAGCTCCTACGCGCCAGCCACTGGGCCCTCGACGAGGTCAAGGAGCGCGTGCTCGAGTTCCTGGCGGTCAGGCAGCTCAAGCCCGACCACCGCGGGCCGATCCTCTGCTTTGTCGGGCCGCCGGGGGTGGGCAAGACCTCGCTCGGGCGGGCCATCGCGGAATCGCTGGGAAGGAAATTCCTGCGCATCAGTCTTGGAGGAATACGCGACGAGGCCGAGATCCGCGGGCACCGGCGCACCTACGTCGGCGCCATGCCCGGGCGGATCCTGCAGAGCCTAAAGACGGCGGGGTCGAACAACCCGGTGTTCATGCTGGACGAGCTGGACAAGGTGGGCACGGACTTCCGCGGCGACCCGACCGCGGCGCTGCTCGAGGCGCTCGATCCGGAGCAGAACAGCCGCTTCTCCGACCACTTCCTGGAGCTGCCCTTCGACCTGTCGCGCGTCATGTTCCTGGCCACGGCCAACACCCTGGCGACCATCCCGCCGGCGCTGCTCGACCGCCTCGAGGTCATCGAGCTGCCGGGCTACACGGCGCGCGAGAAGATCGAGATCGCCAACCGCTACCTGCTGCCGCGCCAGATCGAGCGCCACGGCCTCAAGCCGCGCGCGGTGACGCTCACCCGGCCGGCGCTGCGCGAACTCCTGCACGGCTACACGCGCGAGGCGGGGGTGCGCATCCTCGAACAGATGCTGGCACGCGTCTGCCGCAAGCACGCCACGCGCACGGCGCGCGGCCGCGCCCGCCGCATCAAGGTCGAACCGCGTCAGCTCAAGGACTACCTGGGCACGCCGCGCTACCAGGAGGACAAGGCGCTGCGGCCCGACCGGCCCGGCATCGCCGTCGGCCTGTCCTGGACGCCGGTGGGCGGCGAGGCGCTGTCCATCGAGGCGAGCCAGGTGCCGGGCAAGGGCCAGTTGACGCTCACCGGCATGATGGGCGAGGTCATGCTCGAGTCGGCCCGGATCGCCCTCTCGCACGTGCGCGCCTGCGCCGCCGCCTACGGCTTCGCCGAGCCCGACCTCGGCAGCAGCGACATCCACATCCACGTGCCCGCCGGCGCGGTGCCGAAAGACGGGCCCTCGGCCGGGATCACGATGGCGACGGCGCTGGTTTCCCTGTTCCGCGGCCGGCCGATCCGCGCGCGCCTGGCCATGACCGGCGAGCTGACCTTGACCGGCAAGGTCCTGCCCATCGGCGGGCTGCGCGACAAGGTGCTCGCCGCGCGCCGCGCCGGCATGAAGACGGTGGTCCTGCCGGCCGCCAACCAGGCGCAGATCGAGGAGCTGAAGGTCGACGCCCGCAAGGGGCTCGAGTTCCTCTTCGTGTCCGATTTCCGCGAGGTGGTCGAGATCGCCTTCGCTCGACCGGCGCGCCGCGCGCGCGCACGGAGGACCGCAACGTGAAGCTCGACACACGCCGCGCGGGCGCCGCGCTTGGTCTGCTGGTTCTCGCCTCCTGCTATCACGCGAGCGAGCTGGCGCCGCCCCAGCAGGCGCCGCCCGCGCGCTCCGCCTCCTACGCCGCGGAGAAGCGCGTGCTCATCGAAGAGATGGAGCGGCGCATGAACGAGATGACGCGCCGCTACCAGGCCGAGAACACCGGCATCCGCGAGGAGCTGGAGCGGGGATTGGCGCGGCTGCGCCCGCCGGCGCGGCTCCTGGCCGTGGAGCGCACTTTCCGCGGCTACGGCGCCGCCGAGCACGAGCGCTACGACGCGGCCATCGACCGGCTGGTGGAGGACGCGGTGGCGCGCACCGAGATCCTGGTGGGGCGCCCGCGCACGCCGGAGCAAGAGGCGCTGACCGGCGCGATCGAGCTGGAGGCGCTCGCGATCGCCGCCGAGGTGGGTGGGGACGCGCAGGGGGCCGGTTACGGCCTCATCTCCGGCGTGCAGGAGGTCGACGAGCGCGCCCTCGTCACCATCGAGCTGTTGCAGGGCTTCGCCGACGTGCCGGGCCTGCGCGACCTGGGCGCGCTGCGCCAGCGCGAGGTGCTGGAGCTGGCCGAGCGCTTCCGCCACGACCTCATGGCCGAGGAGCTGGCCGGGAGCGCGCCGGCGGCGAGCGCGGCCCTGATGCCGCCGCAGCCGAACGCGCCCGCGCGCGTGGGCCGCTTCCTGCTGTTCCAGACGGACGCGCTGGAGGGTTTCCGCGCGCCCGAGCAGGACTCGCTGTGCACGGCGGTCGCCTTCCAGAACGAGCGCCTCCCCACCGAGCGGCGCTACGCCTTCCTGCAGGGCCTGCGCCTGCGCATCGTGCGCGGCGGCATGGTGGTGGAGGACTTCGGCTGGCGCCTCGATCCCGGGACGCCAGGGCGCGACGGCCGGCTCGAGCTGCAGCAGGACCTGGCCGACCCGCGCTTCCTGGCGAGCTGCGTGTTCGTGCCCGGGGTCGACGCCAGTCACGCGCTCTTCCAGCAGCTTCGCGACTTCACGATCATCTGCGACTACAAGACCGGCTTGATCGACGACGCCTCCGGCGAGGTGATCGGCTCGCTTTCCTGGCAGACGCAGTGGGTGGTCTCGGCCGCGGGCCACGTGCGCGTGCTCCCCTTCACCCCGCCCTCGTTCGACGCCGGCGGCGAGGTGATCCGGGATCTCCTGGCGCGCGGCGCTGAGGCGGCCTTCCCCGCGGCCGGGCGCCAGCCCGCACCGGACGACCTCCTGAGCGGACGCGTGCCGCCCGCGGAACAGGCCTTCACGCCGTTGCCGCGCGATCTGGGCGACGGCCGCACCGGGACGCTGGTCGAGTCCACGGCTCCCGACCTGGTCACGGTCAAGGCCGAGGGACGGCGCTATCTGCTGAGGAACCGCCTGCGGCTGCTCACGCTCCAGGCGCGCCTCTTCAGCTACATCGACGGCCGGCACAAGCGTCGCGTGCTCGGCATCCTGCATGTCCCCGAGGACTCGCCGGTCCGCGACCTGGGGTTCCGCAGCGGGGACGCGCTGCTGGCCATCAACGGCATCGACATCCGCGACTTCTCCGACCTGTGGAGCTACTTCGCCGAGCATCCGCGCGAGACGCGCTACGAGGCGCACATCCTGCGCAACGGGGCGAACCGGCGCCTGATCTTCGCGGTGCAGGGCGTTCCGGGCGAGGGCGAGGATGAGGAGTCCTCCGAGGAGGAGGTGACCGACGAGATCGCCGCGCGGCTGCAGCAGCTCTTCGAGACCGGGGCGGGCGATTTCTGAGGCCATGACCGTGGAGTTTCGCTTCGATCCGCTGCGGCGCTACTGGGTCGTCATCTCGCCGAAGCGGGCCTGGCGACCGAACGACTTCGAGACCCAGCACCGCGACATCGGCGATCCGGCCGCCTGTCCGTTCTGCGAGGGAAACGAGGCCGAGACTCCTCCCGAGGTCCTGGCGGTGCGGCCGGATGGCTCGGCGCCGGACGGGCCGGGCTGGAGCGTGCGCGTCGTCCCGAACCTCTTCCCTGCCTTCATCGGCGAACCAGGCGCGGACCCGCGCCCGCCCGGCGCCTACCGCGCGGCGCCGGCGCGTGGCTACCACGAGGTGATCATCGAGCACACGCGGCACGACACGGAGCTGGCCGACTACTCGGCGGAGCACGCGCTGCTGGTGCTGCGCGCTCTGCGCGAGCGCGTGCGCGCGATCGCCCGGGACAGCGCCGTGCGCGACCTGCTGCTCTTTCGGAACACAGGGCCGCGCGCCGGCGCGTCGCTGCGCCATCCGCACACGCAGCTCGTGGCGATGCACGAGGTGCCGCGCACGATCGAGACCGAGCTGGCCGGGATCCGCGAGCACCGGCGCGCCACCGGCCGCTGTCTGCTCTGCGACCTGGCCGCCGTGGAGATGCAGGAGGGGACGCGCGTCCTGGAGCGCGCCGGCTCCTTCGCCAGCTACCTGCCCTACGCCGGCCGCATCCCGTGCGAGATCTTCGTTGCCCCGGTCGCGCACCCGCCGCCGTTCGCGGACCTGAGCGACGCCGACCTGGCCGACTTCAGCGCGCTGCTCCTCGGCGCCATCCGGCGGCTCAGGGGAGCGTTCCGCGACCCGCCCTACAACTTCCTGCTGCACGCCCTGGTGCGCTCGGACGAGCTGCCGGACGGGCATCACTGGCGCGCCGAGATCCTGCCGCGCCGCGGGCAGTTCGGCGGGTTCGAGCTGGGCACGGGGATGTTCATCAACTCGCTGCCGCCGGAGGAGGCGGTGCTGCGGCTGCGCGCGGCCGCGCCGTAGGGCCCGCGGCCGGCCGCTTGCGCTATTTGAAGCGGGCGGCGCGAACCCATAGACTCTGCCGACGCGCGCAGCTGCGCCGCAAGAGGGAGCGTTCCGCGGCTGGACGCGCCACTTCCCGGCCCATTCGTGCCCGCGGCGTCTCATCAACCATGCGCATCATGCAGGTCACGGCGGAGGCGACTCCGTACGTCAAGGTGGGCGGTCTGGCGGACGTGGCCGGAGCGCTGGCGGGAGACCTCGCCGCCCTGGGCTGCGAGGTCGAGCTGGTCCTGCCGCGCTACCGCTGCGTGGCCGCCCTTGGCCTCGACTTGAGCCAGGCCGAGGGCGTCGCCTTCCCCCTGGCCGGCCGTACCGTCACGGCGGGCGTCGAGCGCCTGGCGCGCGCGGACGGGGTCACCGTGACGCTGGTGGACGCGCCCTGGGCGTTCGACCGCGACGGCGTCTATGACGACCCCAAGACGCACGAGGGCCACCCGGACAACCCGGAGAGGTTCGCCTGCTTCGCCCGCGCCGTGGCCGAGCTGATCGCGCGCGACCCGCCGGACTTGGTGCACGCGCACGACTGCCACGCGGCGCTCCTGCCCGGGCTCCTGCGCCTCGTCGTCCCGCCGGCGCGGCCGGTCAAGACCGTGCTCACCATCCACAACCTCGCCTACCAGATGCTCTCAACGCCGCGCGTGCTGTTCGACATCGGCTTCTCGCGCGACTGGTTCCGCCCCATGTCGCCCCTCGAGTTCCACGGCGGCGCCAACTTCATCAAGGCCGGCATCCACTTCGCCGACCTGCTCACTACCGTGTCGCCGCGCTACGCCGAGGAGATCCAGACGCCGGAGTACGGCTGCGGCCTGGACGGGCTGCTGCGCGAGCGCGCCGCGCTGCTCCACGGCGTGCTGAACGGCATCGACACCGCCGTCTGGGACCCGGCCACCGATCCGTTCCTGCCGGCGCGCTACTCGGCTGCCGACCTGAGCGGCAAGTGGCAGTGCCGGCGCGAGCTTCTGCGCCGCGCGCGGCTGCCGCAGGGCGCGCGCGCGCCGCTCGTGGGCATGGTGGGGCGCCTGGCCGAGCAGAAGGGGCTGGACCTGCTCGCCGCGGCGGCGCCGGAGCTGGCGCGCCTGGGGCTGCGCTTCGTGATCCTCGGCTCGGGCCAGCAGAAGTACCATCGCCTGCTGCGCGCGCTGACGGAAGCGTTCCCGGAGCGCTTCGCCGTGTTCCAGGGCTTCGACGACGAGATGGCCCACTGGATCGAGGCGGGCTCGGACTTCTTCCTCATGCCGTCCCGCTTCGAGCCCTGCGGCCTGAACCAGATGTACTCCATGCGCTACGGCAGCATCCCCATCGTGCACCGCGTCGGCGGCCTGGCGGACACGGTGACCGACTACGACGAGTCGGCGGACGAGGCCACCGGCTTCGCCTTCGCCGCGCCGCGCGCCGACCTGCTGCTCGCCAAGGCGCGCTCGGCGTTGGCTCTCTACCGCGACGACGGTTCGCGCCTCGCGGTCATGCGCCGTGGCATGGCGCGCGATTTCTCCGCGCGCCGCGCCGCCGAGCAGTATCTGGACCTCTACAACCGGATCGTGGTGTCTTGATGGATCGAACGGACGTGGCGCTCCTGGCGCACAACCGTGATCGCGCGGCCTTCTACCGCCACTACTACGAGCCGGTGGCCGCGAACATCCTGCACGGGCTCGCCGTCGTCGACGCCAGCTCCTGTGTGGTGCTCTACGCCAACACGCGCTTCCTGGCCAGCCACGGGGTGGCGCCGGGCGCGAAGCTGCCGCTGCATTGCTCCACGGTCTACGGCCCGGGCGGGCAGCCCTGCCTGGGAGAGGAGGCGAAGTGCCCGGCGATGCGCGCCTGCCGCGAGGGCGCCACGCGCCGCCACCAGGAGACGCGCCCCGGCCGCGAGCAGCGCTCGCCGCGCACCCTGGAGATCCTCACCGTCCCGCTGACCACGCGCACCGAGTTTGGTCAGGGCTCCGAGGTGCTGATCATCGAGAAGGAGGGGCAGCCGCTGCTCCGGCCGCGCGGCGCGACCGAGGAAGAGCGCGAGCACCTCGCGGCCATCATCCGCCACTCGGCGGACGCGATCATCGGCCTCGACCTGGACCACAAGATCCGGTCCTGGAACCAGGGCGCGGCCGAGACCTTTGGCTACACGCCGGAGGAGACCATCGGTCGCGACTTCCGCTTTCTCGTGCCGGCCGACAAGGAGTCGCAGCGCGAGTACGAGACGGAGCTGCGCGACTTCGAGCGGCGCGACATCCTCAAGAATTACCACGCGCGGCGGCTGGCCAAGGACGGGCGCACCGTGGTCGTGACGTGCACGCGCTCGCTGGTGCGCGCCCCGGACGGCGGCCCACTCGGGGTCTCGGTGATCTGCCGCGACGTCACCATGGAGGTGCTGCTCAAGGAGCTGATCGATCACCAGATTCGCGCCATGTCCGTCACGCACGAGATCGGCGACGTGCTGCACTCGACGCGCAGCGTCGACGAGATCCTGCAGGTCATCCTGCTGGGCGTGACCGCCGGGCAAGGGCTGGGCTTCAACCGCGCCTTCCTGCTCCTGGTGGAGAACGGCGAGGAGGGCGGGGCGCGGCGCCTGCGCGGCAAGATGGCCATCGGCCCCTCGAACGCCGAGGAGGCCGGCCGCATCTGGACCTCGCTTTCCAAACAGCGCGTCAACTTGGTCGAGCTCTATCAGCGCTACCGGGAGGAGAGCGCGCGCCAGGACGTGCTGGTCAACTCCATCGTGGAGCAGATCGACATCCCGCTGAGCCGCGAGGACCACGTCCTGGTGCGGGCGCTGCGCAGCCGCGAGGCGTTGAACATCCTGCAGGGGCGGATCATCGGCGACGACTTCGAGGTGGACCGCGGCCTGCGCGAGCTTCTGCAGTGCGACAGCTTCGCGGTCGTGCCGCTCAACACGCGCGAGCGCGCGCTCGGCGTGCTGGTGGTGGACAACCGCATCACCGGCATCGGCATCAGCGACGCCGACCTACAGATGCTCAAGGTGTTCGCCAACCACGCCGGCATCGCGCTGGAGAACTCGCAGCTCCGCCAGCACCTGGAGCGGCGCCTGGAGGAGTTGGCCCAGCTCAACCTGGCCATGAAGGAGAACCAGGCCAAGCTCATCAAGTCGGAGCGCCTGTCGATCATCGGCGAGATGGCGGCGCGCGTGGTGCACGAGGTGAGGAACCCGCTGGTCGCCATCGGCGGCTTCGCCCGCCTGGTGCGGCGGGGGCTCAGCGCCGAGGACCCGCGCTCGGACTACCTGCGCATCATCTCGGACGAGGTCAGCCGCCTGGAGCGCATCGTGCAGGGGCTGCTCGACTTCTCCCGGCCCAAGACCGCGCTCAACCTGCGCGAGGTGGCGCTGAACGACCAGATCCGCGAGATCGTGGCCATGGCCACGGTCGAGGCCGAGGCGCACGGCGTGACCGTGAGGGAGGCGTACGACCGCAAGATCGGGAACGTGGTGCTGGATATCGACAAGGTGCGGCAGGTGCTCTTGAACATCATCCGCAACGCGCTCGACGTCATGCTGGAGCAGGGCACGCTCCGGATCGAGACCGCGGCCGTCCCGCCCGCCGCCGTGCGCATCACCATCCAGGACACGGGTCCAGGCATTCCCCCGGAGCAGCGCCCCAAGGTCTTCGAGCCCGGCTTCACCACGCGCCAGGAGGGCACCGGCTTCGGGCTGGCCATCGCCAAGCGGCTGGTCGAGCTGCAGGGCGGGCAGATTACCCTGCGTGATTCGGGGCCGCCGGGGTGTACCTTCGATATCGTGTTGCCCCGGAGGGCGGCCGGCAGGGCCGAGGCAGAGGACAGGAAGCCATGAGCAGCGAGAAGACGGGGGAAGCCAGGCGCACGCGCATCCTCATCGCGGACGACGAGCCCAACATTCGCCTCCTCTACCAGAACGAGCTGGAGGCGGAAGGCTACGAGGTGCTCCTCGCCGAGGACGGCAAGGAGGCGGTGGAGAAGGTCAGGAGGGAGAAACCGGATCTGGTCGTGCTCGACATCCGCATGCCGGGCATGGACGGCATCGAGGCGCTCGGGCGCATCCTCGACCACGACCGCACGCTGCCAGTGATCCTGAACACGGCCTACTCGACCTACGAGGACGACTTCATGACTTGGTCGGCGGACGCCTACATCGTCAAGTCGGCCGACGTCGGGATGCTCCTGGCCAAGATCGCCGAGGTGCTGGCCAGCCGCCGCGGCGCGGGCGGCGAGGCGCCGGCGTCCGGCGGAGGCTCCAGCGCATGCTGACCGGCATCACCGAGGACATCCTGGTCTTCCTGCTCGCCGGCGGCCAGGGGGAGCGCCTCTACCCTCTGACGCGCGACCGGGCCAAGCCGGCGGTGCCGTTCGCCGGCAACTACCGCATCATCGACTTCACCCTGACCAACTGCGTCCACTCCGGCCTCAGGCGCGTGTACGTGCTCACGCAGTACCGCTCGCTCTCGCTCGAGCGCCACGTGCGCAGCGGCTACTCGTTCCTCTCCATGGAGCTGGACGAGTTCATCGACACCGTGCCGCCGCAGTTCCGCATGTCCTCCACCTGGTACCTCGGCACCGCGGACGCCGTCTACCAGAACATCTACCTGCTGGAGCGCGACCGGCCGAAGCGCACGCTGATCCTCTCCGGCGACCACGTCTACCGCTTCGACTACCGCGACATGCTGCGAAGCCACCTCGACCGGGAAGCCTCGATGACGATCGGCGTCATCGAGGTGCCGCTTGCCGAGGCGCGGCGCATGGGCGTGCTGCAAGTGGATAAGGACTACCGCGTGGTCGGCTTCGAGGAGAAGCCGGCCGTTCCCAAGCCCATCCCGGGCCGCGAGGGCGTGGCGCTGGCGAGCATGGGCATCTACCTGTTCGACACCACGACACTGGTGCGCGAGGTCGCCCAGGACGCCAAGACCGAGAGCTCGCACGACTTCGGCAAGGACGTGGTGCCGCACATGGTCGCGACCGGGATGAAGGTTTTCGCCTTCCCCTTCCGCGACCGTTCGGGCGTGCAGCCGGGCTACTGGCGCGACGTGGGCACGATCGACGCCTACTTCGAGGCGAACCGGGACGTGCTCGGTGAGCAGCCGCGCTTCGACCTGCGCGATGCCAAGTGGCCGCTTTTCTCCGTGCGCCAGCGCCTGCCCGCGGCCGAGCTGCGCTCCGCCGGCGGCCGGCGGCCCGAGGTGCATGACTCGCTCATCGCCGACGGCACGGTGGTGGCGGGCGCGACCGTCGCGGACAGCGTGCTCGGCCCGGACGTGTTCGTGGGGCCGGGCGCCACGGTCGAGCAGTCGCTGCTCCTGGGGCGCGTGCGGATCGGCGCTGGGGTGCGCCTCAAGCGCGTGATCATCGACCGCCACGTGGACGTGCCGGAAGGGCGCGAGATCGGCTGCGATCCGGAGGCGGACGAGAGGGAGTTCGTGCGCTCGCCCGGCGGGATCACCGTGGTCCCGCGCCGCGCGCGGCTGGAGTAGGGGGGCTTCGCGGCTTTTCGGCTCGGAACCGGAGGGGAGGGGAAGGGATGTGAGCGGAGCGATCGGGGCCGTTTCCCATGGCCTCCGGGGCCAGATCGC
>DYIW01000084.1 GCA_020723465.1 Phycisphaera mikurensis
CTGGCCCGCCGGGAGCACGCTGGCAGTCCGCATGCAGGTCGACTTCGTCGAGGAGAAGACGGCGGCTGCCGAGCTGGCGAACCGGGCGCGCGCGGCGCAGCAGGCCAACCTGTTGGGGGAGGCGCTGGCCATTCTCGAGCGCGTCACGAACGAGTTTCCCTTCGACGAGGCAATCCTGGCCGAGGCGGACAACCGGCGCAAGGAGATCATCCGCGAGCGCGAGCGCTACGCGGAGCGCCTGGGCGCGGCCATGGAGCGCGCCCGCTTCCTCAGGAGTCCCGCCGCGTACCTGGAAGCGGAGGAGGAGGCGCGGGCCGCGGCCGCGGCGCTGGCCGGCACCAAGTCCGCGGAGGACTTCCTGGGCAGCGAGGTGGCGCTGGCCAGCGAGCGCCAGACCCTGGTGCAGAGCGCACGCGAGCGCCAGGCGGAGCTCCTGCTGCGCCGGCTGGAGACGGCCCTGGCGGAGCAGCCGGCGCGGCGGCGCGTGGCGCGCGAGATCGCCGCGTTCCTGCGCGACCACTACCCCGGATCGGAGCCGGCGCGCCGCGCCCAGGAGAGGATCGAGGAACCGTGATGGCGCGCAGCGCGATCGGCATCGACATCGGGACGGACGCCGTGCGGCTGGTGGCCGGCGTCGACCGCAAGGGCGAGTTCCAGGTGCGCCAGCTCGTGGTGGTGCCGCTGCCGCGGGAACGGCGCGAGGACCTGGAGCACGTGGGCGCGCTGCTGCGCCAGGCTCTGGCCGCGGCGAACGTCAAGGGCGCGGTCGACTGCGGCCTCACCGGGCGCGACGTGGTCATTCGCTACAGCCAGGTGCCGCCCGTGCCGGACTGGCAGCTCCGGCAGCTCATGGAGTTCGAGATCAAGGAGATGACCGGGCAGTCCGGCGAGGAGCTGGCCGCGGACTTCAACCTGGTGCCGGTCGCCTCGGACGTGTCCTCGGACGACACCGTGCTGCTCGCCCTGGCCAAGCGCGGAGTGCTCGATACGCACGGAACCGTGCTCGCGGCCGCCGGCCTGAAGGCGCGCTCTTTCCGCCCGAACGCCATCGCGCTGTACAACGCCTACCGCCAGGCCGGGAGCGGCGAGGGCACGGCGCTGCTCATGAACATCGGCGCGCGCAACACGGACATGGTGGTGGTGAAGAACGGCGACCTGGTGTTCGCGCGCAACATCTCGGGCGGCGGCGACTTGTTCGACGAGGCCCTGGTCGCCTCGTTCAACGTGAGCGCCCACAAGGCGCGGCGCCTGAAGGAAGAGCTGGCCGACGTGTCGCCCTTCGACCAGGTGGCGCGGCGTTCGTCGCAGGAAGACAAGGTGGCGCGCGCGCTTTCTGGCGCCACCGGGCAGATCTTCTCCATGGTGCAGTCGTCGGTGACCTTCGCGCGCTCGCAGACGGGCGTGCGCGACCTGACGCTCGACCGCGTGCTGCTGTGCGGCGGCGGCGCGCTGCTCAAGGGGCTGGACCGCTACCTCTCGTCCAACCTGAACCTGCCGGTGGAGCGCTTCGACCCGTTCGCGCAGGTGGACGTTTCGGGCGTGTCCCCCCAGCTCGATGAGAAGAGCCGTGCCACGGGCGTGGTGGCGCTGGGCCTGGCCTTCTCGGCGCTGTACCCGGACCTGTACTCGATCGAGATCCTGCCGCCGTCCCTGAAGAAGGCGCGCACCTTCAAGGAGAAGACGGTCTTCGCCATCGCCGCCGGGATCCTGGCCGTGCTGTTCGTCGCGCACGACGCCTACCGCAGCGCCACGGACGAGGCCGCCGCGCTGCGGGACGAGGCCAGGTTCCGGCGCGAGCTGGAGGCGCGGCAGACGCGACGCCGCGACTACGAGAAGGCGGTGGCGGAACGTGCCGAGTACGCCCGCCGGGTGGAACTCCTGGAGGAGCGGGTGGTGAGCGGCACCGGCCTGGAGCGCACGCTGGCGCTGCTGCAGCGCTATCTGCCAGAGGACTTCTACGTGACCTCGATCGCGCACAAGCGCACCGTCGATCCGGTCGGCATCGCCGGCGAGGCGAGGCCGGTGGTGGAGGTGCGCGGCGAGGGGCGGGAGGGGGTCGAAGCGCTGGAGCAAGCGTTCAACCGCTTCGTGCAGGATCTCGACCGCGACGCGCTCTTGCCGCGCACGCCCAACACGGCGATCTCGCCGGGCGGAGCCAACAAGCCGTTCCAGTGGACGGTCACGATGAACTTCTCGGAGGGGCCCGCGGGTGGCGAGCAGGCGGCTGAGGAAGCGCCAGCCGAGGGCGGCGGCGAGGAGCAGCGCTGATGGACCTGAACGACTTCTGGCAGGGCAACCGCAAGTTCATCCTCGGCGTGGGTTGCGCGGTCGTGGTGGTGCTGATCGGCAAGGGCGTGGTCGGCTCGGTGTGGGATGCGCAGGCGGCGGCGCGCGGCGTGGAGCGGCACGCCTCGGGTCTGCGCCGGGAGGAGGCGCCGCGGGCCGCGGAGGTGTCGGCGGTGACGGGAGAGAACACCGCGCTGGGGGCGCGGCTCGAGGAGCTGTACGCGCGTCTGGCCTACGTCACCAAGGAGGACTACGTCCTGCCGAAGAACGAGCCCAATCCTGACCTGCTGTACAACGCGATACGCGGGCGGGCGCGCGAGCAGCTCGTCGACTTCGCCGCGCGCCGGAACATCCGCGTCAATGACTCGCTCGGACTGCCGGACTACACGCCTTCCGGCCGCGAGGCGATCCAGCGCTACCTGCGCGGCCTCTCGATCGTGGAGCAGGTGGTGAGCGCGGCGATCGTCGCCGAGGTGCGCGCGGTGGACGGGATCGAGATCGTGGAAAGGAAGGGGCGCGCGCGCCAGAAGGGCGAGGCGTTCGTCGACCCCCTGGAGGTGCGCTTCGAGATCGCGGGCACGACGGCGGCCATCGCCGAGCTGGTGGAAGACCTGGTGCGCGGCGAAGAGCAGTTCCTGTGCGTCGAGGACTTCCTGATCGAGACGGACAGCAAGAAGGCCCTCGGCCTGACGGTGCTGAAGCTGGCGGTCTCGGCGCTCACCATCGATCCGGAGGTCCAGGTCACGGGAGCCAAGCGATGAAGGCCAACCGGGAGCAGGTGCTGTTCCTGCTGGTGCTGCTCATCGCCGGGCTGCTCATCTACCTGCGCCACTCGGGCGCCTACCGGTCGCCGGCGCTGCCGCGCGAGCGCCCGTTCACGCTGGTCGAGGCCCCGCGCGTGCCCGAAGTGCGCTTCCTGGGCCAGGACGAGCCGCGCTGGCTGGCGGGCGGGCGCGACGTCTTCCTGCCGCCGCGTGACTGGAACCCGCTGCCGCCGCTCATCCTCGATCCGCCGCCGCTGCCGCCGATCGGCGCCGTGGGTCTCTTGCCCGAGCCGCCGGTCGAGGCCGAGCACCTGCGCTTCTTCCGCCTGGCGCCGCGCCCCCCCAGCTCCGCGGCCGAGAACGCGGGGTCGGAGCAGCCCGCGGACGGCGCGCCGGAGGAGGCCGCCGCGGAGGACGCGCGCTTCGGCGGCGTCGACTTCGCGCCGGCCGCTGCGGAACCGGCCGCGCCGGCGGGCGACGAGGCGGAGCACGAGAAGAGCTACGACTGGTTCAAGCGCAAGGGACGCCCGCGCTTCTACGGCTACGTGCTGAACGCGGACAAGTTCGCCCTGCTCGACGACTTGTCCTTGCCGCTGCAGTTCAAGGCGGTGAACGTGGCGACCGGCAAGGACTCGGGTACGGCCACGTTCACGCGCGCCGACCTGGATGGCGCCGGCGCCTTCGGCGTGGGCTTCGGCTTCGCCGACACGGTGCGCAACCGGGTGGTGCTCTTGCGGCGCGAAGTGAAGCCGAGCGCCGGCAGCGTGCGCTTGCAGCTCGAGGCGGCGCGCCAGTGCCTGGGCTGGGCGGGCGAGGACGAGGAGGCCGCGCTCGAGGGCGCGGAGCAGTTCCTGCGCTCGGCCCTGTCCTTCAACCCGGCGGAAGCCGACGCCTGGGAACTGCTCGGCCGGGTCGAGGAGCTGGCGGGCGACACCGAGGGAGAGCTGGCCGTGTGCGACGAAGCGCGCACGGCGGGGGTATCCGACTCGCGCCTGGAAACGCGGCACGCGCGCGTGCTGCTGCGGCTCGGTCTGCCCGAGGCGGCCGAGGACTTCCTCAGGGACGCGCTGAAGCTCAATCCCAACGACCAGGAGGCGTGGGCGGAGCTGGGACGGATGCTGCTCGCCACGCAGCGGGGCGGCGAAGCGGTCGCGGCGCTGGAGAACGCGCTCAAGGTCACCGGGCTGAGCGCCGAGGCGCGCCAGCGCCTGCGCGTGGAGCAGGTGCGCGCGTTGATCCGCACCAACCGCACGAGCGAAGCGCTGAGCCAGCTCGACCGTGTCTTGAGCCTCGGGGGCGAGCAGACCGAGGCGCGGGTGCTGAAGGGCGTGCTCGACCTGATGGCGGGAGACACGGCCAACGCGATCGGTGAGTTCCGCACGGCGCTGGAGGCTGATCCCCGGCATCGAGCCGCGGTCTACGACCTGGGCGTGGCGCTGGCGCGCGGCTCGGGCGAGCCCGCGGACCTGGAGCAGGCGCGCGCGCGCTTCCAGGAGGCGGCCGACCTGGATCCGTTGACGGCGTTCGCTTCCGCGGTGGGCCTGGGAGCGCTCGAGGAAGCGGCCGGCAACCTGGAGAAGGCGGCCTTCTGGTTCGAGGAGGCCCTGCTGTTCGAGCCGGGCGAGCCCTTCGGCCTGTACCGCGCCGGCCGCATCGCGCGCCTGAGCGGCGACCTGGACTCGGCCGAGGAGCGCCTGCGCGAGTCCCTGGAGCGCGACGGCCGCATCACCGACGTGCTGAACGAGCTGGGCTACACGGCGCTGCTCCAGGACGAGCCGGAGACGGCGGAGCAGTACCTGCGCGAGTCGCTGCGGCGCGAGCCGGAGAACCGTGAGGTGCACGTGCTCTTGGGCGCGGCGCTCTTGCGCGTGAACCAGGTGCAGGCGGCGCGGGAGGAGTTCCTGCAGGGAGCGGGCGACCCGCAGCTCCCCGATCCCGCGGCCCTGTGCGGGGTCGCCTGGTGCGAGTATCGCGAGGGGAACGTCGACCAGGCGCTGCAGCGGTTCGCCGCGGCGCGCGCCGCCAGCCGCGCGGAGTCCGACCCGCACCGCCTCTATGCCGACCGGAACCAGGCTTCGATCGAGGACCACCGCGGCAAGGAGCAGTGGGTCGATCGCTTCCAGCGCAAGCAGATCAAGAACGACTGGGACGCGACCGAGTCGTTCGGGCCGACGTTCCGCCTGGACGGCGCCGGTCTGCTCGAGGTCAGCGGCGTGCAGCGCCAGGACAGCGACGGGGAGCGGACCGAGCTGAAGCGCGTCGTCGCGGGCGCCTCATTCGTGCTGCTGGAGGCGCGCTTCAGCGTGGCGGCCTCCTGCGAGGCCAAGGCCGGGTTGCGCCTCGCCTACGAGCGCCCGGGCAAGGACGCCGGGTCGCAGGTCATGGGCGAGATCGCGGTGGCGCGCTGCGCGGACGGGTCGCTGCGCGTGCGCGCGCGCAGCCGGGAGGAAGCGGAGTCGGACTGGCTCGAGGTGCCGGACGTGCGCCTGCCGGCGGGAGTGGAGTTCCTGCTGGGCATCGAGCGCACGGACGCGGACAAGGGGCTGTTCCGCGTGCTGGTGGACGAGCGCGTGGTCCTGGACGGGATCGAGGTGAGCGGCCTGAAGAAACTGCGGCGCGAGGCCCTGGGCGCGCTCTTCGTCGAGGCCGAGGCCCGCCAGAACGTGGCCGTCACCAGTGGCTTCGTGCGCATCGTGCGCTACCAGGGGTGAGGCGCGCCGCGCGCGTTACCCGTGAGGGCTTCGCGGGATAGAATGGCGGGCACCATGCGGACGCGACGCGCTTTCACCTTGATCGAGCTTCTGGTCGTGATCTCGATCCTGACCCTGCTCCTCGGGATCGCGGCGGCCTACTATGGCAACTTCCAGGAGGAGGGCAAGCGAGCGGACACGCGTTCGCGCCTGGAGCAGCTCAGCGGGCTGCTCGAGCAGTACAAGAACCGCAAGGGGGACTACCCCTTCAGCCGGCTCGAGCGCTACGGCCTGAAGGCGAAGAACGACGTCAACGAGGGCATCGAGGCGCTGGTCGTGGGGCTGTTCCATCAGGACTACGACGGCGAGCGCATCCCCGAGGAGTACCTCAGGAACCAGGACGGCGAGGACGTCGCGGACAAGAACGTCACCATCCACGGCTTGCCGGTCCTGCTGGAGGTGGTCGATGCCTGGGAGAATCCGCTCGTCTACATCCGCTACGACGACTACGGCAGGGAGTCGTGCTACGAGTTCCAGGACTTCGACACGGCCGAGCCGGTGCCCAAGGTGGTGACCGGCGCCGTGAGCGAGTTGACCGGCGGTTTCTATGCGAAAGAGTCGTACCAGCTCCTGTCGGTGGGCGAGGACGGCGTCTACGGCACGCGCGACGACATCGCCTCCTACCGCGAGTGAGGCCGCGTTCACGCTGCTCGAGCTGCTGGCGGTGCTCGGCCTGTTCGCCATCCTCTTGGGGATCGGCGCGGGCGCCTTCTCGCGGATGAGCCTGGGGCGCGCCCTGGCCGTGGCCCAGGTCAAGGACGCCCTGCGCGCGGCGCGCCTGTTCGCCGTGGAGCAGTCCACGGCCGCGCGCGTGGACTTCGACGCCGCCACCAGCCGCGTGCTCGCCAGCGGCTTCGTCAGCACCGGCAACTGGCATTTCGAGGACGCGCAGTCCTTCGGCTGGCCGACCAACGCCGAGCTCGTGGGCGGCGCCGAGATCGTGCCAGGCGGCGCCATCGGCAACGCGCTCCTGCTCGAACGAACGGCCCCGGGCGGCGCCGTGCTCGGGACCTCGCCGTCGTTCGACAGCGATATCGGGCTGCGGGTCGAGGCCTGCCTGCAGATCGAGCCGGACAGCGCCGGCCTGGTGATCTCCAAGGGCGAGGCGTTCCGCCTGGAGGTGACGGAGCAGCGCACCCTGGCGGCGCGCGTGCGCGTCAAGGAGGGAGAACTAGAGAGCCGCGCCAGCGGCGGTTTCCTGCGGCTGGAGAGCGCGGAGCGCCTGCCCTGCGGGCCCTGGGTCGCGGTCGCGTGCTCGTACGACGGCCAGAGCCTGCGCCTGGAGATCGACGGTCGCGAGCGCGCGTGCCTGGTGAACGACGTGCGCCTGCCGGCGCACCCCGATGCGCGGGCGCCGCTCCTGGTCGGCGGCGGTTCGCCTGCCTTCTTCGGCCGCGTCGACGAGGTGCGGCTGGCGAGCACCGTGACGCGCGACGTGCCCCCGCTGCCACACGGCGTGACGCTGGCCGCCGCCGGGAGCATCTTCTTCGACGGCCGCGGGCGCCTGGACACCACGCGCCACGACCGGCCGGCGGTCATCACGCTCCGCTACGACCAGGACGGCGTGCAGCGCACGCGCGACGTCGTGGTGGGCATGCTCGGGGAGATCCGCTGATGAAGGTACGCGCGGTCGCGGGCGGCAGCAGGCAGCGGGGCGCCGCCCTGATGGCGGTCATCCTCGTGCTCATGGCGCTGATCACCATCGCCATGCCGTTCGCCCTGTCCATGCGCAGCCAGGACCATTCGGCCGCTGTCCAGGTGTACCGCGAGAAGTCGCAGGTCTCGGCGCGCTCGGCGCTCGCCCTGGCGGAGGAGCTGCTGGCCGCCACCGACCCGGATCGGGACGAGACGCCGCACTACGACGCGCCGGAGGAGCTGGCCGTGAACCTCGGCACGGGCGCGGAGCGCTTCGGCCAGTCGGCGAGCGACCCGCGCGGCACCATCTGGTCGGCCACGTCCGCGGACGAGCAGGGCAAGGTGAACGTCAACCATGCCTCCTTGCACCTGCTCGGCAACCTGCTCGGCGGCACGCGCCTGGCCGAGCGCCTCAAGCCGGACGAGGAGCTGGAGGTGCGGTTGGCCTCCGCCGAGGGCCTGGCCGAGCAGGGGATCGTCTGGGTCGGCGGCGAGCTGATCCTCTACCGCTCGCTGAGCGGTCGCACGCTCTCCGGGATCACGCGCGGCTTCAGCACCTCGGTGGTCGCGAGCCTGCCGCCCGGCGACCACGCGGCCGGGGCCTGCGTGCTCGACTACCGCGCCCTGCTCGCGGCCGTGTATCCCTACAAGATCGCACCGGGAGCGTTCCGCGGCTACGCCACGGTGCGCGGCCTGAAGGACATCGCGCGCTTCGGCGAGGCGGCCTTCAGCGCGGACGAGATCGACGGCCTCGAGGCGGACCTGACGGTCCATGCCGTGCTGCCGGGCGCGGAGCGCTTCCTGGCGACCGCGCGCCTGGTGCTCGCGGCCGGCCCCGGGGACGAGGCGCGCGAGCTGATCGTGGCCGGAGGCGCCAGCCTGGGGCCCGGCACGGTGGTGCGCATCCGCCAGGAGGACGCCGAGGAGTACAACTTGGTGGTGGCGGTGGAGGAGGCCGGCGGGGACCTCTTCCGCCTGGTGCTGCAGGAGCCGGTGCAGCACGAGTACGAGGCCGACCTGGCGCTGGTGGACGCGCTGGCGCGCGCGCCGGTCAACGTCAACGCCTGCTCGCGGCGCGTGCTCATCGCCCTGCTGGAGGGGGTGAAGCTCAGCGCCTCGTTCGAGGTGGTGGACCGCAAGGAGGCCGAGCTCATCGCCGAGCGCCTGCTCGAGGCGCGGCCGCTGGCCGGGCCAGAGGCCTTCGCCGCGCTGCTGCAGGCGCTGCGCGAGAGCGACGCGATCGGCGCCGACGACCAGAGGGCGCTGCTCTTGAACGCCGAGGACGCCGCGAACGCGGCGCTCGCCGTGTCCACCGCGCCGTTCGTCTACCGCTCCTACGGCGTGTTCACCATCGACGCCGCGGCCAGCGAGAACCTGCCCCTGGGGCGCGAGCAGGCGCGCTCCTGCGCGCGCGCCGTGACCCAGGTGTTCCCCGCGGGCCGGGCGCTCACCCTGTTCGCCTCGCAGCTCGAGTTCGAGGAGGCGATCCGCCTGTCGCGCACCGGTAAGCACTGGGCCACCTTCCCGCAGAACGTGCTCGACTTCGACGCCTTCCACCAGCCGCCCTCGCGCCTGCGCCCGGCGCTGGCCGGGCGGCACGCGCGCCAGGAGAGCGAGGAGCCGGCGTACGCGCGCCTGGCGCCGGTGCGCAAGGAGGGGCTGCGCGTCCTGTCGCCCGAGGACCCGGGCCTGGAGCCGGGGCAGGTGGAAGAGGCGCCGCTGCGCGTGCTGCACTTCGACGGCACGCCCCGGGACGATTTCGACCCGGGCTCGGAGCGCGTGGACGGCTACGACATCGCGGCGCGCGGGCCGCTGGCGCTGGACGTCCAGTCGGAGCTGGTCGACCTGCTGGACGTCAAGGGCTGGCCCAAGGTCTTCTGCCTGGAGCTGTGGTGGCAGCCGGGGGAAGGTGGCGGCGCGGGCGAGACCATCCTGCTCGACACGGGCTACGCCGGCAGCGAGCAGTACGCCGAGCTCACCAACCGCATTCTCGCCTCCTACGACGCCGCGGGCGGCGAGCTGGTCTTCCGCGTGGCCGACGCCGCGGTGCCCGACCCGATCGGCGACACCTTCCCGGGCCAGCGCGACCAGCTCGATCCGGCGCACTTCCCGGCGCAGATCGCGCACATCCGCTACGCCTTCGACGACGGGCTGGAGTTCGATCCGACCGTGCCGTATCACCTGTCGTTCTACGCCCGGGGCACCAAGCCCTCGGACCTGGCGCTGTTCGTGGACGGGGTGCCGCGCGGGCGCCGCGCCTTCCAGACGCGCCTGAGCAAGCCGCTCGACCCGCCGGGCGATGCCGGGCCTTTCGCCAACATCCCGGGCTACACCGCCGGCCAGGAGTTCACCATCGAGGTGGAGGACGCCCGCCTCTTCCCGCCCTGGGGCATCGTGCGCATCGGCTGGGAGCTGATCGAGTACCTCGACCGCACGGACAAGGAGCTGATCGTCTCGCGCGTGGCCGGGGACGCCTTCGGCGGCCGCGCGCGCCGCGGCTCGCGTGGCCAGGAGCACGAGGAATCCGAGGCGGTGGAGCTGTTCGGCTACGCCGCGGTGCTGCTCTCCGAGTACGTGCCGCACGGCAACACCGGCCTGAAGGACGCGCTCGGCGAATTCGGCATCGCCATGGTGGATCCGGATTCGGAGGCGGTGAACAAGAGCATCAACGTCCAGTTCACGGGCACGGGCACCGGCGGGTCCGGTCCCGAGGAGGTGGGCACGGGGATCGACTCCACGGTGACCTCGTTGCCGCTCGTGCCCGTTGCCAATCCGAACTCGTCGAGCAGCGCACCCCAGGCGGGCGCGAGCCTGGACGAGATGTTCGATGCCCAGGGCGGCTGGGCACTCCTCGTGTCCTCCCCGCGCTGGCCGCCCTCGACCGGCGGCAGCGAGACGGCACAGGTCGGAGACAGGCAGGCGCAGTTCACCTGGACCAACGTGCTGAAGTCCACCAACGGTGAGATCATCGGCCTCGGTGAGCTGATCTACTACGGCAGTTACGCCAACAACACGCTCCTGGCCGTGGAGCGGGCTCCGGGCGCGGCCGAGAACGCGGAGTGGGCCGGGGACACGTGCAACCTGCTGCAGGTCGAGAGCTCGGCGGTGGACGCGGACAAGACCGCCACTCAGGCCCATGCGCACGTGGCTGAGTGGAGGCTGCAGGCGTCGGAGCAGGGCTACGAGCAAGAGCAACCCATCTTCGTGGTGCCCATCTCGGTGAAGATCGGGCTCGGCCACGAGAAGGTCGTGGAGAGCTACCCCGTGCCGCAGCGCCGGGAGAGCGGCCTGACGCGGCCGGAGATGGTGCAGATCGGCACGGGCTTCGTTGGCCGGGAGGAGGGCGGAGGCACGGAGTGGGTGCGCTACGACGACATCGGCGCGGGCTGCTTCGTGCGCGACGAGCCGACGCGCGTGCGCTCCGTGGTCGACATCCTGGCGCGCGACCTGACCGTGTTCTTCACCAAGAAGGACGCGGGTTCCTCGGACATGCCGACGGCCGCGGCCATCGCCAAGGCCTTGAACTACGAGGAGATCGCCGGCACGCGGGAGGACAAGAACGAGATCGCGCAGGAGGCCAAGCTCCAGTCCACGCGCCTGGATGGCGGGGTGCTGGCCTTCCGCGGCGTGCTCGGTACGGGCGTGCGCGCGCATCCGCAGGAAGCGCGCGTGCTGCCGGTGCTTCGCACCTTCCGCAACGACAGCATCTACACCGCGCGTCCGGGCGCGCGCGACTTCGTCACCCTGGTCGATCCGCTGGCGCACGCGCAGGAGGAGCAGCGCGTCAACTACGGCTACTGCGAGACCGACGTCGAGGCTTGGGGCGCGTTCGCCTGCCATCTCGCCTTCGAGACCGGCGTGCTCGGGGAGTACCGCTCCAACTATTTCGACCTGTTCTCGCGCGTCGATCCGGATGATCCGGGCGCGGCCATGGACGCGCTTGCGAACATGAACATCGAGTCGCGCGACCTGACGCGCCTGCTCAAGTTCCCCTCGGGCGAGCTGCCGACCCGGATCGGCGAGAACCTCTACCTCGGCGGCGACATGTACGGCGCGCCGTCCCCGGGCGGCGGCCTCCTGGACGAGGCCGAGTTCTTCGCCCCGGACACGCCGTCCAAGATGCTGCCGCACCATCCGCGCTACGTGCTGGGGCGCGACGACAAGCTCGAGCCGGACGAGCCCTTCTACCTGCGGCGCGACGTGCTGCGCTACAACTTGTGGGATCGCTACGGCCCGGTGATCGAGGCCATCGACCCGGTGGGCAACCTCCCAGACGACGGCTTCGTGCTGCTCTTCGACGACGAGCTGATCGCCTTCTCCGACGTGGACATGCCGGACGAGGGGCGCGAGGCCGAGCTGACCGTGGCCGTGAACGGCCGCGGCTTCCTCGGCACGCCCATCCAGATGCATCGCGGCAGCGCGGCCGCGCGCGAGCTGACGTTCCTGCGCGTCTCGCGCCTGGAGAAGTCGATCGGCCCGAACGACCACGAGCTCGAGCTCAAGGACGCGGCCGACTTCCCCACGCGCGGCGGCCTGGTGCAGATCGGCCGCGAGCTGATCGGCTACGCGCGGAAGGAAGGCAACAAGCTGGTCATGCCGCTGTGGCGCGACCCGGAGCAGCGGCTCGACGCCGGCCTGCTGCGCGGCCGCTTCGGCACGCGGCCGGAGGCGCACGTCGAGGGCACGCTCGTGCTGCTCTTCCCGGCGCGCTACGAGGACCGCTTCCGGCCGCGCGCGGACGATCCGGAGCTGTCCTGGCTGGGTTTCTTCCTCAAGGTCAAGGGCGGCTTCTACCAGGAGCTCTCCTGGCAGGCGGAGAACGCCTCCGAGCTGGCTGACCTGGTGATCGAGGCGCGCGTGGGCGGCCGCGGCCGCTTCACCGACGACCCGGCCCTGGCGCCGGACGTCTTCTTGTTCGAGGCGGCGGCGGGCGCACCCGCGCAGCAGCCGCTCCTGCGCCAGGGCGACACCTTGGAGCTGCGCGTGTTCACGCGCTTCAAGGAGGGCGCCTTCGACACGGCCGTGTTCGAGCCCGATCCGGGCGCCACGCGCGGCGGCTCGAACGAGTGGAAGCGGGCGCCGTGCCTGCGCGCGCTCGGCGTGGAGTGGCTGGCCGCGCCCGCGCGCCTGGCCTACGAGGAATGGAACTGATGCTGCACCAGCGGGCGACTCGCGGCTTCACCCTCATCGAGCTGGTGACGGCCATCGCCATCTTCGCGATCCTGGTGGGCATGCTGGCGCAGATGATCAAGGGCGCTCTCGACGTGTGGCGCATGGGCGAGGGCGGGCGCGAGGCGCTGGAGCGCGGCTCGTCCCTGCTGGAGTTCATCGCGACCGACCTGCGCATGCTGCGCGCCGATCCCGCGCCCGGGGCCAGCGACGCGCCGGTCCGGCTGATCGCCGATCACGGCTTCTACGACCTCGACCTGGACCAGGCTGAGGAGAGCGTGCTGCAGCGGCTGCGCTTCGTGCGCTCCTGCCCGGAGGAGCGCTTCGACAGCCGCGTGCGCCGGGCCGGCGACCTGCCGGGCGGCCAGGCCGCGGTGAGCGACACGGAAGCGGGCGGCGGCCAGCCGGAGCTCGCCCCGGGCGGCCTGGCGGAGCTCGCCTACGCGACCCTGGCCCTGCCGCAAGCCGGGCGCGACCCGGCCCTGCTGACGCTCTACCGCCTCTTCCGCGCACCCATCGGCGGCGAGGGATCGCTCTTCCAGGAGCGCCTGTGGGACGATCCGCGCAAGCTGTGCGGCGCGGCCGTGCCCATGGCGGACAACCTGCTTTACCTCGGCTTCGAGTTCTGGTCGCGTGACACCCTCTCCTGGAGCGACCCGCCGGACCAGGCCGGGGGCCGGCTCACCGTGTGGGACTCGACCCGGGCGCTGCTGCTGGACGCCGAGGGCTTCAACGGTTTCCTGCTGCGGAAGGGCGCCGCCTCCCTCGAGGACGGCTCCGACGATGTCTTCCCGCGGCGCGTGCGCATCACGCTCGTCCTGGAGCGGGACGAGGACGAGGCGGCCACGGTGCGCCTCGCGGCGGCCATGACCGCGACCTCGAACATCCTGCGCCCGGACGCGCTCAAGCCCTTCGCCGGGACGCGGCCGCTGCACCCCTTCCTCAAGGTGGAGGGGGAGTGGATGGAATGGAGCCAGGTCGCGGACGGCGGGGTGAAGGTGCTCCGCGGCGCGCGCGGCTCCGGACGCCGCGCGCACGCCGCGGGCGCGCGCCTGCGCTTCGGGCAGACCTTCCAGCGCGTGGTGGAGATCCCGGTGTTCCGCGAGGACTGGAACGATCCATGACAGGACCCGGGACGCCGCGCGGCCGCAGCGGTGGCTTCACCTTGCTCGAGGTGATGGCCGCGCTGACGATCTTCCTCACCGGGATCGTCGGCGTGCTGGCGTTGTTCGCCGGCGGCCTGGCCCTGCACCGCGGGGCCACGCAGCGCGCGACGGTGGCGAACCTGAGCAGCCTGGTGCAGGAGCGCGTGGAGCGCCTGCTGGCGGAGAGCGCGGAGGTTGGACCGGCCGAGCAGCCGGTGCGGCCGGCGGAGGTGGCGATCGAGGAGTACCCCGGGTACTTCTACTCGATCGAGCAGTTGGAGACCGATCCCGAGGCGGGCACGGCCGGGGGCGTGCTCGCGACCGTGCGCGTGTACACTCTGGACGCGGGCAGGAAGAAAGGCGAGAGCTTCCTGCTGTTCGTGCGGCCGCGCGCGGATCCGCAGGCGCTGATCCGGCGGGCGCGCAGCGGGCGCGCCGCGCCGCGCCCGGAGCAGGAGACGACCGACGAGACCGGCGGCTGACGCCGGAGGTGGAGCGACCAATGACCAAGCGAATGCTGCTGGCGGCGCTGCTGGCGCTCGGCCTGACGCCGGGCGAGGCGTCCGCCCTCCAGGAGAGGCCGGTGATCTTGCGCCTGGCCACGGGCGCGGAGGTCTCGGGCGTGATCCCGGCGGACGGGTTCGACGAGGCGCGCGGCGTCTCGCTGCGCCGCGACGACAACGGCGGCCTGCTGCGGCTGCGCTGGGATCAGATCCGCGACGAGGACGTGGTCAAGATCAAGCGCATGTACGGTTACGAGGGGGACGAGCTGCCGCCCATCCAGATGCAGGCGCTCGAGGTGAGGACGGCCACGGGCGGCATCGTCGGGCTGGACGCGGGCCGGGAGGAGGGCTTCCTGCTGCTGCGCAAGAAGGACAGCGTCGTGCGCGTGCCGCTGGAATCGATCCAGTCGATCAAGACGGTCCAGGTGGACGCGTTGACCGTGGAGCACCCGGCGGCGGTCTTCGAAAACAAGAAGCGTGAGGCGGACCTGGCGCGTCCGGTCGACTGGTACAACCTCGGCCTGATCGCCGAGACCCTGACCCTGTGGGAGCAGGCGCGCACCTGCTTCAGCACGGTGCTCGAGCTGGATCCGAACTTCCCGCGCCGCAGCGTGCTGGAGCAGAAGCTCCTCAACCTGGTGGTCAAGGAACGCGAAACGGAGCAGACCGGGGTGCTGGCGCGCATTCGTTCCCTCAGGTACCGCGGGGCGTTCGCCGAGGCCCTGGCGCTGGCCGACGAGTTCGAGCAGAAGTGGCCGGGCTCGGCGCAGCTCGGCGACGTGCAGAAAGAGAAGGGCCTGATCGCGCAGGCGCAGCAGCGCGAGTACCAGGAAGCCATCCGCACCGATTTCTTCTCCATCCTGCGGCGCCTGGCCGAGGAGAAGGGGCTGGACCGCGAGGTGGTCCTGGGCGAGGCCATGACCTGGGCCAAGGAGCAGGCCTACCTGGACGTGCAGGAGAAGCTGGCCGCGCTCTACGGCATCACCCCGCAGCGGGTGGACGAGCTGTGGGAGACCCGCGGCAGCGCGGCGTCGCCGCGCGAGGCCTCCTACGGCGGCGGCACCTTCATCCTGGGCGAGAAGGCCAAGGAGGACCTGGAGAAGGGCAGCGGCAAGGAGGAGAAGGCCGAGGAGGAGAAGCAGGAGGCGGCGGAGCCGGAGAGCCTGGCGGAGCGCATCCAGAAGCGCCTGCAGGAGAAGCGGGAGCAGCTTTCCAAGAAGAAGGAGGAGGTGAAGAAGGTCGGGGACATCGTGGACGTGCCGCCCACGCCGGAGGAATGGTGGAAAGCCGCCCTGCCGAAGGACCGAACCGCCTTCCTGGTGGCGTTCTTCGCCGAGAACTCGGGCAAGGTGACCGTGATCGCGCGGCGCGTCCGCGACTGCTCCACCTGCTACGGCAAGGGGATCCTGCAGTTCTTCGCTCGGAACGACCCCAATCAGGAAGGGCAGGACGGGGATGTGCCGTGCCCGCGCTGCAAGACGCTCACCTTCGACCGCATCGTGGTCTTCAAGTGATGGCGAGGCCCCTTTTCCTGGCGGCCGCGTGGTGCGCGGTCTTGACCGCCGGTTCCGCGGCGGCCGGGGACACGCCCGGAGCCGCGTCTTCGCCTCAGGAGGCGGGGGGAGCGCCCGCTGCTGGCGCGGCGCCTGCGAGCGCGCCGGTCGAGCTCCTCGACGTGGACGACCTGACCTGCGCCGCGCAGGGCGCCGCGGGCGGCAGCGTGCTGGCTGTCGCCGACGGCGAGGAGGTCCGCGCCGGTGAAGTCCTGCCGCTGCTCTTCCTGACGCACACCGAGCTGGTCTACGCCGCGCTCGAGCAGGCGGTGCGCCGGCGCCTGATGGTCAAGGAGGCGCGGCGCCTGGGCGTACACATCGGCGCCGACCAGGTGGAGAAGAGCATGGCCGCCGTGCTCAAGGCGCAGAGCGACGAGTTCGAGCTGGCCGCGGGCCCGGGGAGTGACTTCGAGCAGTACATCCTGGAGCGCTACGGCACTACCTCCCAGGCGTATCGGGCGGCGGTGCGCGATCAGGTGATGGAGGAGCTGTTCCTGGCGCGCTTGATTCGCTACCAGGCGCGTCTCGAGGAGCGCATCCAGGTGCGCGTGATCGTGGTCGAGGGATTCGACGCGGCGCGCGAGATCGCGGCCAAGCTGGACGAGGGCGCGAACTTCGCCGCCCTGGCGCGCGCCCAGTCCCTCGACCGCAGCGCCAGGCTGGGGGGGCTTCTGCCGCCGGTGGCGCGCGACTGCCCGCACCCCCTGCTCCAGGGAGCGGCAAGCTTGAAGCCGGGGCAGCGGGCGGAACTGTCGTCCATTCCGGGCAAGAGCGGGGAGCTGTTCCGCATCCTGCGGCTGGAGAAGGAGCTGCCGGCCGACTCCCGGCCCTACGGCGAGCAGGCCGCGGAGATCGAACGCGAACTGGAGACGCGCGCGCTCGACCCATTCGAGCTGACCGAGTGGGACCGGCGCGTGCGCGAGCGCTACCGCATCGAGGTGCGCATGGGCCGCGCTTGAAGGCCGCGCCGCGCGGTGATAAGGTCTCGGGTTTGTCCGACGGGACAGCGACTGGCCGCCTCGAAAGCCCTGGCTCCGCGTGGCGCATGAAGGACGCTCCAGCAAACGAACCGCCGATCCTGCCCGGCGCGAACGCGGCGGAGGACTCCCCCGCACCCGGCGCGGCGGAGGTCTCCGGTGGCCGCGGCGCGCCGGCCGCCGAGGCGGGCGCGGCGCTGCCGGACGGCGAGTTGGACCGCATCGTCGAGGCGCTGCTCTTCTCCACGGCTGACGCGCTCACGCCCGCGCGCATCGGCGAGGCCGCGGGCGGCGCCTCCCCGCGGTGCGTGCAGGCCTCGATCGAGCGCCTGCGCGCGCACTACGCGGCCACGCTGCGCGCCTTCGACATCCACGAGATCGCCGGGGGCTACCGCCTCTACAGCCGGCCGGAGTTCCAGGAGCACGTGAGCCGCCTTGAGCGGGCGCGCGCGCCGGAGAAGCTCTCCGCCGCCGCGCTCGAGACCCTGGCGATCATCGCCTACCGCCAGCCCCTGGTGCGGGCCGAGATCGACGCCATCCGCGGCGTGCAGTGCGGCCCGGTGCTCCGCAGTCTCATCGATCGCAAGTTGATCCGGGTGGTCGGCCGATCCGACCAGCCGGGCCGTCCCCTTCTTTATGGCACGACCAAGAGGTTCCTCGATCACTTCGGCCTGGCGTCCGTCAAGGACCTGCCGCGTGTCGAGGAGCTGAAGGCGCCTTGACGAGGCAACGATGGTCTTTCGCTGGTTCCGCAAGAACAAGCAGCTCACGCGCTGGATGTACATCGTGGTCACCGTCTTCGTGATGGTGACGTTCACGGTGACCGGCGCCATGCTGCAGGGCCTGTCCGACGAATCCGGCGAGGTCGTGATGGGGTCTTTCGAGACTCCCGGCGGCCGCACCGTCGTGGTGAAGGCGGAGGAGTTCACCAGCCTGGCGCGCCAGCTCGCGCGTCTGGAGTCGAGCCGGATCAACGACGAGCGCGTGTGGGAGTTCCTCATGCTCGACGCCCTGGCTGACGAAGCGGGCGTGGTGGCGGGCGACGAGGTGTTGGCCACGGCGATGCGCCAGAACTTCCCCTTCAAGTCGGATGAGCAGTACCGCCAGTGGCTGCGGAACGCGCAGATGGAGCAGCGGGACCTCGAGGAGTACGTGCGGCAGGCCACGCGCCAGGACCTGTACAAGGCGCTCGTGGACGAGGCGCCGCGCGTGCTCTCCGAGAAGCTCGTGAGCCACTTCCAGAAGGCGCACGAGCAGTTCAAGGTCGATTTCGTGGAGTACAGCGACGCGGCCGAAGCTGCGGTGCTCGACAAGAACAGTCTGAGCGAGGAGCAGCTCCGGGAGTTCTACGACAAGGGCATGGATCCGGTCGCCAAGGCGAACAAGTTCAGCTCGCCCGAGAAGTACGCCCTGGACGCGGCGCTGCTGGGCGTCGAGGGCGCCGACGCGGCGAAGCTGCGCGAGGTCCTGGACGAGGGCAGGCGCGAGGTCAGCGAGGAGGAGCTGCAGGCCTTCCTGGATCAGAACGCCGAGCGCTTCCCGGCGCAGGCCGAGGAGCCGGCGCCGGAGGGGACGGCGCCGGAAGAAGCGGCACCCGAGGCAGGCGAGGGCGGCGAGGGGGAGGCAAAGGAGGAGAAGGACGAGCCCCAGCAGCCGCGCACGCGGCCCCTGGCCGAGGTGCGCGACGTCATCGAGCGGGAGATCCTGGTGCGGCGCCTGATCGATCAGGCGCTGGTCGAGTACGGGACCGCGCTCGACCAGCGGAAGGCCGAGACGCCGGCGCCGCCGGCCGGCGAAGCGGCGCCCGAGAGCGCGGACGAGACCGCGGCGCCCGCGGCCGGCGCGGAGGAGGCGCCGGGCGAGACGCCACGAGAAGACCTGCTCGCCGCGATCGCCCTGAAGTATGGCATGGAGCTCGTGGACTTCGGTGCGCCGAAGGAGCGGCAGGAGATCGAGAAGCTCGAGCGCATCGGCAGCGAGGAGCTGGCTGCCTCCGCGCCCTTCCTCTCCCAGGACCAGGCGCGCAGCGGCTATCCGACCGCGGAGATGCCCTGGGGCTTCCTGGTCAGGATGAAGGGCAAGACGGCGGCGCAGCTCAAACCCTTCGAGGAAGTGCAGGCGGAGCTGCCCGACGCCTGGCTGGAGGAGACCGCGCGCAAGAACGCCGAGGAGAAGGCGCGCCTGTTCCGCGAGGCCATTCGTACCGCGGCGCGCCAGCCGGTCGCGGACGACATCGCCGAAGTGGAGGAAGAGGCGCGCACGTTCGCCAACCAGCGCATCGAGAAGGAGGGCATCACCGACGAGGCGGAGCGGCAGAAGATCATCGCCGCGGAGCTGGACGGCGTGAGCGGCCGCATCGCCACCCTGGTGCAGCCGTACGAGGGTGAGTGCTTCGTCGCCCAGGCCAAGGAGCAGGGCCTGGCGCCGCGCACGATCGACTTCTTCCGCAGGTCGTACGTGCAGACCGCCTTCTTCCGCGACGAGGAGCAGTCGCCCGAGAAGTTCCTCAAGGGGCACATGCCGCTCTTCGAGGTGCCCGCGAACGGCGTCCTCGGGCCGCTGCGCGACAGCGCGGACAAGTGCAGTATCGTCGCCCTGGTGGTCGAGCGCCGGGCTCCCGGAGTGGAGGAGATGCGCCTCACGGACCGCCAGGAGGCGCAGTGGAGTTGCCTGCGCGAGAGTGATCCGTTCGCGCTGGCGCGCCTGCGCTACCGCGGCCAGATGGGCAATCCGGAGTTCAGCTACGCGTTCTTGAAGGAGCAGCTGCGTCTGAACATCGTGCAGCAGGAAGCGCCGGCAGAGGAGCCGCAGGAGCCGCAGGAACCCGAGTGGTAGCCGGCGCCTTCAGAGCCTGAGCAGGAATCCCCCGCGGCCGCGTTGCGAGCGCCGGGGGGCCGAATGCACGGCGCGGCGACGACTCGACTCCTTTCGAGCCATGGACGAGCCAGAACGCCGCAGCCGGCCCCCCGCCGCCGCAACCCGAAGGGCCGGGCCGAGTC
>DYIW01000085.1 GCA_020723465.1 Phycisphaera mikurensis
CGCTGCGCCGGCGTGCTCGAGCGAGCGAGGCGCTCAAACACCAGGACGCAGCCGCCGAGCTCGATGCGGTCCCCCGGATCGAGGCGCTTCTGAGCGATGAAGGAGCCGTTCACGAGCGTGCCGTGCGCGCTGTCCAGGTCGACCAGCTTGTAGCCGTCCTTGATCCGCTCGAGCACGCAGTGCCGGGACTCGACGCCCGGCCGGCGCAGGACGACGGAGTTGTCCTCCGCCGAGCCGATGGTCCACCGGTCCGCGTCCAGCGGGATCTGCCGGCTCAGTCCCCGCGCGGGATCATGGATGACCAGGACGAACATGACTCCTCCGCAGGCAGCGACGGAGCGTGCCTGTGCATTGCACCGCGGCCCGGGGCGAAAGAACAGGCCCGGGCCTCATTCCCGCGCCGCCGCGCGCACCTCGTCGCTCAAGTGTTCTTCCTCGATGACGCGCGCCGCGCCACCCAGCAGGGCGAGGCAGCGGCGCATCTCGTTCTCCAGCTCGCGCACGTTCCCGGGCCAGGAATAGGCCGCGAGCGCCGCGCGCGCGCTCGCGCCGAGTACGGGCGCGGCGACCTTCAGCTCCACCGCGACGCGGCGCAAGAAGGAGTCGCAGAGCTGCGGGATGTCGGCCGCGCGCTCGCGCAGCGGCGGTAGCTCGATGGTCACTCCGTTCAGGCGGAAGTACAAGTCCTCGCGGAAAAGCCGGCGCCCGATGAGGTCGAGCAGCGGCCGGTTCGAGGCCGACAGCACGCGCACGTCCACGTGAATGCTGGTGGTGCCTCCCACCGGCCGGATCTCGCCGTCCTGCAGGGCGCGCAGCAGCTTCTTCTGCATGGCCGGGCTCATGTCCCCGACCTCGTCCAGGAAGAGCGTGCCGCGATCGGCGGCCTGGAACAGCCCCTTGCGGTCGCGGTCCGCTCCGGTGAAGGCCCCGCGCTTGTAGCCGAACAGCTCGCTCTCCTGCAGGGTCTCCGGGATGGCTGCGCAGTTCTCCGTGACGAAGGGACCGGCGCGGCGCAGGGAGTTCTCGTGGATGGCGCGCGCGATCAGCTCCTTGCCCGTGCCGGACTCGCCCTGGATCAGGACCGGGATGTTGGCCTCGGCCACGCGGTCGATGAGCGCCAGGACGCGCAAGATGGCCGGGCTCTCGCCGATGATCTCCGCGTAGCGCGCCCGCTCGCGCGGCGCCTCCCCGGAGGGACACGGCGGCCGCGCCGCGGGCGGCTCGCGCAGGCCCTCCTCGAGGGCGCCGCGGGCCGCGGCCGCGCCCTCCTCCCCGTGCGCCCGAGCGATCTCCGCGGCGAGGCGCCGCAGCTCCTCCAGGCGTCGCTCCAGCTCCTCGCCCATGCGCAGCTCAGCACTCCTCGCGCGCCTTCTGCAGGCGCGCGTACTCCAGCATGAGCCTCTTCTGCCCGCACAGGTCGAAGTCGACCGTCGCCTTGGCGCCGGCCCCGTGGCCGCTCACGCGCAGCACCCGACCGCGCCCGAACTGGTGGTGCACCACCACGTCGCCCGGCAGAAAGGGCGGCTCCGCGCCGTCGCTCACCGGCTCGTAGCACGGCACGTCGTCGAGCGGCGGCAGGCGCGCGCGCTCGCGGCGGTCCCGCACCACCAGCTCCTCGGGGATCTCGGTCAGGAAGCGCGAGGGCTGCCCCTCCCCGAACACCCAGGGCGCGCCGCCGGAACGACTGGTGCAGTAGCAAAGCGCCAGGCGGCGCCGCGCGCGCGTCATGCCCACGTAGAGCAGCCGCCGCTCCTCCTCGAGGGCGTCGGGCGAGGCCAGCGAACGGGAGTGGGGCAGGATGCCCTCTTCCACCGCGGCGATGAAGACCACCGGGAACTCCAGGCCCTTCGCCGAGTGCAGAGTCATCAAGGTGATGCACGGCGCTTGGCTCTCGTCCCGATCGCGCGAGCGCGCCAGCACCGTCTCGCCGAGGAACTCCTCGAGGGTCGCGCCGGGATGCGTCTGGTCGTACTCGCCGATCGCGCGGCGCAGCTCGACGATGTTCTCCAGCCGCTGCTCCACCAACGGGTCGTCCTCGTCCATCAGGTAGTCCTGGTAGTCGCTCAGACGCAGCAGCTCGTCCAGGAGCGGCAGGACGGGCGCGCGCGGCAGCTCGAGCAGGGGGCCAAGCACGGCGGCGAAGCGGGCGAGGGAGCGCTCGGCGGCGGCGCGCAGCACGCCGCCGCCGCCGGCGAGCACCAGGTCGCGCAGCGGCTGCTGCGTCTGTTCGGCGTGCTCCTTGAGGCGCGCCACCGTGCGCGGGCCGATGCCGCGCGGTGGGACGTTGATGATGCGCGTCAGGTCGACGCTGTTGCGCGGGTTCGCGATCACCCTGAGGAAGGCGATCAGGTCCTTGATCTCGCGGCGCTCGTAGAACTCAACCGCGCCGACGATGACGTAGGGCAGGTTGGCGGCGCGGAAGGCCTGCTCCAGCGGGCGCGAGCAGGCATTGGTGCGGTAGAAGACGGCGATCTCGTCGGCGCGCGTTCCCTGCGCCAGCGCCTGACTGACGCCGGTGACGATGCGCGCCGCCTCCTCGGCCTCGGACGCGGCGGCGAGGATGCGCACCGGCTCGCCTTCGCCCAGCGAGGAACAAAGCCCGCGCTCCACGCGCATCAGGTTGTGGGAAATCAGCGCTCCGGCCGCGCGCAGGATGCCGTTGGTGGAGCGGTAGTTCTCCTCCAGCTTCACCACGCGCGTGCCCGGGAACTCGCGCTCGAACTCGAGGATGTTGCGGATGTCGGCCCCGCGCCAGCGGTAGATCGCCTGGTCCGGATCGCCGGTGGCGCAGATGTCGTCGTGGTCGGCCACGAGCAGCCGCGCCAGCCGGTACTGCAGCCGGTTCGTGTCCTGGTACTCGTCGATGAGCAGCGTGCGGAAGCGCGAGGCGAAGCGGCGCCGCACCTCCTCGTTCTCCTCGAGCAGCCGCACCGACCGGCACAGCAGGTCGTCGAAGTCCAGGGCCTGGCTGCCGGCCAGCGCCTGTTCGTAGGCGGCGTGCACGCGCCCGAGCGTGTCCGTGTCGGGCTCGTCCGCCGCGGGCGGCATCTCCCCCTCGGTCTTCCGCCGTGAGATGCCGGCCAGGTACGCGCGCGGCCGGTGCTCCCGTCCGCCCAGCTTCAGTCTCTTCAGGACGGAGCGCACCAGGGCGAGCTGGTCCTCGGCGTCGAAGATAGTGAAGTTCCGATCCAGGCCGGCGGCCTCGGCTTCCAGGCGCAGCAGGCTCGCGCCGAGGGAATGGAACGTGGAGATCCAGGCGCGCGAGGGACCGAGAAGCTGGTCGACGCGCAGCTTCATCTCGCCGGCGGCCTTGTTGGTGAACGTGATCGCCAGCACCTGCGACGGCGCCAGTCCCTGGCGGATGCGCCAGGCGATCCGGCGCGTGATCACGCGCGTCTTGCCGCTGCCGGCCCCGGCCACCACCAGCAGCGGACCGCCGGCATGGAGGACCGCCTCGCGCTGCGCATCGTTGAGGTCGGAGAGGATCGCGTCCAAAGGGCCACCATCGCCGCGCGAACCAGGCGAACGACAAGTCCCGTCATTCTGGCAGGCGCGCAGGCGCGCGTCGACCGGTGGAAAAAAGAAACGCACCGGCGCGCCTGGCCGGTGCGTTCTCACGTTGCTTCGCGCCTGCCTGGACCGACCTCGGCCCCGTTCAGTTGACCTCGGTCCTGACCAGGATCTTCGCTCCCGGGCTGACGGCGAACAGGGCCGTGGCCTCGAGGCTGATGATCTGCTCCTGCAGGCCCGCGCTGTAGGACGTCCCGAGGATCACGACCTGAGCCCCGAGCCCTTCGATGCCGTGGTACTTGGCCAGGCGCACATCGCGCAGCGCGACCAGGTCGATGCCGGCACCCAGTTCGAGCGGCAGCACGTCGACCACCTTGGCCAGGCTGCCGCCCTCGCGTGCGATGAACCCGATGACCAGGAACGCCGCGGCCTTGGCCGGCACTCCCGGCGGAGTCAGGAGGAGTTCCTGGCCGCCGGTCACGGCGAACTTGCCTTGCAGATCGACCCACTTCTTCCCGTACAGGTCCTGCAGCTCCTTGACGTTCGCGATGGCGCCGCCCGGCACGTGCACCGAGACGAGCACCTGCGCGGAAGCCTGCCGCGCGTGCTCGCACGAGGCGAGCTGCGCGTCTCTCACTTGCAGCTTGCTGTTGTTCTTGTCGACGGTGTTGAAGTTGACGGTCGCGCCCGGAGCCGCGGCGACGGCCACCTGCGCCAGGGCGACACAGGACTCGGGCCCGCTGGACGGAGGAGGCGGGCTCCCGGTGTCACGCGGGTTGTTGGGCAGGTTGTAAGGACTGTCATTGTCCCCGCCCCCTCCCCACGAAACCGGCGCGATCACCAGGGACGCGGCCAGCGCGAACGCAAGCGCCCGCGCCACCGGTCCAGCTTCTGGTCTCTTCCAACCGCGGAACATGGGTCTACATCCTTATCTGCGCCGTTCGCCTCTACCCCGCGAAGAGCATCGGGTAACGCTCCAACAACTCGGTTCGGAAACGAGCCTCGCCGGCCAGGAGGTTCCGGAACACCTCCGCCCGATCGAGAATCTCCCGCGCCTCCTGGAGCTTCTGCGGGAACCTGCGGACCAGCTCGCCGAAAGTCTCCGCGGAGCGATCGAAGCGCTTCAGCTTGGCGTGGAACATCGCCAGGCTCAGGAAGACGGTGAAGAACCGGGGGTCCTCGTCCGGGATCCCGCCTTCGACGATCTCCTGGAAGCAGCGGACTGCCTTCCCGTAGTCGCGCCGGTAGGCGTGGGCATTGCCCATGGCCTGCAGCGCCATCACCTTCATGGACGGCGGCAATCCATTCTTGGAAAGGAGTTTACGGTATTCCGCGATGCCCTCCTCCGGCCGATCGACGCGCACGAAGTACACGCCGAGGTAGAGGCGGGCCGGCCCGTGGTCCGGCCTGAGGATCAGGCACTCCTCGAGGTAGCGGCGCGCATTGTCGAGCGCGCCGCGCCCGGAACGGGCACCGATGCGCAGGTTGCGGCCCGACCTCTGGCCGCGGAACAAGTCCTTGGCCTTCTCGACCGACTGAGCCGTCTTTCTCTTGGACCCGTTCGACTGGGTCTGCAGCGTGGCGGTCTCACGCACCAGGCGCCTGCCCTCGGCCTTGGTGCGTTCGATGGCCGCCGCTTTCTTGTGCAGGAAGGTCACCAGCTTGGAGTCGTTCCCGGCCACGAAATAGGCCTTGCCCAGCTCGTAGAGGAGATCGGCCACGCGCTCGAGGTTCGATCCGAGGAGCGTGCCGCTCAGCGTCTGGAAGAACGTGGTCTTGTTGAAGGACTCCACCATCTTCGAGAAGTCGCGGGATTCCCGGTGGACCCGGACCTGCCCGCGGATGGCCTCGACCGAGTTCCGGCAGGAGTCGCACAGCTCGAGGTGGATGAGCAGTTCCTTCGCATCCGCAGTGGAGAGCTCGTCGTCCACGAATCCGTGGATGGCGAGCTCGAACTCCGCACAGGGCATGTAGCGCAGCTCGACGCTCATGACTCACCTCCGGCGATCTCGGTAATGGCGCGGAAGATCTTCTTCCTGGCCCGGCAGATCACCATCTTGAGGTTCTCGAGCTTGATCCCCAAGACATCCGAAGCCTCGCGATACCGTACCCCCTCCACCTCGACCAGGAGCAGGGCCTTACGCTCGCGCTCGTTCAGGCGCGTCTCGAAGGCCCGCAGGTAGTTGCCCAGGAACAATAGCCAGAGGAATCCGCACTCGCCCAGGCTCTCCTCTTTCACCAGGGCGCCGAGGGGGCTCTGCTGCTGCTCGTCCTCGAGCGTGTCCGCGAACGCCTCGCTCGGAACCGCCGAGATGCTCGCGGTCCGCAAGTGCTTCAGGATCGTGTTGCGGATGATCGAATACGACCAGTTCCGGAAGGAGAACTCCTTCTCGTCCCGGAACTTGTGCGGATAGCGGAAGATCGAGACGAAGACATCCTGCAGGATGTCGTTCGGATCGAGGGCCGCGTTCACGAACCGGAGCCGCTTCAGGATGACGAGCAAGAACTCCTTGTAGTTCAGCTCGTAGAGCAGCGAATACGCCTCCAGGTTGCGGTGCTCCCGGAAGACGTCCATGAGGCAGGTATTGAGCTGCGCGCTGGATGAGCCGGACTTCTGGAACTGCTCGAAAACGTCCAGAAGCTTGCGGTCGCGCGTCTCCTTGGCGATGCGGTGGATCCTCCCCGCGACCTCCGCCGCCCCAAGCGCAAGGGAGGCCTCATTCGAATGAAGTGCGTCGTCGCGATCCATCATGGGGCCGGCACCCCGCACGGGATCTGGATGGTACGTTCGGTACGCATCCGACGCCTCGACACTCCCAGCCTCGGTCTGATCCGAGCTTCGCCGAAACCTCTATCTGACTACCAGATAGGAACCACAGCTCCGGACGAGTCGCTGGGCAAGCGCGAACGCGCCGGAACAGAGTCCGCTGCGAACGGGAGTATAGCCTGTCTCTTCGGCAGTAACTTGCACCAACTTGAACCCGCCGGTGGTTTTTTTCACGCTCCAGGTGCGCTTCTGAAACGAGTTAGACAGACTCGGAGCGCAACACTGAAAGGAACTTTCAGAACGCCTACGGGTCCTCCTTGCAAGAACCGCGAGGCGCCGAGAGCACCGGAAACTCCGCTTCTTGGGAGTCATCGCAGTCCTACCGCCGGGTGAACGAACGTAAGCTCTCACGCCAGAAGAAATGCGAACCCTCCTGAAAAACGCCGTTCTGGTCACGATGAACCGGAAGTTCGACGTGATGCAGGGCGGCATGGTCCTGGCTGACGGGCGCATCGAAGCCCTGGGCGCTGAGGACCAACTTCCCCCCGCGGACCGTGAGATCGACCTCCAGGGGCATGCCCTGCTCCCGGGATTCATCCAGTCCCACGTGCACTGCTGCCAGACTCTCTTCCGGGGAGCCGCCGATGATCTCAGCCTGCTCGAGTGGCTGAGGCAGCGCATCTGGCCGCTCGAGGCCGCGCACGATCCCGCCTCGCTCCAGGCTTCGGCCGAGCTCACGGTGCTGGAACTCCTGTCCGGCGGGACGACCGCCATCCTCTCGATGGAAACGGTCCGGCACACCGAGGCCGTCTTCGAAACGCTGGCGCGCCTGCCCGTGCGGGCGGTCGTCGGCAAGTGCTTGATGGACGGCGGCGCCGGCGTGCCGTCCCCCCTCGCCGAGGACGCGCGGCGCGCGCTGGACGAAGCCCTCGCCCTGGCGCGCGCGTTCCCCAACCGCCCAGGTGCGCGGCTGCGCGCCTGTCTCGCCCCGCGCTTCGCGCTCTCCTGTTCCGAGGGACTGCTGCGGGACGTGGCCGCGGCAGCGCGCGAGCACGACCTCCTGGTCCACAGCCACTGCGCCGAGCAGCTCCAGGAGGTACACCTGGTGCAGCAGGCGACGGGCCTGCGCAACCTCGCCTTTCTCGACCATGTCGGCCTGAACGGGCCGCGCGTGCGCCTGGCCCACGTCATCTACCTCGACGAGGCCGAGAACGAGCTCCTGGCGTGCTCCGGCACGCACGTGCTGCATTGTCCCTCGTCCAACCTCAAGCTCGGCTCGGGCATCGCGCCGATCGCGCGCTACCTGCAGCGCGGCGTGCCGGTCTCGATCGGCGCGGACGGCGCGCCGTGCAACAACAGCCTGGACGCGCTGCGCGAGGCGCGCCTGGCCGCGCTCCTGCAGAAGCCGCTGTTCGGACCGACCGCGCTGCCGGCGCGCACGGCGCTCGAGCTGATCACGCGCGCGGGCGCCGCGGCGCTCGGCTTGCCGGACGAGATCGGCAGCCTCGAGGCCGGCAAGTGCGCCGACTTGGTGGAGATCGACCTCAACCAGGCGCACGTGGCGCCGCGCGGCGACGTGCACGCGCGCATCGTCTACGAGGCGGAGCGCGCCGACATCGCGCGCGTCTTCTTCGCCGGCGAGGTCGTCTTCGCCGGCGGCCAGCCCACCTACTGCGAGGCGCCCGCGCTGCTGGAGCGGACGCAGAGAGAGCGCGCGGCCCTGTTCGCGCGCGCCGGCCTGTGAGAAGCCGCCGCGCCGCCGGCCCGCGCCTCTCCCGGCGGTCTCACGGGGAGTAGTCGAACAGGTAGGCGATGCGCGAGCGGTTGACGATCAGGTAGGGCGCGCGCTTCAGCACCGCGAACTCGCGCGGCTTCTTGCCCGCTAGCCCCTCGATGGCCGTCTCCGTGACCACCAGGAAGCGCTGCTCGCCCAGGTCCGTGCGGTTGTAGGCGCGGCGCAGCATCTTCCCCGTGATCTCGACCGCCAGCCGGCCGCCGAGGTAGAGGTTGACCAGCGCCCGGTCCTTGGCCGGCTCGGCCAGCCGGCGCAGCAGATCGTCGCCCGCCGAGCCGATCAGCTCGTGGGCGATCAGGATCTCGTCCAGGTTGACCATGGCGCGCGCCGTGACGATGCGGTCGCCCTGCTGAATCCCCACCAGCGTCGCGTCCTGCACCTCCACGAAGCGGCCGCCGGTCGTGTTCAGGAAGGTGGAGAGGCGCCGCCCGCCGGTCTTCACGTACCCCTTGATGAGGAACGAGTCGGTCAGGAAGAGGTCCTTCACGTACTCCATCTCAGACGCTCCTGCGCGGGCCGCCGGCCGGCTCCGGGCACGCGCGCAGGCGGGAGCGCGCGCAGCCGGCGAGGTACATGGATCCCACGACGAGCACCAGGCCGTCCCTGCCCGCCAGGTCGCGCGCGCGCTCGAGCGCTTCGCCCGGGTCCGCGACCGCCTGCGCGCTGCCGCCCGAGCCGCGGATCAGTCGTTCCAGCAGGCCCGGGTCCGCGGCGCGCGGACTCTCGTACGCGGTGGTGATCACCTGGCCGGCGCTCGCCAGCAGGCGCGCTGCTCCGGCCAGGTCCTTGTCCCCCGCCATGGCGAACAGCACGATCGTGCGCGCGGCGGCAAACGAGAGGCGCGCCTCCGCCAGCGCGAGTCGCAGCGACTCGAGCGTGTGCGCGCCGTCGATCACGATGACCGGGTCGCTGCCCAGCTGCTCCAGGCGGCCGGGCAGGGTGAAGCCCTCCAGGGCCGCGCGCGCCGCCGGTGCCGCGAGCTCGCACCCCAGCTTCTCGGCCAGGATCTCGACCAGACCAATGGCCAGGGCCAGGTTCTCGGCCTGATGCGCGCCGCAGAGGGCCAGCCGCAAGCCCGGGTAGTCACCACGGGCGGTACGCACGTGGACCTCCAGGCCGCCGCCCGCGCAGCGCCGCAGGCGCAGCACGCGCAAGTCGCGGCCGAGCAGCAGAAGCGGCGCGGCGGCGCGCGCCGCGGCGGCCGCGATCGGCTCCCAGGCAGGCTCGCCCGGCCGCACGCCCGTCACCACCGGCGCGCCCGGCTTGATGATCCCGGCCTTCTCGGCTGCGATCGCCTCGACCGTCCCCCCCAGCACGGCCGCGTGCTCCAGGGCGACGTTGGTGATCGCCGTCGCCGCGGGCGACACCACGTTCGTCGCGTCGAGCGTGCCGCCCATGCCTACCTCGTGCACGGCGCAGGCGACCGCGCGCCGCCGGAAGTGCAGGAAGGCGACGAGCGTGATGAACTCGAAGAAGGTCGGGAAGCCCGGGTCCGGACCCGCGGCCCGCGCCGCCACCACCTCGCCCGCGGCGGCCAGCAGGTCTTGCTCGTCGATCGGCTCGAAGTCGACCGCGACGCGTTCCTCCAGGCGTTCGAGGTGGGGCGAGGTGTGCAGGCCCACGGGGGCGCGCAGCGCCAAAGCCAGGCGCGCGGCCAGCGACGCGGTCGAGCCCTTGCCCTTGGTGCCGGTGACGTGCAAGACCGGCGACGCGCGCTCCGGATGGCCCAGGCGCTCGGTGTACACCAGCATGCGCTCGAGGTCGGTGCGCACGCGCCCGGCGTGGAACTCCGGCAGGTTCTCGTAGTTGGTCGAGCTGCGCAGCAGCTCGTCGAGCTCGCGGCGACTGCGGATCGGTTCGGACATGGCGGCGCTTCCTGGCGCGGACCGAGGGGCGCGGCCCCGCGGCCCGGGCGGCGGAATTGTACGGCGGGCTGGCGCTCTTCCATGCCGCAGGATAAGTATGCACGCGTGCTTCCGCGGATCGGCGTCAACTGCAACGTCAAGTCGGGCTCGAGGAGCCAGGGGGACGGCCGCCTGCTGACCCTCTCCCCGGACTTCGCGCGCGCGCTGGCCGCGGCGGGCGGGCAGGCGCTGCTCCTGCCGCCGCTTCTGCGGGAAGGCGCGCCCGACGCGGCGGCCATCGAAACGGTCCTGGACGCGGTCGAGGGACTCGTGTTCAGCGGCGGCGACGACATGCACCCGCGCGCCTACGGGCAGGAACCGCATCCGCGCACGGTGCCCCTCGACGCGGAACGCGACGCCTCCGACCTGGCGCTGGCGCGCGCCGCGCTCGCACGCGACCTGCCGATTCTCGCCATCTGCGGCGGCATGCAGCTCGTCAACGTGGCTCGCGGCGGCACACTGCACCAGCACCTGCCCGACCTGCGCCAGACCAAGTACCCCGGTCTGCTGGCCCCGCACCTCGAGCGCGACGCGAGCGCGGCGCGCCACCAGGTCGAGGTGCTTCCCGGGACGCGCCTCGCGGAACTCGTCGGCGCCGCGCCGCTGCCGGTGAACTCGCGCCACCACCAGGCCGTCGACCGGGTCGGCGCCGGGCTCATGGTCGCGGCCGCGGCCGCCGATGGCGTGATCGAGGCGCTCGAGGGCGAGGACGACCGCTTCCTCGCCTGCGTACAGTGGCATCCGGAGGAGCTTCTGGGCGAGCCGCGGCAGATGCTCCTCTTTTCCGGGCTGGTGCGTGCGGCGCGGCAGCGAACCGCGCGCGGCGGCGCTCGTTGAAGGCAGGAGCGAACCGGTGCGACGAGAGGGACAGACAAGATCGTGATCATCCCGAAGGTGCCGCTGGGCGGTCGCTTCCCGGGCATGGGACCAGCCGCGGGATCGGACCGCATCCGGCTCGTCGTCCTCGTCCTGGCCGCGGTGATCTTCCTGGCCGCGCTCCTCTACGTGCAGTTCGTGGTGAAGCGCGGGCTGGAGGCTCCGGCCGACGAGGGCGAGTACGTGGTCGAGAGCGAGAGTCCGCTGGTGCGGATGCCGGCGGCCAGGGTCGATCCGCAGCGCCTCGCCGGCATCAGCGACCAGAACCGCACCGACCGGCTGGTGCGCGAGCCGGAGCCCTACTCCCACCTGCTGGCGGAGGCGCGCAAGCTCACGCCAGGCGACCTCGAGGCGCTCGGCCTGCGGCGCATCGACGCGCAGCAGGTCCTGGCCGCTCCGGCGGCCTGCCGCGGCCAGCCGTTCGAGGTGAAGGGCGTCCTCGAGAGCGTGGCTGCGGTGCAGGGCCAGCTCTGGCAGGAGATCCGCGGCTCCTTGCGCGACCCGAACGGCCAGCTCTACGCCTTCTCCGTCTTGCAGGAGCCCGAGGTGGAGGTGGGCCAGGTCGTGCGTCTGCGCGGCTTCTTCTTCAAGCTCTTCTGCCTCGAGACGCGGCCGGGCGAGTTCACCGACAACGTCATCTACTTGATCGGCCGGTCGCTGGTGCGTTCCTTCCTCGAGATGCCGCCCGTGACCGATCTGGCGCAGGTCCCCTTCCACCTGGCGCGCGACTACGACGTCACCGAGCAGGTCGACCTGCAGGAGGAGATCCTCTACCACGTCCTCAGCTACCTGCGATCGCTCACGCCGGAGCAGAAGACGGAGCTCCCCGCCGAGGACGTGACCTGCGCCCTGCTGCAGCATGATCCCGGCGCCTACCGCGGCAAAGTGGTGCGCATCCTCGCGCGCCACGTGCCCGGCCTGGAGTGGCCGCGCAAGCTCGGCCCGGGCGGGGAGAACCCGCTTGAGACGGAGTCGTTCCAGGACGGCATCCTCGCGCTTCCCGGTGACCGCGTGGTGCGCTGGGTCGGCTTCGACAAGCTGCCGCGCGAGCACCTGACCGAGACGCGGCTGGTCTATCTGACCGGCGTGTTCGTCAAGGTGTACGCCTGGGAGAACATGCGCGGCAAGATCCTGAACGGCCCGCTGCTCGTGCCGGTCCGGTGGGAGCCCTTCCGCATGCCGGACGTGAGCGCCTACCACCAGATCGGCTACGGCATCGCGGGCATCACCATCTTCCTCATGGTGTTCTTCGTCATCGCCGTGTTCCGCGACGGCCGCAAGGCGGCGCAGTTCCGGCGCGAGTTCCTGCGCCGCAGGCGGCTCGCGCTCGCGCGGGCGCTGGCCGGGCGCGCCGAGCCCGACCCGCTGCCGGCGCCGCCGCCGGACGCCGCGTCCGGTCCATGAGCGCGGGGGCAGCGTGAATTTCGAGATCGAGAGCCGCGCCGGCGCCTACGCGGTGACCGTGGAGCGCGGCGGCCTCGGCGCGCTGGGGCGCCTGATCGCCGCGCTGCGCCGCGGCGCGCCGTCCGGCCTGCTGCTGCTCAGCGACGACAACGTCGAGCCGCTCCATGGCGCGGCGGCGCGCCGCGCCCTGGGCGAGCTCGCGGCGCGGGCCGGCACGATCCGCATCGCGCCGGGCGAGGCCGCGAAGACGGTCGCGACCCTCGAGTGCGTCTGCCGGCGCCTGGCCGCCGCCGGCCTCGACCGGCGCGCGCTGCTCGTCGCGCTCGGCGGCGGCGTGGTCAGCGACCTGGCCGGCTGCGCGGCCGCCGTCTACCAGCGCGGCATCGACTGGATCGCGGTGCCCACCTCGCTCCTGGCGCAGGTCGACGCGGCGATCGGCGGCAAGACGGGCGTCGATCTGCCCGAGGGCAAGAACCTGGTCGGCGCGTTCCATCCGCCGCGCGCGGTGCTCATCGACCCGGACCTGCTCGCCACCCTGCCCGCCGCCGAGTGGCAGAACGGCCTGGCGGAGGTGATCAAGTACGCCGTCCTGGGCGCTCCCGACCTGTTCCAGCAGCTCGCGGCCGCGGACCTCGAGCGCCTGCGCGGCGACGCGGAGCGCACGCGCGCCCTGGTCGAACGCTGCGCCGCCCTGAAGGGGGCCATCTGCTCGGCGGACGAACGCGACCAGGGCGCGCGCCTGGCGCTCAACCTCGGGCACACCTTCGGCCATGCGCTCGAGGCGGCGACCGGCTACGTCGCCTTCAGCCACGGCGCGGCCGTGGCCGTCGGCCTGGTCGCCGAGGCCGACCTGGCGGCGCGCCTCGGGCTGGCGCAGCCAGCGCTCGCCAAGGAGATCGCCGCGCTGTGCGCGCGCTACGGCCTGCCGGTGCGCGCCCCGGGCGTGGACGTGCAGCGGGTGCGCTCGTTCCTCGCCGCGGACAAGAAGCGCGTGGGCGCGGCCGTCCGCTTCACGCTGCCGCTGCGGCTGGGCGAGGTGCGCGTGGTCGAGGTCGAGCAGGTCGACGCTGTCACCGCCGCGCTCGAGGGGCTGGCACGCGCGTAACGCCAGGGGCGGAGCGCCGTCCTCTCCGCCGTGGACGAGCCGCGCCGCGCCTCCCTGCTGCTTCTCCTGGCCCACGGGGGCGTTCCCTGGTCCCGGCCGCCCCCGCCGCCGGCGCTGCTGCTCGGCGGGGCGCGCGCCGACCTGCTCGCCGCCGGCCTGCGCGAGGCCGTTGTGCAGCGGCTCCTGGAGCTGCGCGCGGCCGGCGAGCCCGAGCGCGAGGCGGAGCGCGCGGCGCGCGGCGGCGTCGGGCTGCTCTTCCCGGGCGACGAGTTCTTCCCCGCCGGCCTGGAGGACCATCCCCTCTGCCCCCCTCTGCTCTACTGGCGCGGGCTGCCGGTGCCGCCGTGCCCGCGCGTCGCCATCGTCGGCGCGCGCTCCGCCTCGCGCGCCATGGAACGTTTTGCCCGGCTGCTGGGCGAGGCCGCGGCGCGGGCCGGAGTACCCGTGGTCAGCGGCCTGGCGCGCGGCATCGACGCCGCCGCCCACGCCGGCTGTCTGGACGGCGCGGGCTTCCCGGTGGCCGTCCTCGGCTGCGGCGTCGACCGGGTCTACCCGGCGTGCACGCGGGCGCTCCACGCGCAGGTGGCCGCGCGCGGAGCGCTGGTCTCGACCTATCCGCTCGGCACCCCGCCACAGCCGTTCCACTTTCCCCTGCGCAACCGCATCGTCGCGGCGCTGGCGGCGCGCGTGGTCGTGGTGCAGGCCACCGAGGACTCAGGCTCCATGTCGACCGCGCGCGCGGCGCTGGACGGCGGGAGCGACGTGTGCGCCGTGCCGGGGAGCCCGGATGACCCGCTGGCGCGCGGCACCAACCGCCTGATCCGCGACGGCGCCCACCCGATCCTCGAGCCCGCCGACCTGCTCGACCCCCTGGTCGGCGTGGGTCGGGTGGCGGCGGAAGCGCCGCGGGCGGCACGCCCCGCGCGGCTCGACGCCGACGCTCGCATCCGCCTGCAGATCGGCTCGACGCCGCTCGCCGCCGAGGAGATCGCCGCGGCGGCACACCTGCCGCTCGCCGAGGTGGTGGAGCGGCTCCTGCGTCTCGAACTCGAGGGAAAAGTCGAACGCCTGCCCGGCCGCCTGTACCGCAACCGCGCCTGATCGACGATTCCCGGGAGTAGTCGATCCCGCGGCCACGAGCCGCGGCCGTGCCCGCTCAGAGCCAGCGCGTGAAGAAGAGCAGGCCAGCGCCGAAGACCAGCGCCAGCAGCAGGAACTGGACGAAGCGCCAGGAGCCGCGCACCACCGCGTCCTTGAGCGAGTCCACGCGCAGCGAGTGATAGATGAGCGAGGAGATGAGCGCGATGAGGGCGAAGAGCAGCACGTGCGCGGTCACGACTGCGTCCCCCCGGCGCCGGCTGCCCCGGCCAGCTTCTCCTTGACCTTCCGATGCACCTCGTAGAGGTCCACCAGCACCACGACGTTCAGCAGGCCGGCGACGGCGGTGAACAGCAGGCCGGCGTCGAGGAAGGGCAGGTCCTGGGTGATCCTCAGGTCGCGCGTCAACAGGAGCGCCGCCAACGCCGGACCGCCGGCCCAGATCTGGGCGAGCAAGTAGAGCCGGAACTTCTCCACGTTCACGTCGCGCCACTCGCCCAGCACCAGGCCGAAGGCGAAGGTGAACACGATGAGGCCGAAGTAGAAGAGCGCCTTGGCGCGCCGGCCGTAGACGCAGTGGCCGAGGCCCGGGATCAGCCAACCCAGGAACAGGGCGATTGAGATTCTGGCGTGCTCTGGCGTCATGGTCGCGCGCGGTCTGAAAGGCGCATCATGCAAACGCCGGCCGCGGCCGCGAGCCAGGTATTTTTGGCCGCCAAAAGGCGATTCCCGGCCGCGCGAGCCGCTACGCTCCACCTCCCCCAGCCGGAGGGCGACCGTGGCAGACCCGCTGAGAACGACGGCGCGCGTGCGCTATGGTGAAACCGATCAGATGGGCGTCGTCTACCACGCCCACTACGTCGTGTACTTCGAGCTCGGCCGCACCGAGTTCATGCGCTGCCACGGCGTCGAGTACGCCGCCATGGAGCGCGCCGGCCTGGTCCTGGCCGTGGTCGACATGGGCGCGTCCTTCCACCGCTCCGCCGTCTACGACGACCTCCTCTCCATCGACACGCGCCTGACCGAGGCCACGGGCCTGCGCGTGCGCTTCGAGTACCGCATCTACCGCGCCGCCCGGCCGGGCGAGGAAGGGGACGAGACGCTGCTCTGTTCCGGCCACACCGTGCTGGTCTGCGTCAGCCGCGCCAGCGGGCGGCCGCTGCGCATCTCGAGCCCGTGGAGCGAGAAGATCGCCGCGGCGGTGTCGAGCGGCTTCCCTCCCGTGTCGCGCCGGGCGCGCTCGCCCTAATCGCGCCGCGCGCGCCGGATGCGCTCGGCCGCCCAGCGCACGGCCAGGCGCTCCGGCTCGAGGTCCAGGCGCTCCGCCTCGTCGAGCAGCCGCGCCAGGCGCGGGCCGATGCGCGCGATCTCGTCCTCCCGGCCCGGCGTCCCGCGCAGCAGCGCCAGCCCGCCGCGGATGACGGCGCCGGCGTTGACCAGGAAATCCGGGGCGTACCAGATGCGGCGCCGCCACAGGATCGCGCCCGCCTCGCCGTCGGCGAGCACGCGGTTGGCGCCCCCGACCACGGCGCGCGCGCGCAGGTCGCGCGCCAACCGCGCGTCGATCACGCCCCCCACGGCGCAGGGCGAGAACACGTCCACGGCCAGGCGCGTGATCTCGTCCGGCGCGACGACGCACACGCCGCCGAGCTCGCGCGCGCGGCAGAGCGCCGCCTCGTCGAGGTCGGCCACGTACGGCCGCGCGCCCTTCTCCACCAGCCGCCGCGCCAGGGAGAAGCCGATGTCGCCGAGCCCCTGCACCGCGATCTCGAGCGCGGCCACGCCCTCCTTGCCGAGCCGCGGGCAGAGGGACTCCATCGCGGCGACCAGGCCGATGGCCGCCGCGTCGCCCAGGTCGGCGAGATCCTCCGGGGCGACGATGTAGCGCGTGCGCGAGGCGAGGATCTCGATGTCGCGGCGCGTGGCCCCGAGGTCGCCGGCGGTGCGGAAGGCTCCGCCCAGCGACTCGATGAAGTCGCCGAGCACCAGGCAGGCGGCGCGCCGGTCCTTGAGGCAATCGGCCCGCACCGCGGCCTTGCCGCCGCCGCCGTCCATGCCCGCGAGCGAGCACTTCCACGTCATCTGTCGCGCCAGGCCGACCGCGTCCTCGCGCGCCGCCGCGTCGTCCGGGTAGGCGCGGAAGCGTATCCCGCCGAAAGCGGGGCCGAGCGTCGTGTCATGCAGGACGAGGAAGGCGGTCAGCCCGCACTGCTCGTCGTCCAGGCGGTGCACCGCCTGCGGTTCGCTGAGAAAGGGATCGCTCGGGCTGGTTGGCATGGAAAGCGCGCTCGTGCCTCGCTGGAATGGCCGTCCGATTGGTATGCGGCGCATGCTAGCGGCCTTTTCCCGGGAAGGAACCGGCGGCGAGCAGCGTCCATTCGGGCGAGGTACGCCTCGCGAGGAGCACGACCATGACCCGACGGAGCGCGCGTCTCCTTCCCTGGCTCGCCGCCGCGGCTCTGTGCGCGGGCTGCTCCGCCACGGCCGAGGACGAGCTCCAGGAAAGGCTCAAGGGCGGCCGCCCGCTCACGCCCCAGGAGATGGAGTACCAGCGCCGGCTCGCGCTCTCCGAGCAGGGCACGCTCGCCAGACCCGAACGCGCCAAGCTCATCCTCGAGCTGGACCGCAGCCTGCAGCACTGGCACGTCTCCACGGTCGATCAGGTCGGCAACGAGAAGAAGCGCTTGACCGAGAGCTTCGATGAGGTGCTCCAGGTCACGGTTTACATGAACTTCGACCAGATCCTGGACGTGCTCGAGACCGGCGCCCCGAACCAGCGCGGGATCGCCGCGGCCGCCCTGGGCTTCAGCCGGCTCCAAGAGCCGGATGATCCGGTGCTGCGCGCGGAGTTCGTCAGAAGGTGGCCCCAGGTCTATCCGCGCGCCATCGGCCCGCTGGTGCGCCACCTCGCGGCTGAGGAACCCTACCTGGTCCAGAACTGCCTGCTGGCGCTCTGGCGGCTGGGCGACCCGTCCACGCCGGTCGAGCCGGTCCTGGAGCTGCTCGCTTCTCCGGCAGTAGATATCCGCTCCAACGCGGCGCTCGCCCTCTCCACGATCCTCACTCCGGAGACGGGCGAGGGTGCGATCTCGGCGCTGCTCAACGCCCTCTACGACGACCACCCGAAAGTGCGCAATCACGCCGCCAGCGCGGTCGGCGCCCTGCGCCACAAGGGTGCAGCCGGCCGCCTGGCCCAGTTGCTCGACGACCCCTACCTGCTGGTGCAGGCGAACGCGGCGCGCGCCCTCGGACAGCTCGGCGACCGCGGCAATTGCGGCGTGCTCATCGCGCGCCTCGAGCGCCTGCAGACCGAGATGCCAGAGGGGAAGTTCCGCCAGCCGACCGACCTGGACAACCGGCGCCGCGTCGTCCAGGCCAACCTCATCGCCGCCCTGCAGAGGCTCTCCGGCAAGCCGTTCGGCCCCGAGGTCGAGAAGTGGCGCGAGTGGTGGGCCGAGAGGAGCGTGAGCGCCCCCTGAGCGCTGCGTCTTTTCGCCAACCCGGCCGCGCGCGGACGTTCGAACACGCGAGCGTCTGGCCCCGGCCGGCAAGCGACGCAGCCGGCCGGGTCGGAAGCCGGGCCGGCTGCGTGATTGCGCCGCGCGCCGCGCGCAGCTACTCGATGAGTTGCGCGGGCTCCTCATCCAGGCTGGGGAACGTCTGCTTGGTGCTGCCGTTCTTCACCTTCGCCTTGGTCTCGAGCCGGTAGCTTCCGGTCGCTCCCCCCATGGCCCGGACGCGCAGCACCAGCTCCATGTCATCCGGCACGTTCAGCTTCAGCTTGGCCCTCTTGCCCTGCTTCTTGAGCAACACGCTCTTGTGGAAGGTGCCGGCGCCCTCCGCGCTGTAGACGTCGACCTGGAGCGTGAGTCCCTTGGCGAGCTGCGCGGCCTTGACCGTCAGCGTGGTGCCCGGCGCGGCCTCGAAGTGAACCGCGTCCTTGTCGCCCTGCGCGAAAACCTCGCCCTCGAGGGACCGGCCGTACTCGAACGGCGGGTAGTTCGCGAAGTGGTCCACGACCACGGCATTGCCGGCCACGGAGTTGTTGGCGAGGTTCGCCTCGCCCGCCAGAGGATTCACTTCGAGGCCCCAGTAGTAGGTGCCCGGAGCGACCCGGTGGGCCTCGACCCCTCCGACGAAGAAGGTGCCCCTGTACGTGCCGTTCTTGACCTCGTCGTCGTAGAAGTAGCCGAAGCTCACGGCAGTGTCGTAGCAGGTGTTGATCACCTGGTCCTTGCTGAGATACAGGCCGAACCACACGTGACTTCCCGCGGGCAAGCCGGCGAGGCCAGCGATCTCCACGTTCACGGTGAACATGTCGCCCTGCTGGTCCTGCAAGGTGCTCTCCTCGATGAAGTGCAGGTGCGTCTCGCCGGAGATGGACTTGGCGGCCGCGTCCACGGCGGCAGCTTCGGGCGCCGCGGCCGCCAGCAGCGCGGCCAGGGACAGGGCCCTCATGGCCAGGCGGGTGAGCCGCTGGAAGGAACCGCCGCAGGGGTGCTGGTTGCGCGTCTTCATGGTCGTGCTCCTGTGAAGGGGTAGGTGATCGGTGTCCGATGCCCTGCACAGGGACTGGCCGGCCCGGCGCGGAAGAAAACCAGAAAAAACGGGGTTCCCGGCGGCGTCGCAGCCGAGCGCGCCCGCTGCCGCGCCTCTCTCCTCCTTGCCCGTCAGCGCCGCAGGACCCGCGCCGGCCGGCAGCCGAGGTGGTACGCGGTTCCCCCCGGGGCGTACCCGATCCGCACGGCCGAGCGCGCCAGCACCGCCAGGTCCATGTAGCTGCCGCCGCGCGCCGCTCTCCCAGGGAATGAAGCAGGGTCGACCTCGACGTCGCCGGACCGTGGCTCAGCGGTGTAGTCGGCGTACCCGTCCCGGCACCACTCGGAGACGTTGCCGATCACGTCGAACAGACCGAAGGCGTTGGCGCGGTAGCTCCCGACACGGGCATGCACCGTGTTCCCGTCATCGAGGCCCTGCTCCCACTCGGTCCACTCCGCGCCGTGGGTCCTTCCGTAGCCGTCGGCCAGGTTGGCGCACCCGGCGAGACTCGCGCGATCCTCCCCGGTCCACCACGGGGTGCTGGTTCCCGCCCGCGCCGCGTACTCCCACTGCGCCTCCGTGGGCAGG
>DYIW01000086.1:0-14101 GCA_020723465.1 Phycisphaera mikurensis
CTGGCGCGCAAGCACTGCGGCCAGGTCGCCTTCCACTTCTGGGGCTACCTGCCGCGCGAGCTGCTCGGCCTCGAGGGCGTGCGCCTGGTGCGCGGCCCGCAGTCGGACGTGGTCAAGCACGCGCGCGGCGTGCGCGGCGCGCACATCGACCTGGCCATTGCGCCTCTTTCGAACCATCCGTTCAATCACAGCAAGAGCGACCTCAAGTGGCTGGAGTACTCGATCTGCGGCATTCCGGGCGTGTACTCGGACATCACGCCCTACGCGGCGTCGATCGTGAACGGCCAGACCGGCATCCTGGTGGAGAACACCACGGCCGCGTGGGTCGAGGCGCTGGAGCTGATGATCAACGATCACGAGCTGCGCGGCGCCATCGCGCGCTCGGCCTATGAGACCGTGCGCGCCAACCTGTGCCTGGACACGGGCGCCATGCACTGGGACGACCTCTACCGCTCGTTCGTGGCCACGGGCGCACGCGAGCGGCCGGAGCGGGTCGGCGACGAGGAAGTGGCGCGCGCGGCGGCGCTGCTTTTCCAGGTGCTCGCCCGGCAGCAGGCCAGGAACGGGCTGGTGTCCGCGGCCGCGGACAGCCTGGAGAGGGCGCTCGAGCTCGATCCAGCGTGCGCCGCGAAGGTGATCGAGTCGGGCGCGGAGCTGGCGAGCAAGGCGTATCTCGGGGCCGCCGAGCAGGTGTTCGCCGCCGCGATCCGTGGCGCTCCCGAGCTGGCGGAGGGGCACCTCTGGCTGGTGCGCCTGTACCGGGCGGCGGGCGACGTGCTGAAGGCCGAGCAGGCGCTCGACAATGCCGTGCTGGCCCATCCGGCGGACGCGGATCTCGCCCGGGAGCACGTGCAGCACCTGCGCGCCACGGGCCAGGAAGAGCAGGTGCAAGGTCGCCTCGCGGCCCTGGTCGAGGCCGAGCTTCAGCCCGAGGAAGCGGTCGCCACGGCCGAGATGATGGTCCAGGCCGGCCGCGCGGACGACGCGCTCACCGTGGTCAGGAAGGCGCGCGCCGCCTTCCCCGCGGTCGACTTCAACCCGCTGCTCGGCGCGCTGGAGAGAGCGGCCGCGGTGGGCACCGGGAAGCGCGGCCAGGAGGCGGCAGAACGGCCGGGCGGCGGCGCGCCGCTCAAGGTGGCCGTGTACACCGCCGACCCCGTGTCCGGACATCAGGTCCAGACGCGCCTTGCCTCGCCCTTCAAGGTGCTCCAGCGCGCGGCCCTGGCCGAGACACGCTGGAGCGACGGCGGGGCGCACGCGGACATCGACGGCTGGGCCGACCTGGTGGTCATCCACCGGGCGTTTTGCGCGCGCTCCCTGGCCGAGCCCATCGTGAGCCGCGCGCGCGCCGCTGGGAAAGCGATCGTCTTCGAGATCAACGACCTGTTCTTCGAGGGGCGCGAGCGCAGGGCGCGGGGCGGCGCGGCCGCGGGCCGCGAGGACGTGGCCTGGATGGTCTCCGAGGCGGACGTGACCACGGTGCCGACCGCGGGTCTCAGGGACGCGCTCGCCGAGATCGCGCCCGGCGCGCAGGAGCGCATCGTGGTGCTCGAGAGCATGTTCGACGTCGAGCTGTGGCCAAGCACGGCGAAGTGGCGGGACAGCAGCGGCCGCACCTTCCACGTCGGGCTGATCGGCGGCTGGTCTCATCCCGAGTTCCTGGCGGACGTGGTGCAGGCGCTCGGCCCGGCTCTCCAGCAGGGCCGCGGCGAGGTGGCGCTCACCACCTGGTTCCCGCTCGGCGGCCAGGCCGTGGACCTGCCCGCGTCGCGCAGCGTCGCCGCGGCGAGCCCGTTCTACCTCGAGTACGCCAAGCGCCTGCAGACCCGGCCGCTCGACCTGGCGCTCGTGCCCGTGTCGGATCACCCGGCCTTCACCACCCTTTCCGACAGCGTCTGGCTGGAGCTGGCCGCGTGCCGAGTGCCCGGCCTGTTCTCCGCCAGGGACCCGTTCCTGGGCGTGGTCCAGGGCCGCACCGGCCTGCTCCTTGGCGACGATCCCGCCGCCTGGGCGGCGGCGGTCGAGCAGCTCATGGCGTGCAAGGAGATGCGCCGCGACATGGCGCTTTGCGCCAGCAACATCGCCTTCGCCGAGCGCACCATCCAGCAGCACGCCATGGACTGGTTCGACGTGTACGCGCAGGCGATCGCCGGGCGCACCGAGCCCGCGCTGGCCGGCGCAAGCTGAGCGGAGGGCGCGTGCGCTCCCCTGCAGGCGAGGCGCGGCGGCAGCCCGGGCTCTTGAGCGTGGTGCTGCCGGTCCTGAACAACCTCGCGCTCACGCGCGCGTGCGTGGCGGCGCTCCGCGCACACACGCCGGGGGATCTCGAGATCGTCCTGGTGGACAACGGTTCGGAGGAGGACTGCGCCGCTCTCGCGCGCGAGCTCTGCGCCGGCGGGGCGGAGGTCGTGCTCATCGCCAATGAGCGGAACGAGGGCTTCGCCTTCGCCTGCAATCAGGGCTTCGCCGCCGCGCGCGGCGAGCTCGTGGCCCTGCTCAACAACGACGTGATCGTGACGCAGGGCTGGTTCGAGGGCATGAGGAGCGTGCTCCTCTCCGATCCGCGCATCGCTCTCGTCGGGCCGCGCACCAACCGCGCCTCCGGGCCGCAGGTCGTCAAGGAGGCGGCCTACGAGGGGCGCGCGGGCCTCGAGGCCTTCGCCGCGCGCTGGAGCGCGGCGCACCCCGGGGAACGGGCTTTCCTGCCGCGGCTCGTGGGCCTGTGCCTGCTCCTGCGGCGCGAGCTCTTGGACGTGGTCGGCGGCTTTGATCCCTGCTTCTGGTTGGGGAACTTCGAGGACGACGACTTCTGCCTGCGCGTGCTGCGCTCCGGGCGCCTGCTGGCGGTGGCGAACGGCGTGTTCGTGCACCATGAGGGGAGCGCCACGTGGCGCTCCTCGCGCATCGACTACGGCGCGCTCCTGCGCGACAACTGGCTGTGGTTCTGCGAGAAGTGGGGCTACGCCGGGCCGCTCGGGCCCTATCCGGCCACGCGCCTGGCCCTGGAGCACGGCTTCGACCCGGAACGTGACTTCATCCCGCTGCGGCACGAGGAGGTCTTCCACGCGGAGGCGCCGCCGCTCGCGCTCGAGGGCGCACGCGACCTGCGCCTGCTCTGCGTCGCCGACCCCTGCGGCGGCAGCGACTGGAAGGCGGTGCTCGCGGCCTACTGCCGGGCCTTCCGCGCGAGCGATCCCGCGACGCTCGTGCTGCGCGTGGAGCCGCCTTCGGGCGACCGGCTCGCGGAAGTGACGCGCGCGGCCGAGGCGCTGCTCGCCGGCCTGCGCCGCGACCAGGCCGAGCTGCCGGACGTCCTCATCGAAGCGACTCGCATCCACGCGCGCCGGCGCGGCAGCCTCTACACCGCCGCTTCGGCCCTGCTCCTCACGGGTTCCCCGCGCGATCCTTGCCACGCGCGCGAGGCCGCCTCCTGCGAGCTCCCCGTTCTCCGCGCCGCCACGCCCGAGGCCATGCGGGCGCTGCTCGCGCCGTGCGCCGCGGCGGGGCCGCGGCGCTGAGCGGCGGGCCCGACGGCGCCGCATGGGTGTTCGGGCTTCTCCGGGAGAGGCCCGAGGCGTAGAATGCTCGCGGATTCAACGCGGTCAATCCTCGTGAAGGCTATCCGCTGCTGGAGATCCGGTCGCCCCTGGAGGTCTGGAAAGATGAGAGCGAAGACCTTTCACGCGGTGAAGCTCATGCGCGACCTCCGCGACAGGCTGAGCCAGGAGATGGGGCAGATGACGCCCGATGAGCGCGTTCGGTTCATCTCGCAGAGGGCCGCGTCGACCAAACTCGGGAAGAAGCTGGCCGAGGGCGACAGGGACGCCACCCAGCAGGCCGATGCAGCGGACCCGCCTTCGGCGGGCGGCTGATCGCCAACGGTACGCTGCGCGGGGATGGCGCCTTCCACGGGAGGGGAGGCGGATCGGGGCCGGTCACCGTGGCCGCCAGCTCAACCCGAGCATCACACCGACTGCCGCCCACTGCACGAAGCTGGCCGCGGTGACCTCGATCCCGAGCCGGAGTCCGATGTTCATGGTCAGGAGGTTCGGTATCGGGTGCACGCACGCGACGAAGACGCCCGCGAGCAGCCCGAACCGAAGTCCCGATGAGGCGCCGGGCCGGCCGTCGCACCACTTCGCGTAGATCGCCGCGAGCGCGAGATTCCCGAGAAGCAGCGCCACCATTCCGAAGGGCATGTACCTCTGCAGTTCCTCGGCCGTGCGGTACACGGCCTGATACGGCAGGAAGTGCTCGCGAAGCAGCCAACCCTCCCCGAGGAAGCCGATAGCGAAGTAGGCGACCGTCGCCGCGACGGCTGGAACGGCGAGACGCAAGGGACTCATCCTGTGCTCCGCAGTTGGCCCGAGTTCACGGCTCAGCGGGGCCGCGGGGTTGAACCTCGGGCCGGGGGACAGTCGGGCCGCAGGCGTTCCCCGGCCGCATCTCCGTCATGCGCTCCTCTCCCGCACCACCAGGTCCACCTGGCAGTCGAGGACGTGCAGCAGGAGTAGGAGCTTGTCCACGGACTTTCGGTAGTTCGTGGAGTCGAGGAGCCGATACAACTGCGCCGGCGATGTGCCGAGCCGCCGGATGACCTCCCGCTTCGACAGGGAGCTCTCCTCGAGCCGCTTCTGCGCCTCGATGGTCAGCTTGTAGAGGAGCAGGTCGCGCATGTAGCCCGGATCCTGGTTGTACTCGAGCACCTGCTCGACGTGGACGCTGCCCTGCTTTCCGGACGCGAGCGCGTAGGTGAAACCCTCGCGACCGAGTTCATCGTCCACCCAGGCGTCGACGACCGGATCGCTGCTGCTCGGCGCCGGCTCGGTGCGGGCGTACGGGAACGGGAAAGACTGGCGCCACGTCGCGACCTCGAACGTGCGCTTCCGGTTGTTCAGGTGGACGGTTCGGATCTTCATGGCAGCCCTTCGGCCACGAACTGTTCGATCAGCTCGATCACCTTGCGCGACGGCGCGCCACGCGTCGTCGATGAGCAGCCAGTCGCGCCGCGGTTCCCGGCGTCGCTCGCCGTGTCAGTCGGTCGCAGCAACATCCAGCACCTTGGCGATGGCGTTGATGGTGTTCCAGTTGCGCGTGGTGACCGGGACGCCGAAGAGTTGGTCGACCTTGCCGAGGTAGCCGACGACCTTCATGTGACGCCGGTAGACGCCGAAGACGAACCGGCCTTCCCTCGCGAGGATCTTCAGGAGCCACGTGCCGGTCGGAGGAAGGCTCATCGGCATCGACGGTACGGAGCGGGGCCGCTCGGACAGGATGCTCACGAAGCGGACGATGTCCGGTCGCACGGGTTGATCCGCGAAGCAGTTCCTGGACAGCAACCCGACCACTTCGCGGCCCTCGCAGATCACGATCTCGGCATCGAAGGGAAGCCTGCGCGCCACTTCGGCGCGGACCTGCGCCCGGGTGACTGGCCGGCGGACCACGAACGTGCCCGCCGCCCCGATGTTGACAACATCGAGGTGGGTCAGTTGCTCGGCCAGCGTCGTGGGCCGGAAGGTCCGGTGACCGCCCACGTTGACCCCTCTCAGAAAGACCACGAGTGCCATTCGCACCGTCCCGCCGGCCTCACCCGACGCGACTCGCGCCGGCCGGCGAAAGAGCCGATCTCCGGCTCTGCTGTGCGCCCAACGTCCAGCGACACGTTCAGGGGAGCCGCCCGTCGGGTATCGTCGATGAGCAGGCAGTGGCGCCGCGGCTCTTCATGGGTCATCGCGGTACCTCACTCGGCGCCTCGCTGTGCTTCTTCCGCCTCGAGCGCCAACCAGGTGACCAAGTGGATCTCCTCCTCCGCTATCGGAGGCAGCGGCTCCGGGGCGTGGAAAGGCTCGGCTCCGATGCTCTCGATCTGCTCGACGAGGGCCTTCGCCTTCTCTGTGTTGGACGCGTATGTGCGCCCCCAGGCATCGCGCAGGGCATGCTCCTCCCGCCGCGGCCAGGGTGACTCCACCGCGTCGAGCGCCCGGTTGAGACGTTCTTGGTCCACGTCCGGCGGGTGCGCGCGCAGGAACGCGGCGACCTCGCGGTTGAGCTTCCTGATCTTGGGCTGCAGGTTGGCCGGATCGGTCTCGAAGGTCCAGGCGGCGAGGATGCCCTGGCGCGCTCGCGCCCAGGCGTCGTAGGCCGCCAGCGCCATCTCCGTGCTCAGGACCCGCGGCGTGTGCTCGCTGCATTCGATCAGGCGCAGACAGGTTCCGAGCTCGCCGACGACCTCGGCCGCCGCCTCGCGCGGCACGAAGCGCAGGTAGACGCGGTCGCCGATCGTCGCGCAGAAGACGTGCCCGGCGCGGTTCCCCTTGCGCATCCCAGAGCCGGAACGCCACGGGAGGTCCTGGATGGCATCGCCGTACCTCTCCAGGGCTCGCCGCAGCTCCTGCCGGTACTCTTCGCCGGTCTGGGCTGCTCCCTCGGTGCCCCCGGCCTCGTAGATCGAAGCGTCCTCGCGGTGCAGCCTCTCGATCTCCTCCCGGGTTTCCGCGAACGAACGCTCGGCCTCGGCGCCGCCTTCGATGGGTGCTTCCTCCACGCCCACGGAGGCCGCCGCCTGCGCGAGCTTCCGGCGCACCCGCGCCTCGAGGTTCAACATGGCGTCGAGCTGCGCGTCGGGGAAGAAGGTGCGCAGGAACACCTTCGGATGCGCGCTGCCGATCCGGTCCACGCGACCGTGCCGCTGCACCAGGCGCATGGGATTCCAGGGCAGGTCGTAGTTCACGACGTTCCGGCACTGCTGGAGGTTCATGCCCTCCGCCAGCACGTCGGTGCAAAGAAGCAGGTCGAAGCGGTCCTCGGCGTCGGGCGGCAGCGCCCCCGTCGAAATCGGCGCGAACCCATGCAGCGCCTTGTCCCGCGCCACGCCGCCGCGCTCGTCGGCCCCGCTCACTGACGCGACGCGGCCGCGATACGGGGCCAGGCGCGGGTCGCGCTCGATCGCCTTCCGCAGGTCCTCCTCGATCGAGTCGATGGTGTCCTCATAGTGGGAGAAGACCAGCACCTTGCGCTTCTGGCGCGCCTCCTCCGCGTCGGCCGCCTCCGCGTCGGCCTGCCGCGCGCACTCGGCCAGCGTCTCGACCAACGCCGCGAGCTTTGGGTCGTCTTCGGGCAGTACCTTGGCCGCCTGGTCCGCCATCTCTCGCAGGAGCGCCAAGTCCGACCGCACGTCCGCGCCGAGTCGCGCCACGTCGTATGCCGAGGCGTCCTCGACCTGCTCGCTTGCCTCGAGGATCTCCTGGATGTCTCCCTCGTCCTCGGCCGCCGACATCTCACGGAAGAACTCTCTGTACACGATCCAGCCACGCCCGAGCGCATCGAGGAAGATCTCGTGCTGCCGGATCATCCGCGCCACGGTGCGCCGGAACGCCTCGGCCGACGACTCGAAGCGTTTCAGAAGCGCCGAGCGCAGCAGTCCGGCCAGCGCCGTGTCGTCGCCGGCGTCGCTTCCGTCCGCGGGGTAGCGCTCGGGCTGGTAGCGGGCCATGCGCAGCAGCGGGCGCCCGTCCTCGGGCATGAGGATCTCCTCCAGGCGGGCGAGGAAGCCCGGGAGGGCCGCGTCCAGGTCGTAGCCGATCGACAGAGCGACGGGCTTCGGGAAGCGGATCGGCGCCAGGCGTCCGTCCGGGCCGCGGATCATGTCGCTCGCGTAGTGCTTCTTGATAAACCGCCGCGTGCGCTTGACGGTCGTCGCGTCGATGATCGGGTAGAGCAGGTCCGGGCTCAGGTTGAAGGGATCGGCGCGCATGGCCTGCTCGAAGCGCTCGCGCATCGACAGCACGCCGCGGTCGGCCAGCCAGGCGTCCTGCTTCATAAAAAACCGCAGCAGGTGGTAAAGGTCCCAGAGCGAGTTGTTGACCGGCGTCGCGGTCAGAAGCACCAGGTCGCGCCGCTTCCCGGCGAGCAGCCGCCGCAGGATCGCGGCCCGCTTGGCGGTGTCGGGATTGCGGTAGTTGTGCGCCTCATCCACGACCACGAGGGCGTAGTCGTCGAGCGGGTTCTTCAGGCGGCTCCTGTCCCCGCCGAGCTGCGAGTCGTTGGCCAGCTCCTCGTAGGACAGGCACTCCACGAGGAGCTGGTGGTCGTTCAGGAAGCGCGCCCAGGTGGTGTCGCGCAGGCTGGCGGGGCAGACGAGCAGCACGCGCTGCCGCCGCTCGCGGTAGTCGCGGATGATCTCGCCGGCCGTGAAGGTCTTCCCCAGCCCCACGCCGTCCGCGATCATCACCCCGCCGTACTTGGCGAGGATCTTCCGCGCGCGCCACACACCGTGTTTCTGGAAGGTCGTGATCGGGATTCTGCCCGTCTCCTTCTCCTCCTGTTCCAGCTCGGCGTGGTAGAGGTGCCAGAGGACCTTCAGGTAGACCAGGTAGGGCGGCACCTCGGCCAGCAGCTCGGCGTAGATGGCCGCCAGGTCGAACGGAAGGGCCTCGCGCCAGAGCGACTCGAACCACTCCTCGACGCGCGCGACGAGCGGGTCCTGGTGGTGGCCCAGCACCAGCTCCAGGTTCGTCTCGAGTCCGGCGCGCGTGAGGTTGGCCGATCCGGCGAGGATCCCCCGCTCCGCGCCGCGGAACACGAACGCCTTGGCGTGCAGGAAGTGAGCCTCATAGCGGCGCACTTCGATATGGCCCGAGCGCAGGAACTCGAGCAGGTGCCGGATCGCGCGATCCTCCTCCAGGCTGAAGGGGAGGAGGTCGCGATCCTGCCGGAGCCCGCGCTCGAGCCGCGCGAGCCCCTGGCTCACGCGCCGGTGCGTGAATTCGGGCTCGGTGGGGTCGTAGGGCGTACGCTGCGGAAGGAACGCCTCGGGCGTCGGGTCCGCGCCGAGCAGCAGTCGGACGCGCGGCACGTGCCGCACCTCCCCGGCGATCAGCTCCAGTCCCTGGGGATTGAAGTAGCAGCTCGCGACGCACAATTCCGCGGGAATGAGCCCTGCGCGCCGCAGGGTCGCCAGGTGCGCCGTGATCGCCCGCGCGAGGGTGTTTCCTTCGCGGTTGTCGATGAACAGGGGCCTGGCGGCCGGGGCGTCGGATTCGTCGAGATCCTTCACTTGTTGCCCCTTGCTGCTGCCCCGCCCTTGGCGGTACGGCGGTACTTCTGCTTGCTGCTGCGAGGCTTGTCCGGAATCGTCATCTCGATGAGCCCCGCCTCGAGGGCCGGCTGGAGGTAGGCCGTGCGGAAATGGTCGTCGTCCTTCAGCCCGAGCGCCTCTTGGAGCTGCCGGCGCGACATCTCGCCGACCACAATCTGGGCCAGCCGGACTTCGGGGGTGACTTCCGGGGTGACTTCCGGGGTGACTTCCGGGGTCCGGCGGACACGCGCGGCCGCAGCGCGTCGGCCCAAGGTCTGGATGAACTGCCCGCCGCTCTGCCGGAACCCCGGGGCCGGCAAGCCCGCCCTGCGGCATCGTGCGATCATGTCGAGGATGCCCGTGCCCGCCCGTTCGGCGTAGCCGGCCAGGAACATCGGCTCGGCGATCAGCGGATTGCGGGGGATGGACGCGTGCGGCTGTCGCAAGTCAGCCAGGGTCAGCGAGGGCGGCAGCTCGCCGGGGTTCCAGACCTCCAGGCGGTCCGCGAAGAGCATCACCTGGACGCTGGCGTGGCTCGCGTAGTCGCGGTGCGTGATCGCGTTGACGATGGCTTCGCCCACTGCCTCGCGCGGCAGCTCGTACTCGACCGGGGCGCGCGGTCCCAGCACCCGCGTGCCGACCCGGCGCGCGATCTTCGACATGACGAAGTCGAGCGCCTGGTCCACCAGATCGAACACGGTGCCCTTGTAGACCTGGTAGGAGGGGATCGGCTTCAGCACCTCGGTCCCGTGGAAGTGCAGGCACTTCACCTCGGAGGTCGGCAGGAACCGCTGGGGCGCCCGCCCGAAGAGCAACACCGCGGCGTGACTGGGCTGCCCTGCGTCGAGCAGGCTGAGATGCGTCAGTGCGGTACGCATCGTGGTCGAAGGCGCAAGCCGATAGCTCCGCACGGCCTGTGCGCGGGTGAGGAAGACCTGGAGCTTGGTCCGGGAAAGGTCGCGCAGCGTCGCGTCCAGAGCGGCCGCCGCGTCGAAGGGCTTGGTGCGCAGCCCTCCGGTGCGCTCGAGATGGTCGACGAGGCTCGCGTAGAGCGCGGCCGTCAGCTCGGGGATGTCCCGGAAGCGCCGGCGGATCAGCTCGTTCCCGGCCCGCCGGACGAGCGCCGCCATCTTCGGATGCCGCGCGCGGTCGTCCGTTCCCTTGACGAAGATGAGGCGCGGCGTGCCCCGTTCGGTGGCCCGGTTGAACTCGCGTTCGGTCGGCGAGACGCCCTGTGCACCCTCGAAGCCGTACTCGCTGCCGAAGAGGCCGACGTACAGCGCCGAGCGGTCCACTTCGTCCAGGTAGACGGAATCCGCCCGGGCGTCTGCGGCCGACAGATCCTCGAAGAGGAAAACCGTGAAGAAGCGACGCAGTAGCGGGTCGCCCTCGACGAACGCCTTGACCGCCCGCCGCTCCTCGGCCAGCTCCTTCTGCGCGCTGCTGACGAAGATCGAGGCGGTGGTCATGGACCAGAGCTCCCCACTCCGGATGGCCCGAGGACGAAGCGGGCCCGCTCGCGCCGCAGCATCTCGAACGGGTTCATGCACTTGATCCCGAGGCCGATGCATGGCTCCGGGATCTTGACCGTCTTCGTCGAGGTCGAGGCCTTCTCGTGGGTGACGACGGTCAGCCCGTGGGCAAGGGCGTGCGCGACCAGGTAGTAGTCGGCGACTTGGAGGAACGTGCTGACGGCGGCCGGCTCGTAGGCCTTGGCGGTGACCCAGGCGCTGACCTCCCGCAGTGCGGCCAGGATCTTGGCGTCGGGCTTGAGGAAGAAACCGGAGCCGCGCTCGGCGGCCCACTCCGCGAGCTGATCGCCGCCCGCCTGGATCTCGTCCTCGACCCGTTCGATGCTGAAGACGTCGCCCGCGGCGTTGCGCGCCACCAGCCAGTCCCAGAACGCCGGGCAGAAGTCGAAGCCGTAGTGGAACCTCTTTGCCTGTATGAACACGTTGGCGTCGAGCAGGTACCCCATCAGGCGAGCACTCCCAGGCTCCGTCCCAGCTCGTGCAAGGTGCTGAGCTTCGAGAAGCCCAGCATGCGCAAGGCGTCGCGATAGAGCGTCTGGCCCTCCAAGGTGTTCATGACGAGCGCGCGCGCGAAGCGCTCGCTGACCCTGGCGGCCTGCGTCAGGTAGAAGTTGCCGCCGCTGCCCCGCGGCAGGGCGCGCAGCCGTTCCAGCTCGCGTTCGTACGCGGCCCACAGCTCGTCGCGGGTGAGGCCGCCGGCGTCGTGGATCCGCCGCAGCACGACCAGCGTGCTGACCTTGAAGCGCCGCGCCAGCCGGTCCACCTCCGCTCGCAGCGGCGAGTCCGGACGGTACTCCGCGCGCATCGTGGCGAGAGGCACGAGCAGCTCCGCGGCGACTAGGTTGCACCAGCGCTCGACGTCGTAGTCCGGAACCGACACAGCCTGCGCGTCCGAGAGCGCGGTCTCGCCCAGCCAGATGTGCGCAAGCTCGTGCGCCAGCGTGAACATCTGCGCGGCCTTGGTGTCCGCGCCGTTGATGAACACGAGAGGAGCCAGGCCGTCGGCGATGGCGAAGCCTCGGAACTCGCCGGGATCGAGCCGCCGGCGGTTGTTGCTTCCCACCACGCCGCTGCACATGACCAGGACGCCGAGAGCGTCAGCCCGCTCGATGAAGCACCGCAGGGCCTCGGTCCAGGTCGGCATCCGGCGGCGCTCCTCGAGGTCGAACCCGAGCGCCTGCCGCATGCGCGAGGCGGTCGTCACCACGTCGTCGCCTGCTCGGGCCGAGCCGACGAACGCCAGGGGATCCTCGCCCGTGGACCGGACGAAGTCTCGATACCACTCCTGTCGCTGCTGGCAGATGTAGACGGTGTCCAGGAGGTCGGGGCTCGGATGTCCGACGTGGATGTTGTCCACCGTGCGGAAGTCGGGAATCGGGACCCTCTCCACCGGCGGCTCCTGCAGGAACAGGAAGCCGACCGGCGTGCACGTGGCCCTGGCGAAGCTCTCGAGCTGGCTGAGCGTGGGCCTCGCCTCGCCGCGCTCCCAGGCGTCGAGCTTGGGGAAGCGCTTGGCGAGCATCGCCACGCTCAGGCCGGCCCGCTCGCGCGCCCAGCGGAAGAGCGCAGGGTGAACGTCGACCCGGATCATGTTCCTGCCCAGCTAGCGCGCCAGATCGGCATTCGGCGACGAAACAACAGGGTAGGCCTGACGCGCTTGCGAGTCGCTCGCCAGACTCCTGGCCGTCGCGCGCGTGAGATGCATCGGACCTCTGCCATGTCCGTCGGTCAAGGCGACCGATCCGGCGGCGATCCCAGTCTTGCGAGCTCCAGAGGCCATCAGGGCTCCCTCCGCTTCCAGTCCCGGAAGTGCTTCAGCGTGGCGCGCAGGCGGGCGTCGTAGCCCCAGCCTTCGTGGAAGGTCTCGAAGATGTGGACGAGGTGCTTTTCGGAGAGGCCGTAGAGGTGGGCGACGACGGCGTCGAGCTCGTGGATCATGTCGTCCTTCTCATCAGCGGCCAGCGGGCCGCAGGCGACGCCGACCTCCTTTGCCCACGCGGCGAACCGGTCGTCGGGAGCGGCGAGACGGCCGGCCAGCTCGATGGCGCGGCGGCGGAGAGGGTCGTCGGCCAGCGGGCGGGGGATGGGCAGCGGATCCACGATGTGGAAGTCCATATGTGTCTCGACGAAGCGACGGGCGTACCAATCGAGGACGAGCGAGGCCATCATTCCGAGGAGGAGAGCCTCGTCGGGTGCTGAACCGCGGGGCCAGAGGAGGTAGGGCCCGACGTCGGTCAGGACGAGTTCCGGCGGCACCAAGGCAACGCGGATGGTGCGTGTGTCCGTTGCGCGAGAGATCCTCCGGAAGGCGATCCGCGGCCGCAGACACGGGAGCGTCTTTGGATCGCGGAGCAAGCGCGGGTCGAATTCGGAGAAGGGGGACTTGCAATTCCGCCCGCCGCGCAGGCGCTTCTCCTGAAGGTGAGGCAGCACCTGCTTCGGGTCGGCCCAGGCGTAGTAAGTCCCCGTGTCGGGCGTCCAGATATCGAAGGACTCGCCCTTGAAGACGGGCCAGAAGCCCGCCCGGCACTCATCCGATTTGAGATCCATGAGGGGCTTGCCCGTCGTGGAGTTCAGGTCTCCCTGGATTGGCCGTGCCCTCCAGCTCTTGCCGTCGTCGAGGTCGAGCCGCGGGGACTTGCGGATCTGGGCGAAGAGTTCGACCGAGTCGTCGGTGGGCAGGAGCGGAAGCGACGCCGTGTCGTTCCAGCTCCGGATGTCTTCACCGTAGAAGACGGCCGGCTCGCGGACGACGCCGCCCGTGTAGCGATCGAGGCTCGGGTACGGTCCGCGCAGCGCGACGGGAGTGCGCTCGACCTCGCGGCGGGCGACGGTGACGAGACCGATGGTGTACTGCGGGTGCACGTCCTGGAAGAACCACTGTCTGTTGTTGAGGAGCATCGTGACGTCCACAGCCTCGGCGTGCGAGAACACCTCCTGCCGGAACGCGGTCGAGCCCTTGGCCGCCAGCGCCGAGCGGGGCAGCACAACGCCGATCCGCCCGCCGTCCTCGCAGACTAGGTTCCAGAAGCGCCAGCAGAAGGCCTTGTAGAGGTCGGGATGACCAGCACCCATTCCGGGATAGGGCCCCGCCATCAGCGCTGCGCGCAGACCCTCCTGGGCTCGGACCTCGGCCTCGTAGGCCTCAACCAGCTCCGGGCGTTCCCGCTTCAGCTGCTGGTAGAGCCTCTCCCGCTCGCCTTGGGTCAACGATCGCAGGCCTGGCATGTGTCGGCACCAGAACTCGTGCTCCTCGACCTGCGTCTTCTCCCACGGCGGATTCCCCACGATCACGTCGAACCCCGGCCGCTCGCGCAGGAACACCTCGGGGAACGCCACGGGGAAGTGGAACGTGTGGAGCCCGTCGAGCCGCTTCGCCGCGGCCCGGTGCTCCTTCGATCCGGGCAGCCGGTCGCGGATCTCATGCCACTTCGCGGGGTCCAGCTTCACCATCTCGCAGGCCAGCCGCGCGGCGGTCACCAGGTCGCAGAGC
>DYIW01000086.1:14111-19557 GCA_020723465.1 Phycisphaera mikurensis
GGCCGGCGCCACCGCGGCCAGCGCGGCCTCCTGCGCCTTGCGCGCCCGCGCCAGATCGGAGGGCGTGGCGTCGGCGAGCCGCGCCAGGCGCTTCAGGGGCTCGGCCGCCGCGCCAAGCAGCGAAGCCGCGTCGAGAGGGAAGAGCGGGAGGCTTCCCTCCTCGAGCTTTTCCTTGACCTCGGCGAGCCGGCCGATGCCGACGAGCGAGTTGCCGCGCACGAGGCTGTGATCGAGGAGCGAAAGCGGCAGGCCCGGCACGAACGTGTGGATCCAGATCGAGAGCCGCGCGAGCTGCACCGCCGTGGGGTTCAGGTCCACGCCGTAGATGCAGCGGCGGGCGATGAGGCGGCGCAGGAGCTGCGTGTCTTCGATCTCGACCTGGTCGGCGAGCGGCCCGAGCGTCTGCAGCGCGGCGGCGCGGAGGGTCGACAGTTCGCCGGCGACCGCCGGCAGCCGCCGCCGCGAGAGGTAGCCTGTGAGCGCGCGCTCGATCCGGTCCACGGCCGCGACCAGAAAGTGCCCGGAGCCCATCGCGAGATCCGCGACGCGGAAGTCGAAGAAGCGCTCGCCCGCCTCCTCCTCGTCGAGTCCGTCGAGTCGACCGAGGTGTTCGACGAGCGCCGGTTCGAGCGAGCGCTCCAGCAGGTGCTCCACGGCGAACGACTTGGTGAAGTACGAGCCGGTGGACTTCCGCGCGCCCGAGGCGTCGTGCAGGTACACCTCACCGCGCGCGACCGTGGGCGGTTCAGCCTTCCTGCATGGACGGAAGGCGCCGTTCTTGTCCACCGCCAGGTCGGTCTCCGCGACCGACAGCTCGCTCTCGAGAAGCCCCTCGTAGATCGTCCCGAACTCGCGCACGCCGAGGCTGCGGAAGTCCACGGGACCGAGGCCCTCGGGACCGTCAACCAGCAGCAGGGCCGAGAGTGGCGGACCAAAGGCGGTATTGGGGATCGTGAGGCCGGCGAGCAGCGCGCCCGCTGCGGAGACCTCCCGCTCCTCCGAGAAGAGCCCGCCGTCGTAGGCCGGTACGCCCCACTCGCGGTTCCCGCGGTCCACGGCGCGGAAGAGGCGGGTCACCTCTTCCCAGAGCGTGTCGCTGGCGTCGAAGGGCGCTCCGTTGCGGGCCAGGTCCGCCAGCTCCCGCGCCTTGGTCTTGAGCGAGCGGCGCTGGTACAGGCCGTTCCAGCGGTAGGGCAGCAGGTCCTTGTCCTCGGCGTAGGCGATGAAGAGCAGCCGGAAGAGGACCGTGAGCGCCATCTCGTAGGTGTCGGCCAGGTCCCCCGCGCTCGGCTGGCGCAGGCCGCGGGCGCGGACGATGGCCTGAGCGAGTCCCGGCACCACGGACTGGTAGACCCGCTCGCGCAGGCGCGAGGCCAGGTCGCCCGCGAAGCGGCCCGAGGCCTCGAGCATCTGCTCGAGCGTGCCGTCTGGCGCGAGGGCGTCGCCCGAGCAGAGCAGCCAGAGGTAGGCTGCGTCCGCGTCGGGGAGGAGCCCAGAGTGGCACTCGACGTAGGTTTCGGTGCGCCCGCGCCGTCCCACACCCTGGCCGACCTGCGTCGGGTGGACGCGCACCTTCGCGCCGTGCTGGACGACGACCCACGGGAGCCTCTCGCGATCGGCGACGGCCAGGGCGTACGAGATCGGGGACAGGCCGGAGAAGCGCTCGGCCGAGAGGTCGGGCGATTCGTCCCGCGCGAGCAGCACGGCAACGGCGACCTTGCGCTCGCCCGCGCGCAGGATCGAGGTCGCGCCGTCGTGCCGCTCGATGCCGAAGCCGAGCGCGCGCAGCAGGTCCGGGCCATGCTTGGCGAGGGCGCCGCGGGCCTTGCGGCCCGCCTCATCCCAGTCGGCGCGACGCCTTGCGCCCGCACGCAGCTCGTGCGTCGCGAGGAACCCCTCGTTGCGCAGGCCGGCAAGGTCGGACTCGAGCGACGGGAGCACGTCGCGCAGCGCTCGCAGGGCCGCGTGGCGGTCGGGTTGATCGAGCGCCTCGCGGCAGATACGTTCGACTTGGCCCCGGTCCAGGGAGACGTACGCTGGCGGGTCATCGCCGGCCGGGCCGCACAGGGAAACCCGCTCGCCGTGCAGCGCCACGAACAGCAGGGGCGCCGCGCGGCCGCCGTTTCGGGCCCTCCACGCCGAGCGCAGCGCGGTCGCGCTCGGCGCCGCGGCGGTAGAGACGATCAGCACTTCCAGGGGCTGCGTGCCCTGCCCGAGCGCCAGGCCCACGGGAGCGAATGGACCGCCCGAGGGAAGCGTGACCGGACGAAGAGCGACTCCATCGAGGAACCGCTCCTCGCCACAGGTCTCACCCACGTTACCTCGTTCCCCGCTGCTCATGGTCTGTCATCCCAGTCCTTCGTGCGACACCCTGCGCCCGCTGCATCGCTCACCCCTGCCAGAGGTTCTGGCTCTTAGGTCGCTCTGCGCAGGAGCACAAGCGCGGCCCGCCTGCCCCTGACTTGCCGCCGGACCCAACGGACCTGAACCTGGATGAGCACTTCCTGTGCCCTCGGAGGGCAGCCTCCGAAGCACGCCGGAGGTGAAGCAGGAGAACCTGCAGGACTGCGTCGACGCGTCCACACACGCGCGACGGCGGTGATCACTGAAGCTCAAGGAGTTCCTCTAGCCGCTTGAAGCATACGCGAAGATACGCCACGTCGTCTGCACCAAGTCGCTTGGCATGCGCGTCTGACCGGCAACGGTTTACGTGGTTCATCCATTGGATGACCACTGCTTTGTCCGCTCGCCATCGCTTCTGGAAGATTGAAAAGTGAAGATCAAGCATGGCTGTTAGCTCATTGAAGTACAGTTCAGTCCACATCTGATCGTAACCGAACTGCGCTAGTATGGCGCGTCGTTCCTCGGGCAACGCCGCCATGGCCTCGACCATTGCATTCCTGCCGTGAGCAAAGAGTAGTCCCTCTCGAAGGAATCGCCGCATTGCACGTTCGATACGGTTGCGTCGTCGGGAAACCTCGACCACCAAGGATTCCTGGTCTGTCGGGTCAGACTCCTCTGCCCGCCGCGGCTGTCGTGCAAGGTGGCTGCGGACAAGTCCCAGCGATATCCTAGGGTCAGTCCGCGCGTCTCGGACGAGACCGTATCCTTCGACGTGTTGGGTGAACTCGGCGCTTCCGACCGCGAACTCGATGAAGCTCACGGGGTCGCCTTGTGCCAGCAGCTGTACCATCTCGTACTCATCCGGGTACCAGATGGCGAGGACGTTGAGGATCTGCCGGACATTACGCTGAAGGGTCAATCCGATTGCCACGCGCTCGTTCTGAAAGAGGGGGGCCGTCAGCTGTCCGGGTCGGGTGGGCACATGCCGTGCAAGCTGACTGCAGGCCTGCCTGACGAGGAACGGATGCCCGCCGTACTCCTCGAAAAGGAGGTGGAAGACGACTTCGTCGACGCGAAGGCCCATGAAGCGCGAAATGCGGCGGACCATGTCACGCGTCGTCGGAGAGTCGAATGGCCGGAGGAAGAAAGCTCTTGTCGTCGAGAAGAGGGGGTTGTCGAAGCGCCCGACACGGTCGGCTTCGACTATGTGAGGGTTGACGCCGGCAAGCACGTAACCGAACTGGCCACGCGTGTCTTGATGAACAGAGCGAAGGGTCTGCCAGAAGGGCAGGAAGTCCTCTGACCAGTGAGGCGAGGGGGAAAGATCGAACGTAATATGCTCGATTTCGTCGAGGAGGAGGAGCACGCGCTTTCCGGGCAGCTTGTCGGCAATGGTTTGGATGTCGCTTTTGAAGTGTCCGGCTGCGGATCGGTTGTCGTAAGGGATAGTCAAAGCCCTGACCTTGGAGCGCTCGCCGCGCTGGAGGCCGAGAGGGCTGGCAAGGTCAGACATCACACGCTGGAGGAGTTCCCACCAGCGGAGCTGGTAGATTCCGGGGCTGCTGAGATCGACGTAGACAGATCCGGCTACCTCGCCGCTCTCCGCACGGCGGCCGAGGGCGTAGAGAACGGATGTCTTGCCGATTCGCCTGAGACCAAAGAGCCCGGAATTCTGGCCACCGCGGAAGCGGTCGAAGAGCTCTGCGACGATGTCGGTGCGGCCGAAGAAGGTGGTGTCCGTGCGGAGGGGTGATTCGAGCGCGAAGAGGTCGCGGCGGAAGAGATGTTCAACGAAGAGTCCTCGGAGCGCGGTAGCGTCGTGAATAGCCAGGAGCTCGGCACGTGCGATCGCAACGATAGGAGGTCGTTCTGGGTCGGTGATGAGGTACTGCTGTGCGACTGCTGTCGTCTTCGGATCATCGCATACGAGTACCGTGCCGACGGGGTCGATTCGGATCCGATCTTCTGAGACGACGTCGTCGTGAAGCTTGATGGTTCGAGCTTGGAGTTGGGGGAAGGGAGCGTAGGCCACAAGAAGCTCACGCTCGAGCCCGATCAACTCCGCGATGAACGGCTCGGCGCGAAGGTAGAGGCATTCGAGGCGGTCTTGGCCCCGGGTCTTGGTGAAGCCGCGAGTCACATCAAATGCGGACAGGAAGGACTGGGCGATCGGGCGGACCTCGGGCTTGCGGGTGAAGTAGGCTGCGTCGGCGTCGGGGTGGATTCGTCCCATAGGTCACGTCTCATCGTGGTGCACGGTGCGGTCGGCTGGTGTGCGAGTGGGATTCCCTGTAGCGCATCCCGTGGTGCATCATCCGGCAGCACCTGGATCCCTCGTTCCGGAAGGTTCGTCCCAGCCAGGCGTTAGGTCCGGCGTGGTGGTCTTCCATGTGCAGAGTACCGCTACGGGGCGTGCAGTGGAAGAACCCGGTTTGGGCTGTTGGTTGTCGGCGGCGGGCGCGGCGCATGCCAGGGGGCCGTGGGGCCGGGACCGGGAGACAGCCTGGCTCGGCTGGAGGCTTCGATCTTACCGCCCCCGGCCAGGCGCAAGGTGCTCCAGCAGCCGGACGCAGGAGCGGTGGATGATGGCAAACACGAAATCGAAGGCGCTCTCGTCGAGGAGGAAGGGGTCGGGCACGTCGCCGTTGCCCTCGGGATCGAAGGCGCGCAGCAGTCGGAGGCGCGGCTGCAGCGGGGCGGGACAGGGCATGCAGAGCTCGGCCAGGACCCTGGCGTCCATGGCGAGGATCAGGTCGTTCTTCTCGAAGTCCTCGAGCGTGACGAGGCGCGACCGGACGCGGTCGAGGGAGATGCCGTTTCGCGCCGCGACCCGGACGGAGCGCGGGTCCGGCTCCTCGCCCAGGCGCCAGGTCCCGGTGCCGGCGGCATCGACCTCGACCTCGTCCTGAAGGCCCGCCTCGCGCGCGAGGTGCCGCAGGATGCCCTTGCCGAGCGGCGAGCGGCAGATGTTCCCCAGGCAGACGAAGAGCACGCGCGTGGCCATGCCCTGAGGTTACAGGAGTGAGCGCGCGCTTCCGCGTCCTCAGAGCCTGAGCAGGAATCCCCCGCGGCCGCGTTGCGAGCGCCGGGGGGGCCGAATGCG
>DYIW01000087.1 GCA_020723465.1 Phycisphaera mikurensis
AGGCTTGTCCTCGCTCGGTCTCGGTCCGACGCATGGATTCCTGCTCACGCTCTCAAGCGCCGCCGATCGCCGCCGCGTTCGACGTGTTGCCGGCGCCCCCCGCGGGCGCGAGCGCGGCCGCCTGCAGGATGATCTCGAGCGTCAGGTGCTGGGGCAGCACGTTCACCGTGATGCTGCTCGGCACGGTCCCCCACGGCACGAGGATCCAGGGGAGCGCTCCGTCCAGCAGGAACGACCCGTAGGGCGGCATGCACGTCTCCCCGCGCCCGAGCCCGGCGAAGAGGAAAGCCGGCAGGCCGGCGCTGCCCGTCACCTCGATGGTCACGGACGGCACGAGCGGATCCACGCTCGCGGCCAGGCGCACGTGGCTGAACTCGAGCGCGCCCATGTCGATGCGCTCGCCGCCGGTGAAGAGGCCGTCGAGGCGCCGCGGGGTGCCGCGCAGGTCCGTGCCGCATGAGAACTCGACCGGGTCTCCCTTGTCGATGCAGGGCGACCCGGGCTGGAGGGACCAGTCGCCCGCTGCCGGGTTCACGAACAGCGGCAGGGCGTCGATGTTGCCCGTTCCCGGGAAGCCGCCGCGCACGTCCGACCAGCTCACCGTCGCCGTGCCGGCCGCGAGGTAGATCTCATCCTGCGGCAGCGTGCCGTTCCCGTACACGATCGAGCCGCCGATCCAGGGCGCAGCGCCCTGGTCCACGAAGACGCCGCCGTACTCGTTGCCCGTGATCGTGTTCCCACAGAGGAAGGGCGTCGTGCCGGTGAAGAGGCACTCCACGCCGTCGCCCTTGTTGCCGGCGATCACGTTGCCGGCGATCGCCGGCGCGCCGTAGGTGCAGACCACGCCGCTCCGCGTCAGGTTGTCCCGGATCACGTTCTCCCGGATCGAGGCCGAGCCGGAGAGCAGCACGCCTCCGCCCAGGCCGGCGGTGTCGTTCGAGGCGATGGTGTTGCGCGCGATCACGGCGTTCTGGCCGTCGCCGCTCACGCCGCCGCCGTTCCCCCAGGGCATGGCGCGGTTCCCCTGGATCTGGTTGTTGGTGATCGTGACGTCCCCGCCCGAGAAGCGCACGCCGCCGCCGTCGAACTCGGCGAGGTTGTCCGTGATCTCGTTGCCATCGATGAAAGTGATCGAGGCCCAGGAGGCGATGCCGCCGCCGTCGCCGTCGTCCGCGTAGTTGTCGTCGATGACGTTCCCTTCGATCAGGGCGCCGCCCGACTCGATCTCGATGCCGCCGCCGCCGCAGGCCCGGTTCTTCTCGATGACGTTCTCGCGGATGACCGGCGCCGAGCCGCCGAGCGCCAGGATCCCGCCACCGCAGGAGGCGGTCGCGACGTTGTTGCGGATGGTGTTGCCCTCGATGAGCGGCGCGGCGGAGAAGCGCAGCGCGATGCCGCCGCCTCCATCCACCATGTGATTAGCAATGACGTTGTCGCGGATCACGGCCACCCCGCCCTCGCAGAAGATGCCGCCGCCCCAGGCGGCGCTGTTCTGCTCAATCACGTTGCCGCGGATCGTGGGGGAGGAGTTCTGGCAGAAGACGCCGCCGCCGGCGAGCGCCGTGCCCGAGTACCAGGTGACGAGCGTGCCCGCGCCGCCCTTGACGGTGAAGCCCTCGAGCACCGAGGTGTCCCCTTCGCCGGTGGCGAAGGTGACGACGCTGCCCGTGCCCGAGATCGTGGTCAGCGCGGGCCCTCCCGAGCTGATCACGGTGATGCCCTTGCCCAGGAAGTCGACGTCCTCGGAATAGGTTCCGGGCTGGACGAGCACGGTGTCGCCCGGGGCGGCCGCGAGGATGCCGGACTGGATGGAGCAGAAGGGGTCGGCCGGCGTGCCGCTGCCCGGGCAGTTCGGGTTCTGGGCGTCCACGTGGATGGTCGCGGCCGGGGCGGCGCCCGCGAGCCACGCGGCGAGCAGCAGGGCGGAGAGGAGCGGGCGAAGCATGTCGCCTCCAGGTTCGCGCTGCGGGAGAAGCACTTCATTGTAACCCAACCGCGGCGCGCCGCCGCCGCCGCGGCTATGATGCTCGGCGCGGCAGGGCCAGGAGCGAGGCAGTGGCGAGCGTGCGCGAGACCCGATCCACGCCGGCCGGCGAAGGGACCTCTTCCCGGGAGCGGCGGCCCACCCTGCGGCGCGAGCTGAAGGGGCTTTTCCTCCTCTACCTGCTGTTTGCGGCTTTCTCCTTCCTGGTGGCCTTCCAGTGCGCGGGGCCGGCGCCGTGAAGCGGGGAGCCGGCGCATGACCGCGGTCTTCCCCACGATCATCGCCGTCCTGCTCGGCCTGTCCTTCGAGGAGTTCTTCGCCAAGACCGCCATGCCCGAGGAGAGCCTCTGGCGCCTGCTGCTGGCGCTGCCGCTCGGCCTCCTGCCGCTCGCCGCGGCCGAGCTGCTCTTCCTGGTCGCGCGCCGCCGCTTCGCCGCCGGCCATCCGGTCGACATCCGCCGCTACGCGCGCTGGTTGGCGGTCTGCCCGCTGCCGCTCTACGCCGTGGCGGTCTTCGTGTTCGGCTGGCCGAAGATCGTGGTGACGCTGGGGATCGAGGGCACGGTGCTGATCGACCACCTGGTCGTGCTGGCGCCCTACTTTCTGGCGCTCTCCGCCGCCCTGGTCGAGGCCGCGCGCCTGCGCCGGCCGCTGCGCCTCGGCCGCCGCGGCGTCGCGGCCGCACCGCTTCGCGACGTCTCAGGCCCCGTGCTCGACGCGGGCCGGCATCTCGCGCTCGTGGTCGTGCCGCTGCTTGGCCTGATCGTGGTGCTGGACGTCGCGCGCGACACGCCCCTGCGTCTCTACTTCCACCACCTGCCGCTCTTGTCCTCGGCCGTGCTGCTCCTGGCGCTCTTCGTGCTGGCGCTCGTCTACCCGGTGCTCTTCCGCTACGGCATGGGTTGGAAGCCGCTGGTCGCGGGCGCGCCGCTCCGGCGCCGGCTCGAGGAGCTCGCCCAGCGCCTCGGCTTCCGCTGCCGCGACATCCTCTACTGGCCTTCGGGCCGGCCGGTCTTGAACGCGGCCATCGTCGGCATGCTGCCCTGGTGCCGCTACGTGGTGCTCACCGAGGAGCTGTGCAAGCGCCTCACGCTGGACGAGCTGGCCGCGGTCTTCGCCCATGAGGTCGGCCACGGCAGGCGCTTGCACGCCGTGTACTACCTGCTGTTCTCGCTCGCCTTCCTGGCCGCGCTCGTGCCGCTCGGCGACTGGATCGGCGGCCTGGTGATGGACTGGAGCTCGAGCCGCATCGACGTGTCGCTCGCGGCCGCGGTCCTGGTCTACCTGCCCTTCTTCGCCCTCTATTGGTTCGTGCTCTTCAACCACGTGTCGCGCCGCTTCGAACTGGAGGCGGACGTCTTCGGCGTGCAGGCCACGCTCGATCCGCAGCTCTTCATCCTCACGCTGGAGAAGGTCGCGCGCCTGAGCCGCATCGAGCGCCGGCGGCGCGCGCCGCGTCACTTCAGCATCGCCAACCGCACCGACTTCCTGCGTCGCGCCTTCGTCGAGCAGGAGCCGGACCTGCTGGCCGGCTTTCGCCGCCGCATCCGCCTGTTCCGCCGCCTGATCGTCGCGGTCTCGGCGCTGGTCCTGTGCGGCGCGCTGTGCGCCCTGACCCTTGCCTCCGTGCGCGGGGCGGGCGTGATCTTCCTCGAACACGGGGAGGACGCGCGCGCCGAGCGCGCCCTGAAGGTCGCGGCCGCGCTGCGGCCCGGCGACATGCTGGCCCGCGCCCTGCTGGCCGAGGCCGATCTCTACCGCGGCGCGCCGGGAGAGGGCGGCGCGAGCACGAGCTGGCAGCTCCTCGAGCGCGCCGCGCCCGACCTCGGCCCGGTCGCGCGCGGCGCCGTGCTCGACGCCCTCTGCTCCGGCTGGGGGCGCTCTCTTTCCCGCGCGCGCCTCGACGAGGCGCTCGTGCTCGTGGAGCGCGCGCGGCTGCTGAACCAGACCGGCGCCGCGCGCGGGCGGCCGTTCTTCGACGTCGAGCTGGAGGAGGTCCTCGGAGAGATGGCCGCCTTGACCGAGGCGCTCGTGCGCGGCGGAAACCCCGCTCTCGCCGACCTCGTCGAGCATCCGCCGCGCTGGCTGCGGCGCGCCGATCTCAGGCCCGCTCTGGACTTCCTGGCGCGGCACGCTGACGGACAGAAGAGTCTGTAAGAAAAGACATTGCAGCCATTGAACGCGGGACGTCGGATCGCCTGGCAACGGCGAATCTGATGGTGTTCAGGGTGCCGATGAGCGAGAATATCGGGTTCTCCAGGAAGGCGCGGAGAGCGTGCGCATGACGGACCAGAAAGACCGCGTGGAAGGCCTCCTCATCGAGGAGGAGATGAAGGGCTCGTACCTCGACTACGCGATGTCCGTCATCGTGAGCCGAGCGCTTCCGGACGTGCGCGACGGGCTCAAGCCCTCGCAGCGGCGCGTGCTGGTGGCCATGCACGACCTGAACCTCGGGCCGCGCGCGAAGTACCGGAAGTGCGCCAAGATCGCGGGCGACACGACCGGCAACTACCACCCGCACGGCGACACCGTGATCTACCCCACGCTGGTGCGGCTCGCGCAGGACTTCGTCATGCGCTACCCGCTGATCCAGGGCCAGGGCAACTTCGGCTCGGTGGACGGCGACCCGCCGGCGGCCATGCGCTACACCGAGGCGCGCATGACCGAGGCCGCGGTGGCGCTGCTCGATGACCTGGACAAGGACACGGTCGACTTCGCGCCCAACTACGACAACAGCCGCCAGGAACCGACCATCTTCCCCGGCGCCTTCCCCAACCTGCTGTGCAACGGCTCGAGCGGCATCGCCGTCGGCATGGCCACCTCCATCGCGCCGCACAACGCCGGCGAGATCTGCGACGCCCTGCTGCGCCTTCTCGACGAGCCGCAGTGCACGGTCGAGCAGCTCTTCGAGATCGTCAAGGGTCCGGACTTCCCCACCGGCGGCCTCATCTGCGGGCGGCGCGGCATCGTCGAGGCCTACCGCACCGGGCGCGGCCTGCTGACCGTGCGTGGCCGGGTCTGCTTCGAGCAGGACGAGAAGCGCAACCGCACCGCGATCGTCATCACCGAGATTCCCTATCAGGTGAACAAGACCGCGCTGATCGAGCAGATCGCCGGCGCGGTGAAGGAGGACCGCATCCCGGCGGTGGCGGACCTGCGCGACGAGAGCGACAAGGAGGGGATGCGCATCGTCGTCGAGCTGAAGAAGGGCGAGGACGAGAAGGTCGCCTTGAACCAGCTCTACAAGTTCAGCGCCCTCGAGGACACCTTCTCCGTCATCAACATCGCGCTGGTCGGCGGCCGTCCCAAGACGCTCGGCCTGAAGGAGATGCTCGAGGCCTACATCGGCCACCGGCGCGACGTCATCCGCCGGCGCACGCGCTTCCTCCTGGACAAGGCCGAGCGGCGCCTGCACATCGTCGAGGGCCTGCGCATCGCGGTCGAGAACATCGCCGAGGTCATCCAGATCATCCGCGGTTCGGCCGACGCCGACACGGCGCGCCGGGCGCTCATGAGCCGCTTCGGCCTGTCCGAGGCGCAGACCAGCGCCATCCTGCAGATGCGCCTGCAGCAGCTCACCGGCCTGGAGATCGGCAAGCTGGAGGAGGAGCACCGCACCCTGGTCGAGGAGATCGCGCGCCTGCGCGCCATCCTGGCCGACCCGGCCCTGGTGGACGACCTGATCCGCGCGGACGTGCGCGAGGTGAAGCGCCGCTTCGGCGACGCGCGCCGCACGGACGTCACCGCCCCGGTGGACAGCCTCGAGGACGAGGACCTCATCCCGGACGACACCATGGCCGTGACCGTGAGCCACCGCGGCTACATCAAGCGCCTGCCGCTCGACACCTACCGCCGCCAGGGCCGCGGCGGCATGGGCGTCACCGGCGGCGGCTCCAAGGACGAGGATTTCCTCGAGCACCTCTACGTGGCGCAGAACCACGACTACATCCTCTGCCTCACCGACCGCGGGCAGCTCCACTGGCTCAAGGTGCACAGGATCCCCCTGCTCACGCGCCAGTCGAGCGGCCGCTCGATCATGAACCTGCTGTCCCTGCGCCAGGGCGAGCAGATCACCTCGATGATCCCGGTGCGCGACTTCAGCCGCGGCTACCTGTTCATGGCCACGCGCCGCGGCGTGGTGAAGATGACCGCGCTCGCCGCCTTCAAGCGCCCCAAGAAGAGCGGCATCATCGCCATCAGCCTGGACGAGGACGACGCCCTGGTGGGCGTGGCCGTGGTCGGCCAGGACGACGAGGTGATGCTCGGCACGGCCAAGGGCCAGGCCATCCGCTTCCCGCTCACCGCCGTGCGGCCCATGGGACGGAACGCGCGCGGCGTGGTCGGCATCAAGCCCAAGGACGACGACCACGTGGTCAGCCTGGTGGTGGTGGACGCCACGGCCGCGGTGCTGACCGTGGGCGCGAACGGCCTGGGCAAGCGCACGCCCTTCGAGGAGTACCGCGTCACCAACCGTGGCGGCCTGGGCATCATCAGCCTGAAGGTGAGCGGCAAGACCGGCGACGTGGTGGCGCTCATCGCCGTGCGCGAGGGGGACGACCTCATGCTCATGACCGAGGGCGGCATGGTGGTGCGCATCGCCGCGGACAGCGTGTCGCTGGTCGGGCGCAGCACGCAGGGCGTCAAGCTCATCTCCCTCAGGGAAGGCGACCGCCTGGTCGCGGTCGTGCCGGTGGTGAAGGAGGACACCGAGGGCGAATCGCCGCGCGCGGTGCAGGGCGAGCCGCTGAACGGCGAGAACGGCGCCTGGGAGGACGGCAATCAGGAGAACGGCGAACCGGCCAACGGGTGCGACGAACCCGAGGACGGCGAGCCCGCGAACGAGGACGAACGCGAGCCATGACCTCCACCGGCGGCAGTCCCTTCAGTCCGATCTCCGAGGTGCTGCAGGAGCTGCGCGCCGGCCGGCTGATCATCCTGTGCGACGACGAGGATCGCGAGAACGAGGGCGACCTGTGCTGCGCCGCGCAGTTCGTCCAGCCCGAGGTCGTCAACTTCATGGTCAAGCACGCGCGCGGGCTGGTGTGCCTGGCGCTGGCCCCGGCCATCGTCGACCGCCTGCAGCTCCCGCTGCAGACGCCGGTGAACTCGTCGCGCTTCGGCACGGCCTTTACCGTCACCATCGAGGCGCGCCAGGGCGTGACGACCGGCATCTCCGCCGCCGACCGCGCCAAGACCATCCAGACCGCCATCGCCGACGACGCCAAGCCCGAGGATCTGGTGCGGCCGGGCCACGTCTTCCCGCTCAAGGCCAAGCCCGGCGGCGTGCTGGTGCGCGCCGGTCAGACCGAGGGGATCGTCGACCTCGCCGCTCTCGCCGGGCTCAAGCCGGCCGGGGTCATCTGCGAGATCATGAACGACGACGGGACGATGGCCCGGGTGCCGGACCTGGAGAAGTTCTCAGGCGTGCACGGCATCAAGATGTGCAGCATCGCCGACCTCATCGAGTACCGCCGCCACCACGAGCGCCTCATCGAGCGCACGGTCACGGTCGAGCTGCCCTCGTACTTTGGCGCGAAGTTCGACCTGCACGTCTACCGCTCGAAGATCGACGAACGCCCGCACCTCGCCCTCTGCCTCGGCATCCCGCGGCCGGTGGGCGACGCGGGCGCGCCGCCCATCCAGGAGCCGGTCCTGGTGCGCGTGCACTCCGAGTGCCTGACCGGCGACCTGCTCGGGTCCATGCTCTGCGACTGCGGCGCGCAGCTCCACATGGCGCTCAGGGCGATCGTGGCGAAGGGGCGCGGCGTCCTGCTTTACATGCGCCAGGAAGGCCGCGGCATCGGCCTGGAGAACAAGCTGCGCGCCTACCAGCTCCAGCAGACCAAGGGCCTGGACACGGTCGAGGCCAACACGGAGCTGGGCTTTCCGGCGGACGCGCGCGACTACGGCATCGGCGCCCAGATCCTGCGCGAGCTGGGCGTGCGGCGCATCCACCTCCTCACCAACAACCCGCGCAAGTACCACGCGCTCAAGGGCTACGACCTCACCATCGAGTCGCGCGTGCCCATCGAGATTACTCCCAACCCGAACAACGAGCGGTACTTGCGCACCAAGGCCGAGAAGCTGGGACACACCTTCGAGTCCTGGCTCAAGGGGAGCGGGACGCCCGGGAACTCCTTCGAGTGAGCAGGTTTCGGGGAAGGAAGTCCGGGCCGCGGCGTCGAAGAAGCCGCATGGTCGACTGATGGGCGGACCGCAGGACGAACGCGAACTGGTGCTGCAAGCCCAGTCCGGCTCCGAGGAAGCCTTCACCGAGCTGATCGACCGGTACCACGAGCGCATCTTCCGCGTGGCGGCGCGCATCGTGCGGAACCAGGACGAGGCCGAGGAGGTGACCCAGGAGGTGTTCGTCCGGGCCGTGGGCGCGATCGGACGCTTCGACTTCCGGGCGTCGTTCTACACCTGGCTGGTGTCGATCGCGCGCAACGCCGCCTTCGACGCGCTGCGCAGCCTGCGGCGCCGCGGCAGGTTCGTGCAGCAGGAGGACAGTTTCGATGGCTGCGCGGCCGAAGGCTACGGCGACCCGGTGAAGTCCGTCACCGACAACGAGGCTGCGGAGCGCGTGGTCGAGGCGCTGGGCAAGCTCAGCGTCCGCGACCGCACGCTCCTGGTGCTGCGCGAGTACGAGGACCTGCAGTACGAGGAGATCGCGCGCGTGCTCGGTTGCTCGGTCGGAACGGTGGAGTCGGGCATCCACCGGGCGCGCAAACGCCTGCGCGCGCTCTGCGGCGACCTCGTCGCCAGGCCCGGATCCGAGAGGTGAAGCGATGAACGACGAAACGAAGGACCGCCTGGAGCGCCTCATCGGCCTGAAGATGGACGGCCGGCTGGAGGCGGCAGAGGCGCGCGAGCTGGAGGGGCTGCTCCACGGCTCGGCCGAGGCGCGCGAGCTCGAGCAGGCGCTGCTCGGGTTGCGCGCCGCGCTCCGCGCCGCCGCGCCGCCCGCAGCGCCACAAGGCCTCCGCGGCCGCATCCTCGAGCGCGTGGCCGGCGCGCGCGCGCGCTCGGGCGCGGCGGCCCGCGTGCTGCCGCTGGCGCGCCGCCTGGCCGCCGCGGCCGCGCTCCTGCTCTGCGCCTCGCTGTTTGCCGTGGCCGGCGGCCTGGACAAGGTGCAGGCGCAGGATGACCCCATCCTCAAGGTGCGGACCATCGAGGACGAGCTGCGGGCCAGCGCCGGCGCGGAAGGGCAGCTCCACGACTTCCTGGCCTGGCGCTTCCTCGGGAGGCGGCCGTGAACGCCCTGCGCTTCACCGTCGTGCTCGGCTGGCTCTTGATGTTCGCGGCCGGCTTCGCCGCCGGCATGTTCGCCAGCGGGCGCGGCGCGCCGCAGGAAGAGACCTATCTGGGAACGCTCGCCGAGAAGTACGATCTGCGGCCGGACCAGGTGGCGCGCATCCGCGACCTGCTGGACCAGGAGCGCGCGCGCATCGACACGGTGCTCGACGGCGTCGAGGGCCAGGTGAAGGACGAGATCCAGGCGGCGCGGCGCGCCACGCAGGAGGAGATCCGCCTCGTGCTCGACGACGGCGAGCAGCGGCGGCGCTTCGACGAGGATCTGCAGCTCGGGCGCTGAGCCCGCCCAGGCGAGGACGAGATGGCGAACTACGTCGGACTGGACCTCGGCAGCGCGCAGGCGCGCATCCTCGAGGCCGAGGGCTCGGCGCGCAAGCTGAAGCTCGTGCGCTTCAAGAAGGTCGACCTCAAGCCGCCGGAGGAGGCGCGCGGCTCGTACCTCCTCGACAAGGAGGCGGGCAGCGTGATCGACAAGGCGCTCGGCGAGGGCAAGTTCTCGCGCGAGCCGGCCGCCATGTCGTGGGACTCGGCGCTCACGGTGTTCCGCGAGATGGACCTGCCCTTCACCGGCGAGGAGCAGATCAGGAAGGTCATCAAGTACGAGGCCGAGTCGCACCTACTGAACTGCGACATCGACGACGTGGTGGTCAGCTTCTACCGGATGACGACCGAGCGCGACAAGAGCCACTTGATGGTCATGGCCGCGCGCAAGGACCAACTCCTGAACCGCTTCGAGGTGCTCGGCCGCGCCGGCATCGACCCGCTGCAGGTCGACCTCGACGTGATGGCCGCGTTCAACGCGCTTTCGGCGCTCGGCTACACCGGCGAGCACAAGGCGTTCATGCTGCTCGACTGCGGCCGCAAGAACACCAACGTGCTGCTCGTTTCCGGCGGCCGGCTGGTGCTGGGGCGCGCCATCCGCCTCGGGTCGGACTCGATCAGCGCGCGTCTGGCGGGCGACCTCGAGGCCGACCCGAAGGAGCTGGCCGGCCGCACGCCGGCGCTCTTGAAGCAGCCGGGCGCGAACGAGGACGACTTGGTCGTGCCGGTGGCCTCGGCGCTCAGCGAGGAGAAGGAAGAGACGGCCAAGGCGCCGGCGGAGCTGGCTCATGACCTGGCGCTGGCGCGCGCCGACGACTTCTTCAACCGGGTGTCGCGCGAGGTGCGGCGCACGCTCTCCACCACGCGCCTGCCCGAGAACATCGAGGTGATCTACACGACGGGTCCGGGCAGCGTCCTGCCCGGCTTCGCCGAGGCGGTGGCGGCGCAGCTCGGGGTGAACGTGCCCCTGCAGCCGCTGAAGCTCCTGGAGCGCGTCGGCCACGACCTGGACGAGAAGGCCGCGGCCGAGGCCGAGCCGGAGATCCTCACCGCGCTGGGCCTGGCTTTCAAGCTGGCCGGGCACGACGCCGGCGGCGTGGACTTCCGCCAGGAGGAGTGCCGCTACGCGCGCAAGTTCGACCAGGTGAAGGAGCCGCTCATCTACTTCTGCTTTTTCCTCATGTGCCTGGTGCTGCTGCAGAACCTGCTGGACGCGCGCGACCTGTGGGTGAAGAAGCCCTTCTTCGTGCGCGAGCAGAAGTCCGACATGTACCAGCTCCATCGGTGGGCGAAGGAGCAGCAGGTCAAGGCGGTGGGGCGGGAGAACGCCGCGCTGCCGGACAGCTACGCCAAACCCAGCCTGAAGAGCCTGAACTACATCAAGATGAAGCTCACCGCGCGCGCCGACGAGCTGAAGGGCGAGCTCGGGCGCGGCGGCGCCATCCCCGAGCTGAACTCGGTCCTGCCGCTGTGGCGTGAGGCCTTCGAGAAGGTCCAGGCGAAGATGGGCGGCATCGGCAAGCTCATCATCGAGGACGTGACCATCGCCCTGCGCAAGCAGCGCGAGCCGTACATCGAGCTGAACGGCAGCGTGCAGACCGCGTCCGCGCTCGACGACCTGAAGGAGGCGCTCGGCGAGATGCAGGGCATCGCGCGCGTCGATCCCGGCAAGTCGACCACCTTCGACGACCACGTCGACTTCACCGGCCTGCGGGTGGTCTATCCGGAGAGGGAGAAGTTCTGATGAAGAAGCTCGACTTCGCCAAGATCGTGATCTGGAGCTGCCTCATCCTCTCGGCGCTCGGCATCGGCTCGCACTTCCTCCTCCGGAAGCTCGTGGCGGACGCGGAGTCGGACGTGAAGAAGGGCCTCATCACGCTGCGCGACGTGAGCAAGCTCAGCAAGAACATCGGCGTGCTCGAGCAGGAGAAGGAAGCCGACCTCTGGCTCAAGAATCTGGCCCTGAACCGCATCAACTCCTTTTTCGAAGGGCAGGCGAAGAAGGCGAAGATGCCGCGCGGCCCGAACGTGGAGCGGCCGCGCGAGGAGACTCCATCCGGCGCGCAGGGCTTCCAGGACACGGTGTACGAGCTGAGCTGGCAGAAGAACCGCAACGAACGCATCGCCTTCACGCGCGAGCAGGTCGCGGCGTTCATCTGGTGGCTCGAATCCGAGTCGAACCTGCTCAAGGTCACCGAGGTGAAGGTCGAGGCGGACACCAAGCTCCTGGACGACCTCTGGGAGCTGCGCGTCTGGGTGACCGAGCGCCGGCCGGCCGTGGCGAAGACCGCCGGGTGAGGGGAACGCGGGCGGCTCCCGCGCACGCATCCGGGCCATGCCCGAGCAGCCCGCAGTCGATTGTCTCCGCGAAGGAGGGCTCGGAGGTGTCGGGGGTCATGGGCTTCCTTGGGGTCCCAGCACGAAGCGCGCACGCTCGACGCGCAGCATCTCGTAGGGCGTCATGCACTTGATCTCCAGCCCGATGCAGGCATCCGGGATCTTGATCTTGTGCCGCGAGGCAGCAGGCACCTCGTGCGTCACGACCACGTGTCCGCCAGCGTGCGCTTGCGACACCAGGTAGTAGTCGGCGATTTGAAGGAACGTGCTTACCGCCGAGGGCTCGTAGTGCTGCCCCGATGCCCAGGCGCTGACTTCTGCCAGCGAGGGGACCACCGCCGCGTCCGGACGCAGAAAGAACCCGCCGCCACGCGCTGCCGCCCAGTCCGAAAGCTCGTCCGCGATGGCGCGAACCTCGTCACCGACTTTTTCAACGCTGAACACCGTGCCGTCGGCGTTGCGCTCGACGAGCCAATCCCAGAAGGCTGGGCAAAAGTCGAACCCGTAGTGCAGGTTCTTGGCCCGGATCAAGACGTCGGCATCGAGCAGGTAGGCCATCAGAACCCCACGCCCAGGCTTTGCCCCAGTTTGCGGAAGGTCGCCATCTTCCGGAAACCGAGGAGCCGGAACGCCTCCGTGAATGAGGAGCGGCCCTCCAGCGTGCTGACCACCAGAGCGCGCGCGAATCGTCTGCTTGCCCGCGCCCCCAGCGTCAGGAAGAAGTTTCCACCACTTCCGCCTGGCAAGCGCCGCAAGCGATCCAGTTCATCCTCGTAGGCCGTCCAGTACGCGTCGCCGCGGAGGGTTCCCGCGTCGGCCATGCGCCGCAGGATGACCAGGGTGCTCACCTTGAACCGCCGCGCCAGGCGATCCAATTCCAACCGGAGGTTGGCGCGCCGGTCGTGGTTCTCGCGGAACGCGTTCAGCGGCACCAGCAGCTCAGCAGCAACCTGGTTGCACCAACGCTCCACCGCCTGAGAGGGGGCATCCGCTGCATGCGCGTCCGACAGCGCCGTCTCGCCGAGCCAGACGTGAGCCAGCTCATGCGCCAGCGTGAACATCTGCGCCGCCTTGGTGTCAGCACCGTTGACGAAAACGAGCGGCGCCAGGGGATCGGCAAGCGCGAAGCCGCGGAACTCCACTGGATCAAGTCTGCGGCGGTTGTTGCTCCCGACGACCCCGCTCACCATTACCAGCACGCCCACCGCATCCGCCTGTTCGATGAAGCGGCGCAGCGCGTCGGTCCACGTGGGCATGTGCCGCCGCGCTTCCAGGTCGAAGCCGAGGGCGTCGCGGATCGCCCCCGCGCTGAGGACGACGTCGTCGCCGACACGGAACGAGCCCACGAACGGCAGCGGCTTCTCGCCAATCTGACGCGCGAAGTCGCGGTACCAGTCCTGCCGCTGCTGGCAGATGTACACCGTGTCGAGGAGGTCCGGGCTCGGCCGGCGCATCGGCTTGTCTTCCAGGGTGCGGAAATCGGGGATCGGCACGGACTCGTCGGGCGGCTCTCGAAGGAACAGGTACCCGACCGGGACATGCACGGCCGCCGCGAAGTCCTCGAGCTGCTTCAATGTCGGCTGCGCCTGACCCGCCTCCCAGGCGGCCAACCTGGGGAATCTGCCCGCGAGGCTCTCGGTGCTGCGCCCGGCACGCTCCCGCGCCCAACCAAGCATCCGATCCGCGACGGGGACGCGGCTCATGCTGCCTCCTGTCGAATTTCGATCCTGCCAGTCACCGCCGCGGAGACGAGGGTGGCGACGCTGCAGGCCCGGTACGGCTTGTAGCGGAACCGCTGGCTCACCGCCACGGTCCACCGGCCCGCGAGGTTGGCCTTGATCTTTCGCCTCACGCGATCGCGTCCAGGTAGGGCTGCATGACGCGCGAGACGCGGCAGATCCGCGCGAAGCGGGCCAGATCGCTGGCGCCGCCGCGGTGCTTGTGGCCGAAGTCGCGCAGCGCCTCGACAGCAACATCGACGCCGACCTTGTTGCGGTACTTGAAGCAGTCGGCGACCGTCTTGGCGGGGGAAGTGACCCGGAGCTTCACGCCCTCGACCCGGTGCCGCTCGATGCCTTCGGTCAGCGCGGCTGCCGAGAAGCGCGCTATCCGCAGTCTCGGGTAGTCGAGCCGCGGCCGGCGCGCCTTCTCCGGCAGCGCGATCCACACCTCTGCCGGGGACTGCGTCGTCAGGGCATGGAAGCGCAGCGCCGTGAGCAGGCAGAAGACCGCCTCGGGCACGCGCTTGGCGACGTGGGCGAGCGTGTGCTCGGCCGTCGGCTCGTGCCGGGCTGCGGCGTAGATCCCCCGTGCCTGCCGGGCCACCAGCCCTTCCCTCACCAGCCGTGAGAGCAGCGCCCGCGAGATGCCCTGGGCCTCGAGGTCCTTCGGGCGTACGAGACCCTTCACATCGATCAGTCGCAGCGCTCGATCCCTGCTCGTCACTTGCATGCCTGAGCATGATACAAAACGTCGGGGATTATACACAAGTCCCGACGTTTCGTACCGCCGGCCCGGCGCAAGAGGCCGGCCCGGGCGCGGCGGGTGCCGGAGTCTTGTGACCTCCTTCTTCCGCAGGATTGTCCTTCCCAGAAGGACAATACCCAGCAGAGTTGTCCTTCCGTGAGTGACAACTTCGCGACACTCCGCGCAGCGAGCGCCCGGCCGCGCCGCGCACGCGCCCGCCAGCCTCGACCGGCTCGGTCCTTCCGAGTATCTTCCTGGCCGGCGCGCCTCGCGCATCGTCCCGCGCCCTGGCGCGCGAGATCGCGAAGCGCGCGGGAGTGACTCTGCCGTGACCAGCCGCCGCAAGAAGCCGACCCGGGACGCGAGCGCGATCTGCTCGAAGCTCCGCCCTTTCGGCACGTCGATTTTCGCCGAGATGACGCAGCTCGCCAACGAGCACGGCGCCATCAACCTCAGCCAGGGCTTCCCCGACTTCGAGGGACCGCGCGAGATCGTCGAGGCGGCGATCCGCGCGCTCCGCTCCGGCGAGAACCAGTACGCGCGCTCGCGCGGCCGCCTCGACCTGGTGCAGGCGATCGCCTGGGCGCGCCAGCGCCACTTCGGCCTGGAGTACGACCCGCAGAGCGAGATCGTGGTCTTCTCGGGAGCGACCGAGGGCATCGCCTCGTCGCTCCTCGGCCTGCTCGACGCGCAGGACGAGGTGATCCTGTTCGAGCCGTTCTACGACAGCTACCCGGCGGTCGTGGCTCTCGCCGGCGCCGTGCCGCGCTACGTCACGCTGCGCTTCCCGGACTTCGCGCTCGACGAGCAGGAGCTGCGTGCGCGCGTCACGAAGCGCACGCGCGTCATCCTGCTGAACTCGCCGATGAACCCCACGGGCAAGGTGTTCACGCGCACGGAACTCGAGATCATCGCGGCCGTGTGCCGCGAGCACGACCTGATCGCCCTCACCGACGAGGTCTACGAGCACCTGGTCTTCGACGACGCCGAGCACGTGCCGCTGGCCAGCCTCCCGGGCATGCGCGAGCGCACGCTGTCGCTCTCGAGCACGGGCAAGACCTACTCGTTCACCGGCTGGAAGATCGGCTGGGCCACGGGCCCGCGCCACCTCGTGGACGCCGCCCAGGCCGCGCACCAGTTCGTGACCTACGCCACGGCCGCGCCGCTGCAGGCGGCCATGGCGGTCGCCCTGCGCGAGCACGCCGAGGAGTACCTGCGGGCCTTCCGCGCCGAGTACCAGGCGCGGCGGGACTTCCTCGTGGCCGCGCTCGCGCGCGCCGGCTTCACGGTCACGGTGCCGCGCGGCACCTACTTCGTGCTCGCCGGCTTCGAGCGCGTGTTCGCGGGCGACGACCGCGCCTTCGCCCGCTGGCTGGTCACCGAGCACGGCGTGGCGGCGATCCCGCCCAGCTCCTTCTACGCGGCCGCGCCAGAGGAAGGCCGGCGCCTGGCGCGCTTCGCCTTCTGCAAGAAGATGGAGACGCTCGAGCGCGCGGCCGAGCGCCTGGAGAGGATCAAGCCGTGATCGTCACCGGCCTGCAGCTCGACGTGGCCTGGGAAGATCCGCAGGAGAACTTCCGCCGCGCCGCCGACCTCGCCTTGCGCGCGGCCGGGGGCGGCGCGCGCCTCATCGTGCTGCCCGAGATGTTCGCCACCGGCTTCTCCATGCGCGCGGAAGAGATGTCGCGCCACGCCGGTGCCACGCGGGACTTCCTGCGCGGCCTGGCCGAGGAGCACGGCGCCTTCGTGCTCGGCGGCTTTGCCGAGCCCGGAGAGCCGCGGCCACGGAACGCCTGCTCGCTCTACGCGCCGGACGGGGAGGAGCGTCTCCACTATCAGAAGATCCATCCCTTCACGCTCGGCGGCGAGCCCGCGCACTACTCGGCGGGCGAGGCGCTCGCGAGCGCGACGGTCGAGGGCCTGCGCGTCACGCCCTTCATTTGCTACGACCTGCGCTTCCCCGAGCTGTTCCGCGCGGCCGCGGCGCGCACCGACCTGTTCGTGGTGATCGCGAGCTGGCCCAGGAGGCGGCGCGATGCCTGGTCCGTGCTCTTGCGCGCGCGCGCCATCGAGAACCAGTGCTTCGTGCTGGGCGTGAACCGCGTGGGCGTGGTCAACGGCGAGCCGCACTCCGGCGACTCCGCGCTCTTCGATCCGTTCGGGGCCGAGCTCGCGGCCGCAAGCGACGTCCCGGCGCTGGTGTCGGGCGAGGTGGACGCGGCCGCCGTTCTCCGCGCGCGCGCCCAGTTCAGCTTCCTCGCCGACCGCAGGCCCGACGTCTACCGCCGGCTCGATTCCGGCGCCGCGCCGCCGGGGTAGGGGGGCGCCCTCGATCAAGGCTCGAACCAAACGCACTCGTGTAAATACATGTGATTTCGATTGATTCGCGATTCGCGAATCACGAATATGGAGACATGAGAGGTCAGGACATCGTCGTCGCGTTGCGGTTGGCCCGGCCCGAAGGGCCGGTTGCCTACGCGGAACTTGCCAAGGAACTCATGATGAGTCCCTCGGAAGTGCACGCGGCGATCCGCCGGCTGCGCGAAGCGGGCCTGGCCGGCGACAAGCGGACGCTCCTGATCGCGCCGCTTCTCGAGTTCCTGGAGCACGGCCTGCGCTTCGTCTTCCCCGCGAGACCGGGCGCTCGCTCGGTGGGCGTGCCGACCGCGCACTCGGCCCCGCCCCTCGTCCGGCTTGTCGCCAGCGAAGAGCCGCTGGTCTGGCCACATCCTTCGGGCCCGGCGCAGGGCGCGGCCGTCCAGCCTCTCTATCGCACGGTTCCCCGGATCGCCCTCGCGGATCCCCTTCTTCACGAGCTGCTCGCCTTGGTCGACGCCCTGCGGCTCGGACGTGCGCGCGAGCGCAAGCTGGCGCTCGGCGAGCTGCGGAGGAGGATGCAGAGTGATGGCTCGTGACGCGATCCTCCGGAATGTGACGGTCGTGGCTCGCGCGCTCGGCGACGATCTCGAGCAGGTGGTCCTTGCCGGTGCGTCGGCTGCCGCCTTTTACGACTTCACACCTTCGGTCGTCGACTTCCGCCCCACCCTGGACGTAGACCTCATCGTCGAAACCCTGTCCAGGCCAGCGTTCGATTCGTTCGTGATGCGGGTTCGCGCACGGGCGAAGGTGCGGGACCTCCTCGACGATCCCGGCGCCCCGATCTGCCGCTACGAAGTCGACGGCGTTCTCGTCGACTTCCTTCCGGTGGAAGGGTCGGTCCTCGGCTTCGTGAACCGCTGGTACCCTGCTGCGGTCCGCACTGCGACGCGAGTGCGGCTCGACGGTCAGCGTGAGATCCGGGTGATCTCCCCGATCCACTTCGTTGCGACGAAGCTGCTCGCCTTCTTCGATCCGTGCCGAGGTGGTCGGGACTTCCTCGCAAGCCACGATCTCGAGGACATCCTGGCCGTGCTCGCGGGACACCCCTCGTTGCTGGCGGACGTCGCGACGGGAACGCAGCCGGTGCACGAGTGGCTTCGCGAGCAGTTCGCGTCGCTCCTCGCCGATCGGTCGTTCCGGGACGCGGTCCCCGGACATCTCGCGGCTGGGATGCTCCCCCCGGTGGACGCCAGCGGCTTCCTTGATCGTATGGAGCGGATGGTGCGCGGCGACGCTCCCGGCTCGTGAGCACGACGAGCGCTCACGCAGGTTTCTCACCTGGGCTGATCGAGCCAGCGAGGGCCTCGAACTCCGAACTTCGCCCTTTCGTCCAGGAGCGACGCTCAGTTCGTCGAACTCGAGGAGCCGCGCTCTTGGCCGCGCTCGTGTCCCCGCGGCCGGCGGATGACGAGCCCGGGCGGCCGGATGCGGAAGCCCAGGCCGCGCCTGGCCTCGATCAACAGCTCCTCGGCCAGAAGGCGCCTGCCCGCTGCCTGCTGCAGCGCGGCCTTGATGGCGGAGACGTAACGGTGGATGGTGTACTCCGCGTCGAGGAAGGCGGACGGGAAGCCGCGGCAGATGGCCTGGCACAGCACCTCCGCGCTCCGCCAGCCGCGCATCGGCAGGTCGAGAGAGACGTCTTCGTCGTAGGCCAGGTTCATGGTCGTGAGCAGGCGAGCGTGCCTTCTCGGTACTTCGGTGACGCACTTGCCCTTGGCGAGCGGCAGCGTGAGGAAGCCCCCGCCGTCCCTGCCGGGCAGGATCAGCGTGGCCTTGCGGCCGCCTCCTCGTGAGTGCGGATGCTGGTGCGTGCTCATCGGTGGTCTCCCTCGGTTTGGGCGAAGGCTGATGCAGGCGAGCAGCAGGAAGCCCGCACGCGCGCCGGTTCCCTGCTCGTGTTCGACGTATGGACGTTCCCTTCTTTTCTTGTGCTCGGCGCGGCCAGGCGCGAGCGTGCACGCCGCCCGCGGGATCCGCGCCACAGTGGCGCATAGAACGCGGCGCGCGTTCCCGGTGCGACGCGCGCGAGCTTTCTCGCCATCGGACGGCTCCCTTTTCAAGACGCCATCGATCCAGCCTGACTCCACCAGGATGCGCGGAAAGCGCCATAGGTCGCGGCATCCTCCACGAAACTTCGACCGCATTCGGCACGGAATCGCTTCACCTGCTCGCAGCGGCGGCGCTGGGAGTCTCTTGAGGAACGCCGGTGGAGCGTCTGTGGGGAACGAGGGAGTGCCCGCGAGATGCGCGCGATGACCCGGGAAGCGCTGATTGGCGCGCCCCTCGTGCTGGCGCTCCTGACCGCCCTTGCGCGTCCTGACCCTGGACCCGGCGCTCCGAGGGCGAGGAGAGGAACTCCTCGGTGGGGATGAGGTGATCCCCGAGGAGCAGGGTCCGGGAAAAGGAGAAGGCCCGGGCGAAGGCGGCGAGGCCGAACTGGCGCGCGGCGCGGGCGCCGCTCTTCACCTCGAGGGCCACGATCCTGGTCCCGCGGCTCAGGACGAAGTCGACCTCGTGGCCGCGCTCATGAGGGCCGTGTTGAGCACGAGCAGCTTGGGGCTCGACGCGCGCCGGTGCAGCCCGCAGCGCGCGAACTTCTGCAGCCCGACCAGCATGCCCGCGCCGCCCAGCAGGTCGAGGTAGTGCGCCAGCGTCGTGCTGTTGCCCGCGTCCTGAAGCTGCCCGAGCATCTTCTGGAAGCTCAGAGCCTGAGCAGGAATCCCCCGCGGCCGCGTTGCGAGCGCCGGGGGGGCC
>DYIW01000088.1:0-6270 GCA_020723465.1 Phycisphaera mikurensis
TCCCCTGTCGCCTGCCCGCGGCGCTCGCGGCGGCCTGTCCGTCCTGCGAGACGGAGTCCCTGCCTTCATATCGGCTGCGGCAGCTCGATCAGCTCTACGCGCGGCACGGCCCGCTCGCGTGGCTGCGCGAGAGCAACACACTGACCTCCACCCTGTACTCGCCGGCGCGGGCCGGCACGGACGACGTCTTCCTCTTCTTCACCGACGACGTGGTGACGCCCCGGCCGCTGCTCGGGTCGGCCAACCTGCTCTATGCCGGCGCCCACGCCGCCGGCGGACTGTTGCTGGCCCCGCTGGATCGGGGCGCACACCTCACGCGCTCGCTGCGCGGCATGTTCACCAGCCTGCCGGAGCTCGTCTTCTTCAACGTCCGCAAGGGCTCGTTCCCGGACGCACCCGCCGCGCCGCGCGCCGGCCGGTGACGGCAAGCCACGGCACGGCCCGTTCCTTCGCTTCAGGCGACCTTGCCGTCGCCATCCAGGTCGCGGCCGAACTCCCTCTCCAGGAGGTCCAGCAGCCGGCGCTGGATCAGGCGCGTCTCGTCAAGCTCCTTCTCCAGGCGAGCCACGCGCTCCTGCAGCGACGCCGCCCGGCTCTCCTGCCGGCTAATCTGGCTCTGCTGAATCAGGTCCCAGAACAAGCCCATGTGAGCCTCCCTCGAGATCGGACATGGTGGCTCCGTCACCCTACCATCCGGGGCCCGACCGCATTCCCGGCGAACCCGGCCTGTGGCCCGGCAGCGCTCGACCGGCGGCGCAACCGGAGCGGCCGCCCGGTCGAGGGCCTTCCTGAGGCCCGGCGGCGGCGGGCGCCGTGCCCGAGGACTCGAACTCATCAGAGTAAGAGCCTGTTCGAGCGCCCCTTCTTGGTCGTGCGGCGAAGTTGCCCGCGGCGACTACGACCCTGAGCCGCCCGAAAGCGGAAGCGAAGTCCTGAACGCCCCGCAGGGCCGCGGTCAGCGCGCAAACTCGTACCACTGGCCGACCGTCACCTCCGTGTCGCCGAGGGCGATCTACTCGCCCAATGTCGGCAATCCGGCCTCTCCGGGCGGCGGGGGCGGCAAGCGGAAGGGCAAGGAGGTCCGCGTCAGCGGCTGGTTCGGCCGTGGTCTTCGCGCAATCCCGGAGCCATTCCGCCGCGGCGCTTCGCGCCGCGGCTTCGTGCACGGCCAGAGCCGCGCAGGAGAAGACCCTCACGCGCATCGCGCCCGTTCCCGTGGCTCCCGCACACGCGGAGGGGAACGGGAGGAAGAGGGCAAGAGGGAAAAGGGTGAGGGGACTCAGGGAGTCCTCGCGGCGCGGAAGCCGACGAAGCCGGCCCGGCTGCCAGGAACGCAGTCCAGGCGGTTGGCGGAGCCGCAGAACCACGGATGGTCGCTCCAGGAGCCGCCGCGCAGCGACCGGGCACCGCCGCCGCTCGTGTTCAGCGGGTCGGCCGCGGGCGAGTGCGCGTAGAACTCCCTGTCGTAGGCATCCGCGCACCACTCCCACACGTTCCCCAGCATGTCCCGGAAGCCCCACGCGTTCGCCGCGTACGTCCCGACCGGCGCGCTGAACACCTGGCCGTCATCGAACGAGAAGGTGGCCCACTTCCAGCCGGGGAACGTCCTCTTCAGCGCCTGGTCCGCGAAGTTGCCCTTGCCCTTGCCGCCGCATTCGGTCTCGCCCCACCAGTACGCGGTGCCCGTGCCCGCGCGGCACGCATACTCCCACTCGGCCTCGCTCGGCAGGCGATAGCCGGATGCGTCGCAAAACGCCTGCGCGTCGTTCCACGACACCTGCGTGACCGGATGCGCGTCCTCGAACTCGTGCTGGTGCAGCGGCAGGGGCCTCGACCAGATCGCGTCCGCGCGCTTCTCCCAGGTCGTGCCGCCGGCACCCAAGGTGATGCCCCCGTCCCCGCCTTCCGCCTCGGTGCGGTAGCCCGTCTTCTTCACGAACGCCCGCCACTGCCCGACCGTGACCTCGGTCTCGCCGAGATAGAACGGCCTGGTGATCTCCACCTCGTGACGCGGGCGTCCCTCGTCGAAGCCGTGCCCGTCCGCTTCGCCTTCCGGCGAGCCCATCTCGAACCTGCCCGGCTCCACCAGGATGAACGTGATGCCGGTCGCCGGGTCGCGCGCCCTTCTCGCGAAGCCCAGGGCGCCCGGCGTCCCGTCCACCACCTCCCAGCCTTGTGGAACCGCGCTGCGCGCTTCCGTCTCGTGCTCGCCGCACGAGGCGGCCGCGGCAGCCAGCGCGGCCAACGTCACGAATGCGGCGAATCCCACGGCCTTCCGCTGCTCGCTCACCTTGCCGTTCCTTCTCGCAGAAGCCTCCGCTTCGGCCCCATCATCCTACCGCCAGGACCCCCCGCTCAGCGCGCGACCAGGAGCCTCCTCGAGCCACTCGGATCGAGGACGATTCTGCGCCGCGCCCAGGGCCGGGACTGTGCCCGACGGCTTGAAGCCAGCAGAATGAGTGTCCGTTCGACCACGCACCAGCGGTGAGGTTTCTCGTGGCGAAGGCCGGCGCGAAAGTGGATCTGCCATCGCGGGGGACGCTGTTCGCCGCCGTCGGCGCGCTCGCCGTGCCCTGCGCCGGCCCGTGATGGCCCGGCGGGCCGCGGTCAGCGCGCGACGCGGAAGCCGTGCATGCTGTACCGGTTGTTGGGAAGGCTGCCGAGGCGGCACGCAGCGCGGCTGAGCAAGGGACCGTCGCCCCAGGAGCCACCGCGAGCAACACGCGCCCCGCCGCCCGCGCCTCCTGCGTTCAGCGGGTCGACCCTGGGCGCACGCTCGTAGTAGCGCTCGTCGAGGACGTCCACACACCACTCCCACACGTTCCCCAGCATGTCCCGGAAGCCCCACGGGTTCGGTGCGAACGTGCCCACCGGCGCCGTGAGCCCATGGCCGTCGTTAAACGAGAACAGAAGCACCGTCTTCCACTCAGGGAAGTTGCTCCTCGCCGCCTGATCCGCGAAGTTCCCTCTGCTCTCGCCACCAGCTTCCTCGGCGCCCCACCAGAAGGCCCCGGTCGTGCCCGCGCGGCAGGCGTACTCCCACTCCGCCTCGCTCGGGAGCCGGTAGCAGTACTCCTCGCAGAAGGCGTGGGCGTCGTTCCACGAGACCTGCGTCACCGGGTGAAGGTCGTCGAAGTCGTAGTTGTGCGCCGGCAGCGGCTTCGACCAGATGGCGTTCTTGCGCAACTCCCCCGTGTCCCCTGCTGCGTTCACGGTCCATCCCCCTTCTCCGGTCTCTTCAGCTTCGGTCCGATATCCGGTGTTGCGAGCGAACTGCCGCCACTGCCCGATAGTGACTTCCGACTCGCCAAGGTAGAAGGGCTTCGTGATCTCCACCTCGTGCTGGGGACGTTCGCGCAAGGAGAGCCGCGTTGCCTCGACCTCTCCATCAGGCGAGCCCATCAGAAACGTCCCCGGCTCCACCAGGATGAACGTGATCCCGGTCGCCGGGTCGCGCGCCTTCTTGGCGAAGCCCTGGGCGCCCGGCGCGGCGTCCACGACCTCCCAGCCTTCGGGGACCTTTCCCGCCGCGGGGCTCGCCGGGCCGGCCTCTTCCGCCAGCTCGCTCGCGCACGACCCCGCCAGCGCCGCGACAGCGGCCAGGACCACGCCCCGAAGCGCGTCGATCTTCCGCGTGCTGCTCATCGTCCTGTTTCCTCTCGCAGGAATCTCCACCTTGACGCCGCCATTCTATCGCCAGGCCAGGGCCGGGACTGTGCCCGACGGCTTGAAGCCAGCAGAATGAGTGTCCGTTCGACCACGCACCAGCGGTGAGGTTTCTCGTGGCGAAGGCCGGCGCGAAAGTGGATCTGCCATCGCGGGGGACGCTGTTCGCCGCCGTCGGCGCGCTCGCCGTGCTGATCGTGCTGGGAGTGGCGTACAGCTTCGTGGTCTTCCGCGCCCTGCGGGCCCAGGCCACCAGCGAGACGCTCGCGGCCGACCGGGTGCAGGCCGAGTCCGCGTCGCGCTTCATCGCCGATCACCAGGAAGGACTGCTGAGCCTCCTCGAGGTCATCGCCTCGCGGCCCAGCCTGCGCGCGGCGCTGGCGCTGGGCGATGAAGCGGCGCTGCGCCCGTTCCTCCAGCCCCTCTCCGATCTCGGCCGTCAGGTGGCAGCGGCCTGGCTCGCGAACCCGGATGGCTCGCTCCTGGCGGTGCTCCCCCCCGGGGCCACGCTCGCCGGCGCCACTGCCGCGCCGCCGCCCGCGGAGCGACGCGTTTCCGGTCTCCTCGGCTCAGGCGTCGAAGGAAACATCCGCATCAGCGTCCCGGTCTTGATGGACGGCGGATCACCGCAGGCGGCGCTCGGCATCGACCAGCCGTCCGTCTTCTGGGAGGAGTTCCTGCTGCGGCTGATCTCGCGGCCCGGGCGCAGCTACTTCCTCTTCGACCGGCAAGGGAGCCTGCTCGCGGCCGGACTCGCCGGCGCCAGCCTGCCGCAAGAGACCCTCGAGTCGCTCGCCCGCGGCCTTCTGTCGAACGAGGCCGGAAGCGAAACCGAGGACGCGCGAGCGCTCATCACGGCGACCGCGGACGGCGGCGTCCGCGCGTTCGGCGCGGCGGCGCCGGTCCCGGGCATTGGCTGGACAATGGTCGTGCTGCATGAGTACGAGGCGGCGATGGCGCCGGCCCGCGCCCTGTTCCGCAGCCTGCTGCTCTTCCTCTCGCTCCTGCTGCTTTCCGTCTTCCTGTTGTCGCTGCTCCTGTACCAACGCTACCGCGCGCAACAGCGCCTGCTCTGGCAGCTCGATCAGCAGGCCCGCTCGCTCGAGACCGAAGTGCGCGCGCGCACCGCCGACCTGGCAGCCACCAGCGCCCGCTACCGCGACCTGGTCGAGGACCTGCCGGACATCGTGTACGAGGTGGACGAAGCCGGCCGCTTCACGTTCGTCAGCAAGGCGGTCGAGGCGGTGCTCGGCTTCCGGCCGGCCGACATGCTGGGGAAGACGCACCGCGAGTTCGTCGGGCCCGAGGACCGCGAGCGTTTCGAGTCGTTCCGCACCGGCCTGACCGCGGGCCAGCCCATGTCGATCCTGGCGCTGCGCTACGCCACGAAGAGTGGCGGCCGCTGCTGGCTGTCGCTCCACAGCCGCGGCCTGTTCGACGCGCAGGGCCGGCTGCGGGGCCGCCGCGGCGTGGCCCGCGACGTCACGCAGCAGGTGCTGGCGGACACGCGCATCCACGAGCTTTCGGGCAAGCTCATCAACGCCCAGGAGGAGGAGCGCAAACGGCTGGCGCTCGACCTGCACGACGAAACCGGGCAGATCCTCTCGGCGCTGAAGCTCGGCCTGCAGGCGCTGGCCCGTTCCCGCCCGGAAGCCGCCGCCGAGCTGGAGCGCCAGATCCAGCTCACGCAGCAGGCCATGGATCGCACGCGCTCCCTGGCGTACAACTTGCGCCCCGCCATTCTCGACAACTTCGGCTTGGTGCCGGCGCTCGAGGATCTGTGCGACACGCTGGCCGACTCGGGACGGCTGAAGGTGGACTACTCGCTGCAGGAGGTCGACGAATCCTCGCTTCCCCCGAACGTGCGGACGACGCTGTTCCGCTTCGTGCAGGAAGCCCTCACCAACGTCGTGCGCCACTCGGGCAGCGGCCGCGCCGAGGTGCGCCTGGTCAGCGGCGAAGCCCAAGTGCTCGTCGAGGTGCGCGACTTCGGCGGCGGCTTCGACGTGGCCGAGGCGCTGGACCCGGCCTCGGACCCGCGCCGCCTGGGGCTCCTGGGCATGCGCGAGCGCCTCAATCTGGTGGGCGGCAGGCTGAGCATCGAGTCCGCTCCCGGCCTCACCGTGCTGAAGGCCGAGGTGGACCTGGGAGACGCGGCATGAAGGAACGCGTGCGCGTGGTCGTGTGCGACGATCACGCCATCTTCCGCGAAGGGATCAAGCAGGTCCTGCTCGCCAACGACTCCCTGGAGATCGTGGCCGAGGCCGCCACCGGCCCGGACGCGCTGCGGCTCATCCGCCAGGAGCGGCCGAAGCTGGCGATCATGGACATCTCCATGCCGGGCCTCTCGGGCATCGACGTCACGCGGCAGGTGATGCAGGAGCTGCCCGAGACGCGCGTCGTCATCCTCAGCGTGCATTCGCGCAAGATGTTCATCCTCGAGGCGCTGAAGGCAGGTGCGCGCGGCTACGTGCTCAAGGACTCGGCGGGCGAGAAGCTGCTCTCGGCGGTGGCGGCGGTCTTGAACGGCGAGTGCTACCTGGATTCGCCCGTCGCCCAGCACATCGTCGACGAGTTCATCCGCATGCCAGCGCGCGACCAAGT
>DYIW01000088.1:6280-13546 GCA_020723465.1 Phycisphaera mikurensis
GTCGCCGCGCAGGAGGAGCTGACCGACCGGGAACGGCAGGTCCTGCTCTTGATCGTTGAAGGCTGTGGCAACAAGGAGATCGCGGCCAAGCTCCACCTCAGCCCCAAGACGGTCGACAACCACCGCTCGCGGCTCATGGCCAAGCTCGGCCGCCACGACGTCGTGGGCCTGGTGAAGTACGCGATCGGCCGCGGGCTGGTGGATCCGGACAGTTGGGGCCGGTGAGCGGGCCGGGAAGGCGGGAAGGGAGGCCTGAGGGATCGCCCGGACGCGATTGAGGTTCCTCCCTCATTCCGCCTGGCGCCCGACCTCCCGAAGCTGGTCGTGAACGCCGGCTGGCCGGGCCCCGCCGCGGCCCGCGCCGGCGAGACGTACGGCATCTCTGGGAGCCCTGTCATGGCCTTTCGATTCAAGCTGGGCGCGTGGTCTGGCGCGCTCCTCCTGCTCCTCTCGCCCGTCACGCGGGCCGGAGGCGAGAAGGCGACCGACCTCGTGGTGGTCGCGGACACGCGCGTGCTCGGCGGGTTCAACCGCTATCTCGCCGACCTCTACAACCACGACCTGTGGCTGTTCGCGATCCACGCCGTGGTCCTGACCACCATCCTGGGGGGGACGCTGGGTCTGCTCATGGACGCGATCATGAAGCGCATCGGCATCGACCTCGGGCACAAGAAGACCGCGCAGCGGGAACACTGACAGGAGCACGCGCACATGGACTGGCTGTACATGCACATGCCCATCGCGGGCGTCGACATCTTCTGGCCCGGCCTCCTGCTCATCGGCTACGCGGTCGGCGTGATCGGCGGCTTCTTCGGCATGGGCGGCGCGTGGATGGTGACCCCCGGTCTCAACATCCTCGGCTTCCCCATGGCCTTCGCCATCGGCACCGACATCGCCCACATCGCGGGCAAGTCGATGATCTCGACGATGCGCCACTCGAAGTTCGGCAACGTGGACTACCGCCTCGGGCTGATCATGCTGGTCGGCACGATGGCGGGCATCGAGGTGGGCGCGCAGGTCGTGATGTGGCTCGAGCGCCTCGGCGAGATCGGGCCGGTGGTGCGCTGGGTGTACGTGGTCTTCCTCGCCCTCATCGCGCTCATGGTCTTCTACGACTACGGCAAGGCCGTGGGCGGCCGCAAGAAGAGCCAGGATCCCAGCCACACCGGCGCCACCGGCGGCATCAACTGGGCGCCCAGCCTGCACAAGATCCGCATCCCGCCGATGGTCCACTTCCGCGTGGCCGGCATCTACTGCTCGATGTGGCTGCCCATCCTCATCAGCTTCATCACCGGCGTCCTGGCCGGCTTCCTGGGAATCGGCGGCGGACTCCTGCGCATGCCGGCGCTCGTCTACTTCATCGGCGCGCCCACGCACGTGGCCGTCGGGACTGACCTGTTCGAGGTCATGATCTCCGGCCTGTACGGCGCGTTCACCTACAGCCTCAAGGGCCGCATCGAGCTGGTGGCGGTGTTCGTCATGCTGTGCGGCGCGGCGGTCGGCGCCCAGATCGGCACCGTGGCCACCAAGTACGCCATGGGCTACGGCATCCGCCTGATGTTCGGCTTCGCGGTGCTCGCCTGCATGGTGTCGATCATCCTCAAGCAGATGGGCGTCACCACCGCGGCCACATTCATCATCCTGGGCGCGATCACCGCCATCTGCGTGCACATTATGATCATCATGTTCCGCGGTGCGGCCCAGGAGCTGCGCGAGAAGCGCCGCGCCTGCCCGCAGCCGGTCGAACGCGTGGGAGTCGACAAATGAAGACGCTGCGGTCCTGCTGCCTGCTGCTGCTCCTGGCCGCCGGCGGCTGCGGCAACGATACACGCGGCCAGGTGTACCAGGGCGTCTGCGTGAGAATGGACGCCGCCGCCAAGGCGCTCGAGCTGTCCAACAGCCAACCGGAGCTGAATCCCATTCCGGGCGAGGCGGCGGTCTTCGACCTGTCGCGCGCCAGCGTTGGCCTTCCTCCGGAGCCGGGCGACGAGATCCGAGTCGCGTTCGTCATGGACGGCTCGACCCTGGTGGCGCACAAGGTCATGAACGTCACCAAGCAGAGCCTGCGCGAGAAGTGACGGGAGGACGGCCGTGGACTTCCGCAGGCTGATCATCGTGGCGTTGATGGACCTGCTGCTGCTCACGTCGCTCACCATCGCGATCTGGTGGGCGCACTTCGACGCGTCGGCCGTCGCGTGGCGCTTCTGCCAGGTGTTCCTGCCGAGCGCGCTCCTGACGGTGCTCGCCGCGCGCTTCGTCCTGCGGCGCTTCGCCCCGAAGCAGGCGAACGCGGGGCGCGGCCTGGGACCGGTAGGGCTGTTCGGGAGGATCCCCGACAAGGACTGAGGGTAATGGCGGCTTCCTTGCTCAACCGGCTCAAGAAAGCCCTGAACGTCCTGCGAGGCCGGCCGGCGGCGACGACGGAGCCGCAGCTCGCCGAGCTGAAGGCGCGGTTCGACGATTTCAAGCACCTGCTGCGCGCCAACAACGACGTGCTGGGAATCATCGCGGAGATCCAGAACCGCCTGGACGAGAGCGGCTACCTGGGGCTGGACTTCCTGCGCTCGCGCTACATCGCCGCCAGCGCCAAGGTGCTGCTCATGATCCGCCACATGAACCTGATCAGCGGCGGGCGCTATCAGAATCTGCTGGCTCCCTTCATCGAGATCCGCCTGAAGGCGGATGACCTGCTCGCTGCTCAGGCCGGGGGCGAGGCACGGAACCCGTTCCTGCCGCTGGAGTCGGTGCTGCCGGGAATGGAGCACCTCTGCGGCGCCAAGGCAGCCAACCTGGCCCAGCTCGCGCGCGAGGGGCTGCCCGTGCCGCCCGGATTGGTCATCAGCACGGCGGCATTCCGCCGCGTCATGGACGAATCCGGCCTCGATACCACGCTGCGCAAGGGGGCGCTGCAGGTGGAAGGGCAGGAGTGGGAGGCGCTCGAACGCTTCAGCCGCCGCATCGCGGACGAGTTCGAGCGCCTGCAACTTCCGGCGGATCTCGAGCGCGAGCTGATCGAGCGCGCGGCGCAGTTGTCCCAGGCGCAGGGCGGGGCGAGCCTCTCGATCCGCTCCAGCGCCCTCGGCGAGGACACGCAGTCGTCCTTCGCCGGCCTGTACCAGACCAGGCTGGGCGTGCGCCCCGAGCAGGTCTCCCGGGCCTATCGCGAGGTCCTGGCCTCGCTGTTCGCCACGCAAGCGCTGGCCTACCGCGGGCGCCAGGGCTTGGCCGACGCCGACGCCGAGATGGCGGCGCTGGTGCAGGTCATGATCACGCCGGTCACGAGCGGCGTGCTGTACACGCGCGATCCCGTGGGCGGCAGCGAGGATCTGATGTTGGTGAGCGCGGTGCCCGGCCTGGGGCTCGGACTCGGCGACGGCTCCATCGACCCCGACGTGTACGCGGCCAGAAGCGGAGAGCAGCCGGTGGTGAACGTGCGCAGCCTCGGCCGCCGGGATCACTGCCTCGAGCTGGGTCCCGAGGGACCGCGCCGGCGCGACCTGGACGCCGAGGAGCCGCGCGAGCCGCTCGTGCCGGCGGACGCCGTGCTGGAGCTGGTCCGGCTGGGCGCGCGCTTGCGGGAGCTTCTCGGCGGACCGTTGGACGTCGAGTGGGTGCGGGACCGCGAGGGGCGCTTCTGGATCCTCCAGGCGCGGCCGCTGTCGGTGCTGGAGTGGGGCGGCGCGGGCGCCCGGGTCCGGGTGAGCGCGCCCGTGCTTCTCTCTGGCGGCCAGACGGCCAGACCGGGCGCCGGCTGCGGGCCGGTGTGCCTGGTGAACGAGCCGGAGGACATGGCGGGCTTCCGCGCCGGCGGCGTGCTCGTGGCGCGCGAACCGTCGCCGGCGCTGGCGGCCCTCCTGCCGGCGGCGGCGGCGGTGGTCACCGAGGTGGGAGGAGTGGCCGGGCACCTCGCCGCCCTGGCGCGCGAGTACGGAGTGCCGGCGCTGCTCGGCGCCCGCGGCGCGCTCACCCGGCTCTCCGCGGCCGAGACCGTGACCGTGGACGCGTCCGGCCGCAAGGTCTACGCCGGGCGCGTCGGCGCGCTCCTCGACCAGGAAGTGACGGTCGGCTGGGCCCGCTCCTCGGCGCGCGCGGCTCCCATCTGGCTGACCGCGGCGCAGCTCATCAGCCGGCTCAACCTCACCGATCCCCGATCACGGGACTTCAGCCCCAAGGGCTGCCGCAGCTTCCACGACCTGATCCGCTACATGCACGAGATGTCGTTCCTGGAGATGTTCAACCTCGGCGAGGAAGTGGGCGAGAGCGCCGGCACGCAGGCGCGCCGCCTGCACGCGCAGCTTCCCTTCGAGCTGTGGTTCGTGGACTTGGGCGACGGGCTCGCTGAAGCAGAAACGAAGCACCTGGAGCCGCGCCAGGTGGTGTCCCGGCCCGCGGCGGCGTTTCTCGGCGGGCTGCTCGATCCGCGCGTCCACTGGGGCGCGCCGCGGCCGCTCAGCCTGAAAGGGCTCGCCTCGGTGTTCACCGGCACCTTGCTGACGCCACAGAGGTCTCTCCAGGAGCGCGACCTCGGCAACCGCGCCTATGCCGTCGTGGGAGAGGATTACTTCAACTTCAACTGCCGGGTCGGATATCACTTCACCGCGCTCGACTGCTACTCGGGAACGCGCGTCAACGACAACTACATTGGCTTCCGCTTCCACGGCGGCGCGGCCACGGAAGACCGCCGTTCGCTGCGCGCGGAGATGGTCGAGCGCATCCTGCAGGGGCTCGAGTTCGTGGTGGAGCGGAACGGCGACGCGGTGAGCGCCTTCCTGAAGAAGCGGTCGGCCGAGGAGATCGAGAAGGTGCTGGCCGAGATGGGACGGCTCGTGCTCTTCACCCGGCAGATGGACATGCTCATGGACGGACCGGCGATGGTCGACTGGCTCGCGCGCGCCTTCGCCCGCGGCGACTACAACCTGAGCCGCGCGAAGCCGGATACGCAGCCCTGAACCGCCCTGCGCGTGCCCCGGTCAGCGCGCGACGCGGAAACCGAGGCTGTCGTACCGGGCGTCGGGGTCGAGGCTGAGGCGGTGCGCGAAACGGCAGTACATCGGATCGTAGAGCCAGGATCCGCCGCGGAGCGAACGCGGCCCGCCGCCGGCGCGCCCGGCGTTCAGCGGGTCCTCCCTGGGCGAACGGTCGTAGTAGCGCTCGTCGTACACGTCCGCGCACCACTCCCATACGTTCCCCAGCATGTCCCGAAGGCCCCACCCGTTCGCCGCGTATGTGCCCACCGGCGCCGTGAAGACATGTCCGTCGTCAAACGAGAACACGGTCCAGCGGGTGAACTTCTTCTTCGCCGCCTGATCCGCGAAGTTCCCCGTTCCCTGGCCGTCCGACTCGTTCTCGCCCCACCAGTACGCCGTGCTCGTGCCCGCGCGGCAGGCGTACTCCCACTCCGCCTCGGTCGGCAGCCGGTAGCCGTATTCTTCGCAGAAGGCGCTTGCGTCGTTCCACGACACCTGCGTCACCGGATGCAGGTCGTTGAACTCGTAATCGTGCAACGGAATCGGCTTCGACCAGATCGCATCCTTGCGCATCTCCACACCATCCCCGGCAGCGTTGACGGTGTCCCCGCCCTCACCTGTCTCCTCCGCGTCGGTCCGGTACTTCGTCTTCCGCGCAAACTCCCGCCACTGCCCCACCGTCACCTCGGTCTCGGCGAGGTAGAACGCCTTCGTGATCTCCACCTCGTGTTGCGGGCGTTCGTCGGCAAACGAATCTCCCATCTCCACCTCGTCCTCCGCCGATCCCATCTGGAACGTCCCCGGCTCCACCAGGATGAACGTGATCCCGCTCGCCGGGTCGCGCGCCTTCCTGGCCAGGCCCTGCGCCCCGGGCGTGCCGTCCACGACTTCCCAGCCTTCCGGCGCCCGGCCCGGCGCTTCCACCCAGAACACGTCGCCGATCAGCACCTTCGCCTCGGCGTACGTCATCGTGATGTAGGCCGCGGCCGCCGAGTCCTTCATCACGAAGGCGCCGCCTCCGGGCTGCTCCGGATCGTCGAAGCAGCCCACGATGAGCCGGCTGTGGCTCGAACCCGCGGCCACGGGGTAGCCCCGGGCCAGCACGGCCTTGATCTCGCGCAGGTGCTCGTCCGAGAGGCCGGCCTCGGGCTTCCAGGGATTGATCCAGTGGACCCGGAGCCCCAGGGCACGGATCTCCTTCGCCCTCGCCACCGCCGCCTCGGCCGGCGCGAGCGCGGCATCGAACTCAGCCTGGTAGGGCATGTCCTCCTCCAGGCAGACGCCGTGCTCCTCGAAGCCGCGCAGCAGCTCGTGGAAGAACCCGCCGTCCCTCGGATCGCGCAGCACGGCGTTCGACGCCCAGTTTAGAAACTCGACGCTGAGGGCGGTCCCGCGGCCGGTGTGCCGGGAGACGGCGAACTCGAGCGCGCCGGCGGCGGCGAATACCGAGCAGGTGCCGCGCGCTCCCTGGCTGCGCGGCACCAGGCCCCAGTCCTCGAGTTGCGGCCGGAGGTCCACGGACGCCGGCGTCTCTTCCGCCCGCAGAACCGCGGCGCCAAGCGCCACAGCGGCCAGGGCCTGCACGAGACCTGAGGCAGCTCGCATGCTTTCTCTCCGTCACGGCCTGCCGCGCTCCCGCGTGGTCCGTGCGCCTCGACCCGCCAGGATCGCCGCTTTCCGCCTGCTTCGCAAGCGGTTCGGGCTCCGGCCGTACTCGGCGCACACATGAGGTGGCGTCTGCTCCCACTTCCCCGCAGCTTCGCCTCCGAGTTCTCTTCTTCGCGCGAGAAATCGCTTCAGTCCGACCGGGCTGCCGGCCGATAAGATTCCGTGTCCAGAGGGCCATGAAGCGAGATTGCATGGACTCCGCATCCAGCCGGATCCCGATCCATGACCACCTTGTCCTCTTGCTGGGGACATCTCGCGTCACCGCGGTGGCCGTGCCGCGCCGCGGCAAGAACGCGCCCCGGATCGCCGGCGCCATCGACGTCGAGGAACCCGAAGACCCCGCTTCCGCCGCGCACGCCGAGCGCCTGGCCGACGCGGCGCTCAGCCTGGCGCGGCAGGCAGGCGCGCGCAGCGTGGTCATCGGCCTGCCCGGGAGCTGGCTCGAACACCGCGTGCTCGAAACGCCGGCGGTGCGCGGCATCGACGCGACCGCCCTGGTGCTGCGCGAGATGGTGAAGCTCGCCCAGCTCCCGCAGGACGACCTGCTCTTCGCCGAGTCCGTCGAGATGGTAACGCCGGCCGGCGCGCCGGCGCGGCGCAGCAAGACGGCGCGGCGCCTCGTGTCCGCGGC
>DYIW01000088.1:13556-19421 GCA_020723465.1 Phycisphaera mikurensis
CGGCGCGCGAATCCCTGGTGCTCGGCTTGGTGCAGCGCCTCGCCGCGGAGGGCGTGCGCGTCACCTCGGTCTGCTCCGCGCCGGCGGCGCTCATGGTCCGCCTGATGCGCGAGTCCGCGGGCACGCGGTCGGCCGCGGGCGGCGCTGCTGCGTTCCTGCTGCTGCGCCGGGACGGCTTCGCCCTGGCGCTGTGCGAGGGCGCGCGGCTGCACCAGTTCCGCCTCGTGGGCGTCCGGCTGCCGCCGGAGCCGGAGAGCCTGGGCACGGCGGTCGCCGAGGAAGTGCGGCGCTCCGCCATCTTCTTCCGCGAGACGCAGAAGGGCCGCGAGCTGCAGTCGGTCCGCATCCTCGGCAGGTACACGGGCGACCAGGCGACGCTCGCCCGGCTGGTGCGCGAGAGCACGGGCATCGCGACGGTCGTGGATGAGGCGTGCTCGGCGGACACGGACGCGCGGATCGAGGCCGCCGCGGCCGCGGGTCTGCACGATGCGCTCGGCAAGGGCGATCAGGAGCTGCTGCCGCGGGAGGTCTCGCGCCGCCGCTCTGGCATGCTGGCCGCGGCCGCCTGCGGGCTCCTGATCCTCGGCGTCATGAGCGCCAGCGGCCTGGTGGCTTTGCGCCTCAACCGCGCCGCGGACAGCAGCCGCGAGCGGCTGGTCGAGCTCGGCACCACGCAGCCGGCGCTGGAAGAAATGGAGAGCAACTTCGAGAACCTGACGCTGCGCGCCGAGACGTTCCTCGAGCGGAAGAGCGCGCTCAGCGCCCTCCTGGACTCCCATGTGGACCAGGGCAGCCTGCTGCTCGGCATCAGCCGCGCGGTGCCGCCGGAGGTGCACCTGCGCGAGATCAAGATCACGAGCGGCCTCGGTGCCGCCCCGGCCGTGGAGATCGACGGCTGCGTGGCCTCCAGCGAGTGGGAGTACGAACCGTACGTGGCGCGCTTCCAGGAGGCGCTCTTCAAGGAAACGGGCCTCTACTGCCAGAAAGGCGAGGGCGGGCGCGAGGTCCGCGGCGAGGGGCTGCCCTCCTTCCGCCTGAAATGCACCTTCGAGAAGACCGATGAATCCCCTGGACCGTAGGCTGCGCCAGCGCAAGATCCTGCTCGGGCGCCTGAGCGCGGCGGCGCTGCTGGTGTGCATCGGCTCGGCCGGCATCATTGTCCCGCGCATCATCGAGTACCGCGACGTGCACCGCGGGGTCGACCAGGAGCTGCTGCTGGTGGGCGAGAGGCTGGAACGCGGGCGCACGGCCGAGTGGTTCCAGATCCAGGGGCTGCCCCGCCTGGCAGAGGCCGAGCAGCGCCTGCTGGAGATCGCCCCGCTTGGGCCCCTGCCGCCGGACTTCCGCGGCCAGATCAAGACTCGCCTGGAGGCGCTCGGCGTGCGCATCGACGCGGTCGCGCTGGGCGAGCCCCAATCCGTGGCGGCCGCGGACCCGGCGGAAGAGGAGGACGCGCCGTCCGCCTATGGCTACACGCCGGTGACCATCAGCGGCGCCTCGGCGTTCGAGCCACTGCCGGCGCTGCTGCGCCAGATCGCCACGGGCGTGCCGCCCGGACTCGTTCTCGAAGCCATGATCCGTCGCGACCTCGAGGCCTTCCCGCAGGTATCGTTCTCGCTGGTGGTCGGCTTCCTGCACACGCAGGAGTACGCGCCCGAGCAGGAGGAGATCGAATGACCGCGTTCCGGTTGTGCGCCTTCCTGGCGGCGCTGCTGTGCAGCGCGGACACCGCGCCGCAGGAGCCCCAGGAGGCGCCGGCGGAGGACGAGGCCGCGGCGCCCGAGCCCGCGGGGCTCGGCGCGTTCCTCGAGTGCACGCTCGGCGACATGATGGCGTCGGCCGAGGCCTTCGCCACCCCACCGGCACACCCCGAGTTCGAGCCCCTGCCCGTGCCGGCGCGCAATCCCTTCCTGCTGCTCCAGGAGCAGCTCGAGAACCGCCCGCACGCGGAGATCGCCGCCGAGCGGGAAGCGGAGCGCTCGGCCGAGGCTGCGGCGCAGACGGCGGCAAGGTCACCGCCGGACGACGCCGCGCTGCGGCATGCGGTCTCCCTGCTGCGCCTCTCGGCGGTGCTGGTCGCTCCGGACGGCGGAACCGCCCTGATCGACGGCCGCCTGGCGCGCCTCGGCGAGCCGCTGCTCGAGGAGCGCGTGACGATCACGGCCATCTCGCGCCAGGGCGTGGTGCTCCGCGGGTCCACGGCCGAGTATTTTGTCCCCTTGCCGCCGCCCGGCGCCGCGCCGCAGCCGCAGGCCGGCGCGGAAGAAACCGAGGAGGAGCCATGAGCCACGCCGCGGGCTGGCGCCTGTGCGCGGCGATCGCCGCCGGCCTGCTGCTCCTGCCGGCCTGCCAGTCCCCGCAGCCGGAACCGGTGGACTTTCCGGCCTCGATCCGCGCCGAGGCGCCGCCGGAGCCCGTCGCACCGCCCGAGGCGGGAGAGGCAGAGCCGGTTCCGGCGCCCGTTGCGACCGAACCGCCCGCGCCGGCTGAACCTGTCCGGCCCTCGATCGGCGACGACACGCTCTACGCCTTCGAGTTCCGCGACACGCCCATCTCCGACGCCCTGCGCATGATCGCCGACCGGGCCGCGCTCAACTTCGTCATCCCCGCCGGCACCGCCGGCACCGTCACCGCTTCGCTGCCCAGCGTGACCCTTGACCAGGCGGCGGGCATCGTTCTGCGCGAGGGGAACATCGACCTGCTGCGGGAGGACGGCGTGTTCTTCGTGCGCCCGCACGAGACGCCGGCGCTGGTCAACCGCGTGCTGCGGCCGGCGTCCATCGACATCACCGAGGTCGAGGCGCAGATCCGCGGCATCCTCGGCGGCGAGGCCGGCGGCTTCACCGTCAACAAGATGTCCAACGTCATCTACCTCTCGGCGCCGCCCGACAAGGTCGCGCTGATCGAGGACCTGGTGCAGGCAATGGACGCCTCGCCCCGCGAGGTGCTGATCGAGGCGCGCATCCTGGAAGTGGCGCTCGACGAAGGCTACGAGTTCGGCGTGGCGCTGGACCTGGCGGACATCTCCGCCGGCGCGACCACATCGGAGTTCCTCACCGACTTCCTGCGCCCCTCCGAGAACTTCCAGCTCATCACGCGCGCCGACCACGAGGACATCGAGGGCACGCTGCGGGCCCTGGAGCGGTTCGGCAAGCTGCGCGTGATCGCCAATCCGCGCGTGCTGGCCTTGAACCACGAGCTGGCCAAGATCGAGATCATCGAGCGCGTGCCCTACATCGAGTCGACCGCCACCACGACCGGCGCCTCCGACGGCAGCGGCGTGGGCACCTCGACCGTGGAGCAGGTCGAGTTCGAGGAAGTCGGCATCCGCCTGCACGTGACTCCGGTCCTGGGCGAAGGCGACACGGTCACGCTGAAGATCATGCAGGAGGTGAGCGAGGTCGTGGACTACTTCCACGAGGTGCCGGTCACCGACCAGCGCACGGTGGATACGCGCTTCGTCGTCAATGACCGCGAGACCATTGTCATTGGCGGGCTCTTGAAGGAGCGCGTCCAGGAAAACGAGGACGGCGTGCCCTATCTGATGCATATCCCGTTCCTCGGCAACCTGTTCAAGGGGATGGACAAGACCTACGAGAAGGTGGAGCTCTTGATCTTCATCACGCCGCGCATCGTGCGCGAGGGCGAGGTGGCGGGGATCTCGTCGGAGTACAAGCGCGAGCTCATCCGCAAGACCGGGGAGTACCGCCAGCCGTACCAGGAGTTTCTCGAGGACGTGAAGTAGCGGCGCGCGCCTGGCCGCGCGGGCTGCGGCTGGTAGGGTGGTGCGGCACGGAGGATCTCGCACCCCATGAACACCATTCCGGAACGCCTCGCCGCCCTGCGCCAGCGCATGCGGGCGCTCGGCCTGACGCACTACCTCGTGCCCAGCGGCGACGAGAGCCTGGGCGAGTACCTGCCGCCCTGGCGGCAGCGCCGGCAGTGGGCCTCGGGCTTCACCGGCTCGGCCGGCGACCTGCTCGTGGGCCTCGAGGAGAGCGAGACCTGGCTGTTCACGGACGGCCGCTACCACCTGCAGGCCGAGCAGGAGCTGATCCGCTCGGGCATCGGCCTGCAGAAGGTCGGCGCCAAGGACGCGCTGAGCCTGGCGCAACTGCTGCGCGCCCTCGCCGACCAGCACGGCGCGCGTTGCGCCGTCGGCTTCGACCCGATGGTGCTGCAGGCCGAGGCGGCCGCGTCCCTGGAAAAGGACGCGGCGGCGCGCGGGGCGCGCCTCGTGCCGGTCCAGCCCAACCTGATCGACGAGCTGTGGCAGGAGCGGCCTCCGGCGCCCGCGACGCCGCTTTTCGCCTGTCCGCTCGCCTGGACCGGCGCCAGCATGGGCGAGAAGCTCGCGGCGCTGCGCGCGAGTCTCGACAAGCTCTGCGCCGACGCCATCGTTCTGGTGCGTCTCGACCAGATCTGCTGGCTCACCAACCTGCGCGCCAGCGGCGAGATCCCCTACGCGCCGTTCTTCGAGGCCTGCCTGTACGCGGATCGAACTGCCGTGCACCTGTTCCTGCACGCGCCCGCGGAGCGCCTGCCCGCCGGGTTCGGGCAGGACATTCCCGGCTTCCAGGCGCACGCGCGCGCCGAGTTTCTGCCCTTCCTCGAAGGGCTGACGGAGCGACGCGTGCTGATCGACCCGGAGCGCACCACGGCGGGCGTGCTCGCGGCGGCGCGAACAGGCCGGGGCGTCACGATCGTCAGCGCCGAGAGTCCGGTCGAGACGGCCAAGGCGATCAAGAACGACGCCGAGCTGGAGTGCCTGCGCCGGGCCAACCTGCTGGCGAGCGCAGCCGTGACGCGCGCGCTCCTCTGGCTGGAGGAGGAGCGGACCGCGGGCCGCGCGGTCAGCGAGCGCTCCTTCAAGGAACGGCTCGAAGCTCTCTTCGCCGCGAGCCCGGGCTGGAGCGGGCTGGCCTTTGCCACCATCGCGGCGAGCGGCGAGCACGGCGCCATCGTCCACTACGGCGGCGCCGGCGACACGCCGCTCGCGGACGGCCGCCTGTTTCTCATCGACGCCGGCATCCACGCGGACGGCGGCACGACGGACGCGACGCGCACCGTGGCCGTGGGAGAAGCGAGCGCCGCGCAGCGCCGCCGCTACACGCTGGTGCTGAAGAGCCACCTGCGCGCGGCGCGGCAGGTCTTCCCCGAAGACACGCCCGGCAGTGCGCTCGACGCGCTCGCCCGCTCGCCCTTGTGGGCGGAGCAGATGAACTACGATCACGGCACGGGGCACGGCATCGGCGCCTTCCTGAGCGTGCACGAGGGGCCGTTCTCGCTGGCGGAGCGGCGCCGCAAGCCGGGCGCCCGGCACGGCCTCAAGGCCGGCATGGTCACCACGATCGAGCCCGGGCACTACCTCGCCGGGCAGGACGGCATCCGCCTCGAGAACGTCTACGCGATCCGCCCCACCGGGCAGGACAGCGGCGACGGCGTCAGTTGGCTGCGTTTCGAGCCGCTCACCTGGATCCCGCTCGACCGCCGCCTCATCGACGCGACGCGGCTCGAGGAGGCGGAGCGCGCCTGGCTGCGCGCGTACCACGAACGGTGTCGAGAAGTCCTCGGCCCGCTGCTTGCCGAGCACGAGAGAGCGGCGCTGCGCGCGCTGCTCGGCTGATCTACTACTCCTGAGAATCGTCGCGCGGCGCGACGATTCTCAGGAGTAGTAGATCCCGCGGCCACGGGCCGCGGCCGCGCGCTCTGGGCGCGCGGTGGATGCGCGACAGCGTAGCGAGGGTCCCGCGGGCGAAGCGTCACGCGACCATGCTGACAAGGCGCTTCAGCGACGCGTCGCGCATGGCGAACAGTGCCGCGGTGAGGAGCGCGCCCCGCGAGGCCGGACCAGCGGGATCAACG
>DYIW01000089.1 GCA_020723465.1 Phycisphaera mikurensis
CCCCCCGGCGCTCGCAACGCGGCCGCGGGGGATTCCTGCTCAGGCTCTGAGGGCCCGCGTCACTCCTCGAGCACCAGGATCAGGATGTAGCGGGGCTCCTCGGCCGGCGCGGCGGCGGGACCGCCCCGCTCCTTGCCCTTCTTCGCCGCGGCGCCCTCGGGAGCCGCGGCGCCGGTGGCCGGCCCGGTCGCCGGCGCACCGCCGGCACCTGGCGTGGTGGGACCGAGCGGCCCAGGCGCGGCTGCCCGCACGCGGAAGAAGTCACCCGGCTCGAGCGAGGCCCGGTCCACGGCCAGCGCCACGGCCGGCTCGGCCGTATTCGGCGCGAGGTCCTCGATGCGGCAGCCGGCCGCGGCCGCGTTCTCGAGCAGGCGCAGCATCCCGGCGCGATCCGCGGCCACGATGCGCACCCGGCCGCCGAAGCGCTCCTCGAGCCGCCGCGCCGGCTCAGCCACCTCGGCAGGCACCCCGGCCAGTGGATCCCCGGCCTGGAGCGCACGCTCCGCCTCTGCCATGAGCATGTCGCGGTCCAGGGCGGCCGCGGCGGTGACCCGGCCGAGCGCGAGGAGCACGGTCGCGGCCGCCTGCTCCCCGGCGAGCTCGTCCGCCGCGGCGAGCGCCTTCGATTCCGCGCCGGCCGCCCCCGCTCCCGCGGCCCGCTCCAGCGGTCTCTCCCTCTTGTTCTCGTCCTGGTTCGGGGCCGCTTCCCGCAGGCGGCGCACCCCGGCCGCCAGCTCCGAGACCAGACCCTGGAACTCATCCTCGTCGCGGGAAACGCGCGAGACCTTCTCGGCCAGGAGATCCTCCGCATCCGCGGCCGGCTCCTCGGCCTCCTCGATCGCCTCAAGCTTCGCCTTGGCCTCCTCGGCCGCGGGCGGCGGAACGTCTCCGTCCTTGCGGTTCGCTCCCAGGCGCCCGAGCAGGCCGGCGTCCTCCTTTCCTTCCTCGTCCTTCCACTTGTCGCCCTTCTCCGACGGCGCGGCCGGGGCCGCGGCCGGTCGCGGTGCATCTCCGCGCGCCACCTCCTGTTCGGCGCGGTTCGAGAGCGTGCTCTCGCGACTCCCGCCGCGCAGGATGAGGAAGCCTATGACCAGCACGGCCGCGAGGGACGCGGCGAGCGAGCCGTAGCGCACCAGGAGATGGAGTCGGGGCGTCCTTCCGGCCGGGCGCGCACGCTCCAGGCCCGGCGAGGCCGGCTCGGCGGCAAGAGCCTCGAGCACCCGGCCGCTGAAGCCGGCCGGAGCGCGTTCCGCGCGCAGCCGCTTCAGCCCGCTCACGAGCGCGCGCAGTTGCTCGAAGCGCCGCGCGCACTCCGCGTCCTCTTGAAGCAGCCGGCGCACCTCCTGCTCCTCCGCGGCCGAAAGGCGGCCGTCGAGGAGGTCGTTCACGCGCGGCAGGATCCCCTCCCACCTGGTCATGACGCGCCTCCGCCGGCGCCGCCGTCCTCGACGGAGATCCCGTGCCCGCGGGCCACGATCTCGCGTAGCTGCTCGCGCCCGCGATGCAGCCGCGAGCGCACCGTTCCGACGGGGATGCCGAGCACCTCCGCGATGGCGTCGTACTCCAGGCCCTCGACGTCGCAGAGCACCACGGCGGCCCGGAACTCCTCGGGCAGCCGCGCCAAGGCCTGATCCAGCGCCTCCATCAGTTCGAGCCGTTCCATGCGCGCCGCCGGTCCGCGGTCGCTCTCATCGACCGGATCCATGCCCGCCTCGCCTTCGGCCGCGCGCGGGGCGTCGAGCGAGACCGCCCTCCGCTCGGCCCGGACGGCCGCCAGGGCCGCCCGGTTGATCGTCACGTTGGACGCGATGCAGAGGAGCCAGTGCAGGAAGCTGCACTCGCCCCGGAAGCTGTCCAGGGCGCGAAAGGCCCGCAGGAAGGTCTCCTGCGCCAGGTCCTCGGCCGTGGCCGCGTCCACCTGGCTGGTGCGCCGCACCACGCGGAAGACCAGGTCCTGGTGGAGCACCACCAGCTCGCCGAACGCCTCGCGGTCACCCGCTCTGGCCTTCGCCACGAGGGACTCGGTGCGCTCCGCCCTGGCCGCTGCGTCAGTCAACGTCCGTACCACCTGCTTGAGACCCGGGGCACGCGCCGCGGTTCCCGCATTCTGCGCACTTGCCGGGCCGTTTCGAAAGGCCAAGTCGCGCCCCTCCTCAGATCAGGCGCCGCAGCCAGCGGGCCTTCTGTTCGTCCCACGGCGGGTAGCGCAAGGCCGGATCGAGGCGCGTGCCGCGGGCGAGGAACGCCTTCCTGTGGCTGAAGGCCTCGAAGGAGTGGCGGCCGTGGTACGCGCCCAGGCCGCTCTCGCCCACGCCGCCAAAGGGCAGACCGGGCACGGAGAAGTGCGTCACCGCCTCGTTCACGCACAGGGCGCCGGAGGAGGTCTCGGCGGCCAGGCGCTCCGCGCTCCGCCGCTCTTGCGAGAAGAGGTAGAGGGCGAGCGGCCGCTCGCGGCCGTTCACCAGCGCGATGGCCTCGTCGAGATCGTTCACCGGCAGCACCGGCAGGATGGGTCCGAAGATCTCCTCCCGCATGAGGCGGCTGTCCCGCGCCACGCCGGTCAGGATCGTGGGCGCGAAGTAGCGGCTGGCGGCGTCCCAGGAGCCGCCGATCACGGGCGTGCCGCCGGCGAGGAGCTCGACCAGGCGCCGCAGGGCGCCTTCGTGGACGATGCGGCCGTAGTCCGCGCTCTGGCGCGGGTCCGCGCCGTAGAAGCTCCGCACCGCGGCAGACAGTTCGGCGAGCAGCTCGCCTTCGCGGCTCGCGTGCACCAGCACGTGGTCCGGGGCCACGCAGCTCTGGCCCGCGTTCAGGAACTTGCCCCAGGCGATGCGGCGCGCGGCCACGCGCACGTCCGCGCGCCGGTCGACGATGCACGGGCACTTGCCGCCGAGCTCCAGGATGACGGGCGTGAGGTGGCGCGCGGCCGCCTGCATGACGATGCGTCCCACGGTCGGGCCGCCGGTGAAGAAGATCAGGTCGAAGCGCTCTTCGAGCAGGAGCGCGGCCGTGTCCGCGCCGCCTTGGATCACCGCGACCGCGTCCGGATCGAGGTACTCCGGCAGGAGCCGCGCCAGGCATTCCGCGGTGCGCGCGGCCGCCTCCGAGGGCTTGAGGAGCGCAGAGTTCCCGGCCGCGAGCGCGCCGATGAGCGGCGCCAGCACCAGGTTCACCGGGTAGTTCCAGGGCCCCATGATGAGCGCCACGCCAAACGGCTCGCGCAGCACGCGGCAGCGCGCCGGGAAGTTGCCGAGATTCGGCGGGACGCGCTCCGGCTTCATCCAGCGGCCGAGCAGGCGCCGCGCGCGCTTCGCCTCGCGAAGGGCCAGGCCGATCTCGCTCAGGTACGACTCGATTTCGGGCTTGCCGAGGTCGGCGTGGAGCGCCGCGCAGAGCTCGTCCTCGCGTTCGACCAGAAGGTCGCGCAGGCGCCCGAGCTGCTCCCGCCGCCACTCCTGCGGCCGCGTGCGGCCGGAGCGGAAGGCCTCCCGCAGCTTCTCCACGCAGAGCGTGATTCCCGCGGCGTCCACGGCGCCAATGTAGCGCAACGCCGCGGCCGGAGTCCGCTTTTCCGCGCCGCCAGGATCCGGCCAGGTAGGATGGGACAAGAAGGCGGACGACTGGAGGGTCCATGCGAAGCGTCACGGGACGACTTCTGGTCGGCGCGGCCGCCGCGCTGGTGATCTGCGCGCTGGTCGGCGGTCTCTTATCGCGGCTCGAGCCCAGCGGCGTGGAGAAGTCGGAAGGCGCTCCCCCGGTCCGTCCCGTGACTCCCGCGGGCAACGACGCCGAAGTGATCGAACCGTCCCGCGTCCCGGCCGGGCCTGAAGAGATAGAGCCCGGACCGCGGGACGTGTCGGCGGTCGGCGGCCGCGTCGTCACGGTCCAGGACTCCCCCGTGAGCGGGGCGAGCGTGACGGTTCGCGCGAGGTCTCCTGGGGCGAACCGAGGCGACGACGCCATCGCGACGGCCGTCACGGACGCGAACGGCGAGTACGTGATCGCTGCCCTGCCGCTTTTCGGCGGCGCGGAGCACGATGCGTCGAGGGATGCGGTTCGGGTGGAGGCCGAGGGTTTCCTCGCATTCGACAAGCCGCTGCCGCTCAGACAAGGGAACAGGATCGTCCTATTCCGCCCCACGGTTCTCTCTGGCGTGGTCCGCGGCTTCGAGGATGGCGCTCCCATTGCGGGAGCCGCGCTACGCGTTCAAAAAACGCCCGGCCCGTCGGCGGGCGAAATGGACGCCATCTCCGGGCCGGACGGCCGCTACCGACTCGAACGCCTCCGAGCTTCCAGCGGGGTGACCATTGCGGTGTCGGTCGAGAACGGGCCACCGCAGAGGTTGAGCGTCCTGCTGAACGAAAAGCCGGAGCAGGAGTTCGACCTGCGGGTGCGGCGGGGCATCCCCACCCTTGTCGTCGTCCTCGACGCCGTCTCTCGATCACCCGTCTCCGACGCTGTCGTGGGTACCGGGGCGGAGCAGTTCGCCCGGACCGATGCCGCGGGTGAAGCCGTGATCCACCTTCCGGGTACGTCCGGCCGCTACCGAGTCGAGCACGAACACTATCCTCCCTGCTGGCTCGATGTCGACCCCATGCGCCTCGCGGCTCCCGGACCGGACGGCCTGCTGCACATTGAGGTGCTTCTCGAGCCCGGAGCCAGCGTGACCGGGAAGATCGCCGATCTCGCCGGTGAGCCGCTTCCCGGTTTCGTGGTGAAGGCAGTAGAGGCGCGCGAGGGATCAGGCGCGACGACCGCCCTGCCGTCTGTGGTCGATTGGAACCTCCCACACAACCCGAAGCCGATTCTCATTCCCATCCCGCCCATCCAGAAGGACGCCACCACGTCGAACGACGGCTCCTTCGTGCTGCAGAACCTGCAACGTGGCCTGCGCTATCGAATCAGTGCCGGACCGAGCCGGGTCGATCAGCGATTCAGATTCGACGATCTCACGATCCATCCTGACGTAGCGACGGTCGACTTGGGAGAGTTGCGGGTCGATACTGCGTCCGCTCACATCTACGGAGCGGTCTGGAAGGGTGGCGAGCAGATCACAGGAGCGCAGGTCGATCTCGAGGCCAATGGTCGTCAGTTCCACGCCGTGACCAGATCGGGCGGCCAGTTCGAGTTCCCGATCCTCCAGCCCGGATGTTGGTCGCTGAGAGTGTCTCACGAAGGGCTCGAGCAAGCCGTCTCGGGCGATCTGACGCAGGGTGAGCGACGCCTTGTCCAGGTGCAGTTGCTCCCCCAGTCCCAACGTTCCAGCGTCAGCGGCACGGTGGTCGATGAAGAGGGCTTCCCGCTCCGGCCGGCGCGGGTCGCCGCGCTGAAGGGCGGGAAGACCCTCGCGACGAAGTTCGCCAAGGATGATGGTCGCTTTCTCCTCAATCTGTTCGTCCCGGCTGGAACGTCGATCGATCTGGCCGTGCTCGGAGCCGTCCCGGGGAAGACCTGGCCGGTGCGCTCCGGAGAGAGCGATATCAAGCTCGTCGTGCCGCGAGAGCGAAAAGGCTACCTGCAGCTCCTGACGGACAGCGGCAGCCACCTCGCGGGATCGGTGGCCGTCGAGTATCGATCGGGCCCGGCCGAACCGTTCGCGCCCTATCCTGCCCGCTCCGGAACCGGTCCGTCGTGGCTTCCCGCCCTGCTGCCGCAGAAGATCGGAGTGGACGGATTCCTCGTCCTGAAGTACCAGGGCGGAGAAGGGACGTTCCGCCTGCGACGGCCGGACGCGGGCGAGCAGGACGCGGTCCTGATCGCTGCCGCGGAGCTTTCGGCGAATCCCGAGTCCCCCACTGTCGTCCGCCTGCCGTAGCGGGCCGTCAATGCGGCGTTCGCGCCGGCGGGTCCGCGCGGCCCTCCGCGGCCCCGATCACTGACGCAGGCGCCGGAGTTCGAACCGGACTTCTCGGACCGGGTCGCCGAGCTTGGTGTCGAAAGTACGTTCATCCGCACTGTATCCCGGCGCCTGGACCCGGATGACGGTCTTGCCCGGAGGAACCACCCGCTCCTCCTCCCCCGCGGCCCGGCCCTTTCCGTGGTGCTCATCGCCATCGGCGGCGGTAACGGAATACGTGATTCTCGCAGTCGCCACCGGCTCTCCGGATTCTGCGTCTACAACTACAAATCGAAACGCCGGGTACGCTTCCAGGTCCGGTAGCGACACTACGATCCGGTCGCGCGGGGAGCTCAAGTCCAGTTCCGCCTCGACGTACCCGGGGCCCCTGTCGATCAGGATCCTCGCCTGGTACCGGCCGGGAAGCACTGGGAAGTCCTTTTGAAGCCTACCCTCCTTGTCCGTCCGAGCGTGCACCAACCATGCCCACCGGGCCTGTGGCAGGTCGAGGTCGATCGTCGCGTCGGAAAGCGGCCTGCCCTGGGTATCGACGACCCTGGTGCCGAGCCGCGTCTGCCACGGGTCGATAGGTTCCAGCCGAAAGACGACATCCTGCAGTGCTACCCCAGGACTGATCTCGATTTCCCGCACCTCGATCGCGTGCCGAGGGGACCACGCGGCCACCCTGTAGCCCCCCTCCATCAATCCGAAGTCCGGGACCACAGAGCCCCAGCGTCCGCCCGTTCCCGCCTTTCCGGTAGGTTCCACCGAAGACATCGCGTCAGGGATCAGCGCACCGTCTGGGTTGCCCCGCACTTCCACGTGAACGAAGGAGTGGTACTTCAGCTCGAACGGCACGTACTGGGTCGTCCGTGGAGATGCCTCGAGTCGCTTGCCATCGAGCTGAAACTCGGTGTCAGGTCGCCCGGGCAGTTGAGCGTGCACGGAGACCGTCGCAAGGCCTGGCGCCACATCTGGCAGGAGGAACGACCCATCGGTCTCAGGGGCCGTCGATCTGCGGCGATCGTACCAGCGGCGGTCAGTGCCCTTTGGCGCCGCCAACGCCCACTGCACGAAGTACTCGAGATCTTCTCGCATGTTCGCAACGCGCCCGCTCACGTGGGCGACGTCCGTCTGCGGCTCACCCACCTCGAACTCCACCACCTCAGTCTCGCCGGGTTCGAGCTGGACGGTGGCCTCGGCCAACGAATCCCCGTCTCCCGACCAGCTCCACCCGCCGAGGCCCAGCGCACTTGCAACTTCGCGGGCGTCTGGCTCCTGCTCGTCCTCGAGCGGCAGGATCCTCACGCCCAAGGCGCCCGGCTGCTGGTTCCTGAGAGCGAACCGACCCTCCGCATCCGTCCAGCAGGGCAATTCGACGTGCGGGCTGTACCCGCCCCATCCTCCCACGCCGATCTCCGTCGCCAGCTCTGGTGGTGACAGTGCGGCCAGTCCCAGGCCCTCCGCGAAGCCGCGGACCCATCCGACCCCGGCGCGCTGCGCCTGGATCTTGAAGGGACCCTTCAGCCTCGGGTCTCGCGACACGACCCGTCCCTCGAGGACGCAGGCGGGATGCAGGTCGAAGTTCAGCTCGACATCCTCGTCGAGCCCGAGATCCACCCGGTCCGACACACTCGGGATGAACCCCTCGGCAAAGGCCCCGAGCCGGAACGGCCCCTCCTGGAGGCCTGCGAATTCATACACCCCGTGAACGTCGCTCACCGCCGTGGCCGTGATCCGCGAGTCGCCCGACGTGACCTCCTGGGCCCGGACCACGACTCCCGCAACCGGGCCGCCCGCATCGGCGAGCCGCACGCGGCCGTGGATTCGACCCCCTGCTTCCAGCTCGATCGCGAGCGTCGCGCCCGCCTGATCGGGGCAGCGGACCACGGAGGGAGCGTAGCCCGCGCACCACGCTCGCAAGAGGAGCCGCCCCTCATGGACTCCGAGCCGATCCATCAGACTGATCGTGAAGACGCCCGCCGCCGCTCTGTCCATGACGATCCAGTCCGCGTCCACCAACGGGAGGCGCGCGCGAATCGGCCCCTGGACGAGCTCCATCACGGGCTCGACACGCGACTCCGGCAGGATCTCTCCGGACTCAGCGCTGGTCACGCACACTTCGATGGCTGGAGCTGCCTCCATCTCCAGTCGCAGGTCGCGGGCCGACGTGCCGGGGATGGAATACACCTTGCCCCGATAGCCGCTCTTGCGTAGGCCGAGGTGCGCGGGCATGCCGGTGAACGTGGGGATAGTGAACCTGCCGTGCTCGTCGGTGTAGGCCGTCTTCCCGACGGCGAACGATCCGCGCGCGCCAGCGGTCGGCAGGCGCGCCACGGAAGACTCCCGCTCCCCGATCATCACCGCTACGTTCGAAAGGGCCGTGCCGTCCGGGCCCGTCACAAGGCCAGAAATCTCAGCGACGGGCGGGATGGTGAAGGCCTTCGAGGTCCCTTCCTGGCTCGGAAACACGACGATCGAGAGGCTCTCCGCCACCGTCAGCCGGATCAGCGGCGGCAGGCTTCTCGTGCCCGGAGGCAGAGCGAGGCTCCCGGCGCCGTTGGAGTCGGTCACCGTCTCGGCGAGAGGCCGGCGCGGCCCGGAGCCCAGAACCCGCGCCAGCAACAAGCTAGCGGCAGGCGCGGGCGCAGCACGCTCGAAGGCCGCAAGGTCCCAGTCGGCCAGGTGCCAGGCGGTTACGCGGACTCCTGGGAGTGGACTGCCGGCCGAGTCGAGGACACGGAACGAATGACGTTCCAGAGCATTCAGCACCACGTCGCCAACGACGCAGTCGCGCACGGACACCGGAACCCTGCGCGCTCCGGGCGCGAGTCCATCCGCGCGGGCCGTGAGCACGCCCGTGTCGACCAGGCAGCTGCTGCCGTGCACGGTGATGGAGAAGCTCCCGTCCTCGCCTGTCGTTCCCCTGCCCAGGATGTTGTCCCTGATGCTCTCCAGGTGCGGCGGAGCCGTGAGCGGATTCCAGCCCGCGGCGATCTCGACCACCGCCCCAGCGACGGGCTTTCCCTTCCGGTCGACGACGCGACCGGAGAAACGCCGGAGCAGACCCTCACGACTCGCCTCGGCCTCGGGCGGTTCCTCCTCCACCCGAACAGGCGCGCCGAAACCACTGCCAACGGCCGATTCGCCCGTCGCGAGCCCAGTGGCCGCCTCGTCGATCCACGGCACCGCCCCCCTGTTCCCGTCCTGGTGCGCTCCGTCGCTTGCCGGGCGCAGGACGAGATAAGCGCTTCCTGCCACGAGCACGGCCACAATGGCCGCGGCCGCGGCCGTCACGGCAAGCCCACCGGCGCTCGCAGGCGCGGCCCCGCCAGCCGCGTCCAGGACGCGCGCTCGGGTCGCGGCCAGGGCGCGCCGCGTGGGCGAGAACGCCAGGAGCGCCCCGAGAAGTCCCTGCGGCAGCCACTGTCTCACGAGGATGACGGAGCGGTGGAACTGCTTGCGCACCGTCGCCGGCGACCGGCCCAGCCGGGCGGCCACGTCCACGGCCTTCTGTCCCTTGAGGGTCTGATCGATCACCTCGCGGTAGACACGCGGCAGTCGCCGCAGAGCGATCCTGACCGCGGCCCACAGCTCGTTCTCCAGCGCCGCGTCCTCGGGCGTGGGCGGCCCGTCCGTGTTCACCCGCGCAGGATCCGGCTGGCGCCGGCTCTGCCGCCGCAGTTGACGAGCCTGGTTGATGAGGATGCCGAGCAGCCAAGGCTCGAGAGGCCGATCCGGGTCATACGTGTCGGCCGCCTCGATCGCCTTGACGAAGGTGTCCTGGAGAAGGTCCCGGGGATCGACGCCCGCGCAGGTCAAGTGGCGCGCCACCCGCAACAGACGCGGGGCGGTGCGATCGAACACCTCTCCCAGGGCGCGGGCATCGCGCTCGGCTCGAAACGTGAGGAACAGCGATTCGGTGCTGCTGATCTTCATGCCCATGCATGGACAGTGGGCGCGAAAACGCGGCCAGGAACCTCAGAAGAACGCGCTCGGCGTCCTCGGTCCAGCGGCTTCCGGGTGGACGCCGCGGCCCTCCGCGGCCGTGCCGCTCAGTTGGTCAGCGCGTTCAAGGGCGGGGGCACGTGGCCGCCGCGGCGCACCAGCACGTCCGACTTGAACTTGCTCACCGGCATGACGTAGGCCAGGCCGAGCAGGCCGCCGAAGTCCACGCTCTCGCCCTCCTTCTTGCCGGGAATGGGCAAGAGACGCACGGCCGTGGTCTTGTTGTTGATCATGCCGATCGCCATCTCGTCGCCGATCAGCGCGGCGATGGTCTCCGCGCTGGTGTCGCCCGGGATGGCCACCATGTCGATGCCGACCGAGCACACCGCGGTCATGCCCTCGAGCTTTTCGTAGGTGAGCGCGCCCGCCTGGGCGGCGCGCACCATGCCCATGTCCTCGGACACGGGAATGAACGCCCCGGACAGGCCGCCGACGTGCGCGGCCGCCATCACCCCGCCCTTCTTGACCGCGTCGTTCAGGATGGCCAGGCACAGGATCGTGCCCGGCGCGCCGCAGCGCTCCAGGCCGAACAGCTCGAGGATTTCGGCGACCGAGTCCCCGGGAGCCGGGGTGGGCGCGAGCGACAGGTCGACCGCGCCAAACGGCACGCCCAGGCGCCGCGCCGTCTCGCGGCCGATGAGTTCGCCCATGCGCGTCACCTTGAACGCGGTCTTCTTCACCGCCTCGGCCACGGCGGTCAGGTCGGCCTCGGGCCCCAGGGCGGCGAGCACGGCGCGCACCACTCCGGGCCCGGATACGCCGCAGTTCACCGCCAGGTCCGGCATGCCCACGCCGTGCATGGCGCCGGCGATGAAGGGGTTGTCCTCGACCGCGTTCATGAACACCACGAGCTTGGCGCAGCCGATGCCGCCCTTGTCGGCGGTGCGCTCGGCCGTCTCCTTGATCACCCGGGCCATGTCGCAGCAGGCGGCGAAGTTGATGCCGGCGCGCGTCGAGCCCACGTTCACCGAGGAGCACACGCGCTGCGTGCTGGAGAGCGCCCGCGCGATCGAGTCCATCAGGCGCCGGTCGCCGCGGCCCGTGCCGTGGTGCACCAGCGCGGAGAAGCCGCCCACGTAGTCCACGCCGATCTCGGCGCCGGCCTGGTCCATGGCCTCAGCGATGGGCGTGAGGTCGTCGCCGTCCAGAGCCTCGGCGAGAAGCGCCACCGGCGTCACGGACACGCGCTTGTTGACGATGGGGATGCCGTAGTCGCTCTCCACCTCGCCGGCCACGCGCACCAGGTCCTTGCCGGCGGCGACGATGCGCGCTCGCACCGCGTCCGCGGTCGCGCCCACCGTCGGGCGCACGCAGCCCAAGAGCGAGATGCCGAGCGTGGTGGTGCGGATGTCGAGCGCCTCCAGGTCGACCATCCGGACGGTTTCGAGGATCTCGTGTTCGTGGAAGGGCACGCGGCGCTCCGCTTCAGACGCGATGCATGTACTTGAAGACCTTCTCGTGCTGGACCTGCACCTTGTAGTCGCCCTCGCGCGAGAGGCCCTCGATGGCCGCCTTCGCCTCCTGGAAGCTGGCCTTCATGCCGCTCGCGTCCACGGTCAGGATGGTGTGGAAGTAGTCGTCGATGATGCGCTGCGAGATCTCGCGAATGTCGCCGCCCGCGTCCGCGATGGCCGTGGCCAGCTCCGCCAGCACGCGCGGCCGGTTCTTGCCGACCGCGGTCACCACGAGCATGTGCTCGCGCTCGCACGGGCCCGGGCCCATGTGGCAGGAGTCGAGGTGCGTCTCGCGCGGCCCGAAAGCCTGTTCCTCGGCCCGTGCCGCGGGCGGCGCCGGTGCAGGCTGCGGCGCGGCCGCGGGCGGGGGCGCGGCCTGGCCGGCCGCGGCGCCGCTCCAGACCGAGGGATCGCCCCCCCGGCGGGATTCGCGCAGCCGCACGGCCCAGTCTTGGGGCGCGGGCGGCGGCGCGGCCTCCTTCACCCGGGTCGAGCGGTTCAGGGACGGCGGCGGCGCGCCAGTGAACGCCGCGGAGCAGGAGGCGTCCGCCGGCGGCCCCGCGGCGCAGGGCGCCTCGAGAAGGGACGGCGCGTCCTCGGCCTCGATCAGCGCGATGCCGCGCGCCTCGGCGCACTCGCGCGCGGCCGAGGTGAGGAGCGTGCCGGGCGGGATCTTCCGCGCCTGTCCGGCGGGGAGCGCCTCGATGTCCTGCCTGGTCAGCACCTTGCTCATCGGCTCACGCCTCCAGGGGCACCGGGCCCTGCGCGGTCAGACGGAAGACGCGCGCCTGGCCGTGCTCAACGGACACCAGGTACTGGCCGTCCGGGAGATGCACCACCGGCAAGGCCGCCTGCGGCGCAGCGCCTTCGCGCGGCGGAGCTCCGCATGCCGCGCTTCGGCCGCGCGCGAAGATCACGCGCAGGCCGAGCGCCGCGGCGCGATCGAGCGCGGCCGGCGTGATGTTCGTGTCCGCGTCGACCACGATCGGATCGCCGGCCCGGCCCTCGCGCACGTCCGCGTCGGTGATGAGCCTCGCTGCCACAACTGCCTCAGATCCGCTCGTCGTGCCGCGAGAAGAGCTCGCGCAGCCCCAAGTGCGGCCGCGGAATGACCACGCGCCGCAAGAGGAGGCCCTTCTCCTCGGCGAGCGCCGCGCCCGCGCCCACGGCCGCCTCCACGTCCGCCACCCCGCCGGTGAGGGTCACGTACGACTTGCCGCCGATGCCCTGCGCCAAACGGATCTCGATGAGCCGCACGGCGGCCTTCTTGGCCGCGGCGTCGGCCGCGAGGATGGTCGAGGCGACCGTGCAGGTCTCGATCACGCCCACGGCGTGGAGTTCCGGCACCGCGATCGGCCGCTCGAGCGCGCGGAACACGTCCTCGTGCACGGCGGGCAGGCGCAACTGATCGACCAGGCTGTCGGCGCCGACCTCTGCCCCCGCGCGGAGCGAGCTGGTCACGTCCTCGACCGAGCCGGTGAAGAGCAGAACGTACTTGCCCGGGCTGACCGGACGGGCGAAGAGCACCTCGACCGTGGCTTCCTTGAGCACGCGATCAGCCGCCTCGATCCCCCGCGCGATGCTGGAGAACTCGAGCACTCCGATGGTCGGCTGATGCGCGTACCTCGCCATCTGCGGCTTACAGCTCGAAGGGCTTGCCGTCCTCCAGGGTCAGGTAGTCGACGATGCCGACCACCGCAACCTGATAACCCACGTCCTGGCCGCGGCCGATGGTGTGGCGCGCGGCGCGGCCAAAGGCCACGATGACCGTCTCGCCGATGCCGGCGCCGATCGGATCCGCGGCCACCACCACCTCGGTCGAGTTATCGCCGCCGAGCGTGAAGGGCCGGATGAGCAGGAAGCGCAGCCCGTCGAGCGTCGCCTCCTTCTTCGTGGCCCAGACGTTGCCGATGACCTTGCCGAGCAGCATGGCTACACCAGCGCCTCGCCGTGGCGCTCGTCGACGATGCCGACCACCGCCGCCTCCACCGCGATGTCGTGCCCACGGCCCACGGCCACGCGCCCGGCGCGGCCGTAGGCGACCACGACCTCCTCGCCCACGCCCGCGCCGATCGGGTCGGCCGCGACCACCAAGCCGATGCGCTTGCCCGAGCGCGCGCGCTCCTCGACCTCGAGCGGATCGACCAGGAGCAGCCGCAGACCTTCCAGGGTCGCGTCCTTCCTGGTGGTCCAGACCTCGCCGACGACCCGTGCCACGAACATGCGCGCCTACCCCTTGGCCTCGTTGGGACGCCCCTCGATGCCGGCGAGCGTCTTCTCGGCCGCAGCCGCGGCCTCGCGGATGTCCGCCTCGGTGCCGCCGAGGTAAAGGCGGCCGAAGGCGCCGATCGGCCGGATCTCCAGGATCTTGATGGGCGCGGCCTTCTCGGCCTCGTTGGCCGCGATCGCGGCGTAGGCGGCCGGGTGTGTCTCGAGGATGTAGAGCGTCTCGCCGCCGAGGAGCATGTTGCCCTGGCGCATGCGGTTCACCAGCATGGTCTGGTAGTCGTCCACGCCGGTGATGATCTCCGAGGACATGATGCGCGGCTTGAGCCGGTCCTCTTCCTTGACCTCCAGGTAGTCGAGCATCGCCTTGCCGGCGGAGAGCACCTCGGCCTGCGAGTGCGAGTGGATCTCGAGCACGCCGAAGGCCCGCTCCACCACCTGCAGCGCTGGCCGCACGTTGTTGGACTTCAGGGCCACGTCGGTGACGCGGTTGATGGCGATGCCGGGAGCGATCTCGATGTAGAGCGCCGCCTGGCCCGACACCGGCAGATAGCCGCGCGCCGTCGAGGCCACGAAGGACGCGAACTGCGGCTGCATCGCGTCCAGGAACGTGTAGGTGCGCAGGTCGATCATGTGCCGCTGGCCCACTCCGCCCCGGTGTTCTCCGGGTTGGCCTCAGGCAGGATCTGCTCGACCTCGACGTGCGGGCGCGGAATGACGTGCACCGACACCAGCTCGCCCACGCGTCGCGCCGCCGCGGCGCCGGCGTCGGTCGCCGCCTTGACCGCGCCGACCTCGCCGCGCACCATCACCGTCACGTAGCCGCCGCCGACCTTCTCCTTGCCGATCAGCTTCACCCGCGCCGCCTTGACCATGGCGTCGGCGGCCTCGATGGCCCCGACCAGGCCCTTCGTCTCGATCAGTCCGAGCGCAATCTGGCTCATTCAACTCCTCCGTTGCGTCGTTCGTGCCGTCACCGGCGGCGCCTCAGCGCGGCGCCGCGCGGTTCTCCACGCCAGGCGACGAATACGGGCCGACGTGCGCCGGCCGCGGCGGCACCTGGTACTTGTCGATGAAACCCGGCTTGGTGTACCCGACGTGCTTGCGCAGGATCAGGTTGTGGGCCGAGACATTGTCCGAAGTGATGTTCAGGCCGGCCGCGCCGCAGCCGAGCGTCAGCGAGGGACGCAGATACGTGGACGAGCCGATCCCGCCCTGCGAGGTCGGACCGTTCACGATCACGCGGTGCGAGGGCTTCTCGTTGGCGAACTGCCAGATGACCTTCTCGTCCGTGGCGTACACGCCGATGGTGTGCCCGAGGCCGCCGAACTCGAGGATCTCGAAGCAACGCTCGCAGCCCGCCTGCCAGTTCGCCACGGTGTACACCGCGAGCAGCGGGCAGAGCTTCTCGGCCGAGGTCGGATGGTCATAGCCGACGCCCGTCTCCTCGACCAGGAGCACGGTGGTGCTCTCCGGCACCGAGAAGCCGGCCATCTGCGCGATGCGGCACGGGTACTGGCCGACGATCGCGGGATTCATGCTGGTGCCGCGCAGAACGATGCGGTCGATGAGCTTCTTCTCCTCGGCGCAGCACAGGTGCGCGCCCGCCGCCTTGAAGGCCGCGAGCACTTTCTCCTTCACCGGCTCATCGATGACCAGCGACTGCTCGGAGGAGCAGATGGTGCCGTTGTCGAAGGTCTGGGAAGCGACCACGCCGCGCGCCGCCAGCACCGGGTCGCAGGAGCGGTCGATGTACACGGGCACGTTGCCCGCGCCCACGCCGTAAGATGGCTTGCCCGAGGAGTAGGCCGCCTTCACCAGGCGCGGCCCGCCCGTGGCCAGGATGAGGTGGCAGTTCTTGTCGCTCATGGCCGCCTGCGTGCCCTCGAGCGTGGACGTGGCCATGCACGAGATGAGCCCGGGCGGCGCGCCGTTTCTTTCGGCCGCATCGCGCACGATGCGGATCGACTCATTGATGCAGCGCACCGCGCGCGGGTGCGGCGAGGTGACCACGGCGTTCCTCGACTTGGCGCAGATGATCGCCTTGAACAGTGCCGTCGAGGTCGGGTTCGTGGTCGGGATCACGGCCAGGACCACGCCGTACGGCTCGGCGATCTGGTAGAAGCCCCGGGCCTCGTCGCGGTGGATCACGCCGACCGTCTGCAGGTCCTTGATGTCCTCCCAGATGTCGAGCGTGCCGAACAGGTTCTTCAGCACCTTCGACTCGACGATGCCGATGCCGGTCTCGTCGACCGCGAGGCGCGCGAGGTGGCGCGCCGCCTGCGCGCCCGCCTCGACCATCGCGAGGGTGATGCGGTCCACCTGCGCCTGGCTGAAGTGGCGGTACTCGTTCCACGCCTCGCGCGCGCGCGCCAGGAGCGTGCGCGCCTCCTGGATGGAAACCAGATCGCTGTCCGTGAGAGACATGGGCGTGCTCCCGCGCCGGCTGGTTCAGGCCGCTCTCAGTCGTCGTTGCCGGCGCTGAGCTCGCCGGCGGCCGCGTCCGGCTGTGGCAGGATCTGCTCGACCTCGCGGTGCGGCCGCGGGATCACGTGCACCGAGACCAGCTCGCCCACGCGCCGCGCAGCGGCCGCGCCCGCGTCCGTGGCCGCCTTCACCGCCCCCACCTCGCCGCGCACCATCACCGTGGTGTAGCCGCCGCCCACCTTCTCCTTGCCGATCAGCGTGACGCGCGCGGCTTTCACCATGGCGTCCGCCGCCTCGATGGCGCCGACCAGGCCGCGCGTTTCCACCATGCCGAGTGCAATCTGGCTCATGAAAATGACCTGCCCTTGGGGGCCCGAAGCAGGGAATCCGCCGGACGAGCCCAGGGAAGCCGCAGTCTAGCCGTTTCGCCCGCCCGCTCAACGGCGACGATGCCGGGAACTTGGGGGCAAGAAGCGCTCCCGCGTCGCTTCCGGGCGCTGGCGGCGCGGCGAGCGCCGCCTCAGCGCCAGTCCGACAGGGGGACCGGCTCTGCCCCCGGCAGCTCGGGCAGCGGCACTTTCGCGGACGGCCGGGCGTCCGTCACGGTCAGCCGGATCACCGGCTCCAGGCGCGGCACCTCGGCCGTTTCCAATCCCAGCTCTTCCCACAGGACCGCGTGCAACTCTCTGACCCGCTGGCGCGCATCTTCCACGAGCCGGGGTGCCGCGGTGAGGTCCTCGGGCTCCACCGCAACCACCTGGAAGAGTGCCCCTGGCCATGGGCGGAGCAGGCGATGAGAACGTCCTCCGGCCCATTCATCGACCAGGCGTAGGAGAACCGTCCGCGCGACCTCGCGCTCCCATTCGGGCGGACCGACAAGAGCCCGATCCTCTGGTGCACGCTCGCCCGCTGGAGTGCCCCGATACACGATCGCGCTGTCCTCGCATCTGCAGAGAATCGTCCGCGGAAGCGCCGGACCCTCTCGCGCGCAGGACCATCCCGGAGGGCTCCGGAGGAACTCCCGACCCAACACGTAGCGCCGGCAGCCTGGATCTCCGTCCTGCACCGCCGGCAGCGCGAGATCTCTCGCCTCGATGCCCTCCCAGAGCGGGAAGTCCGGCTCAGTGGAACCAACCACCACGCTGATCTGATACTCCAGGCGCAGCAGGATCTCCCACGCGACCTCGCGCTCGCCGAGCTGCCACAAGAGCCGCGCCGCCGCCTCGAATCCCAGCCACGATCCGTCGCTGTCCCCCGCGCGCGCCTGGTCCGCTCGCCGCGCGCGCGCCTCTGCTGCCCGGGGGCCGTAGCCCCGCGCCACATGCCAGAGCGTGGCGCGGCCCTCATCTGGATAACGAGCCGCCAGCACCAGGGCCGCGTTGCTCCACCGGCGACCGAGCCACTCGATCAGCGCGGCGTTGTCGGGCCTGGCGTCGAGCCGGATGAGCGCGTCCAGGATGGCCTCCCCAGCCGGCGCCACGTCCGGGTTCGCCACGCGGTCGAGCACGCACAGCCGCTCGTTGAGAAGCCCAGTGAGCCCGTCCAGACCGCGGCGGCCGGCGAGGACCGCGCCCTCCACGATCAAGGCGACCTCATCGCTCTCGATCAGGCGCCTGGCCTCGGTCTCGAGCAGCGCGATCTCCCTCGCGCACGGCGGCGCATCACCCTGACCGAGTGCGATGCACACGACCCAGGCCAGCAGCTCTCCGCCGTTCATCGCGTCGACCTCCTCTCCGGCCCGCCCGAGACATCCCACCAGTCAGATGCTGAACGGATGCGGCACCGGCGCCCAGGACATGCTCCAGTCGACCTCGAACTCGTCCAGCACCATGACCAGCCTCCGGCGCACGTCGAGGACCTGCAAGCCCGCTGCCCAGCCGATGTTCGTGACGAGGGTCTCGCCGTCGGGCGACCACACGGGGCCGCACGGGAAGTTCGGTGACAGCCATCCAAGGAACCTCGCCTCGACCCAGGCAAGCACCTCGATCGCTCCATTCGCCACCGAGTAGATCTTCAGCGCGCAGCCGTCGAGATACCCGATGCGCGAGCCGTCCGGTGACCAGCTCGGGGCTTGCCCCTGCTCCGCGATGCGCACGAACTTGCCCGTGTCGAGGTCGATCAGGCCGAAGCCGTCAATGGGAAGGCCTTCCAGCTCATCCGCCCAGCCACCGGCGTAGCCGTCTGCGCCCACCAGGAGGCGGCGCTGATCGGGCGAGACCACCAATCGGCCGGGCAAGATGCCGTAGACAGGGATGTCGCGGATCGGCTTCCCCGCGATAGAGAAGACCCGCACCGTGGGCCCCGTGGGATCGTTCACGAGCAAGTACAGCTCCTGCCGCTTCAGCGAGAGCGCCCAGCAGTCGGCATCTGGCAGCCAGGCCTCGCCGTCGAGCATGCGCATGGATCGCGTCGTGACGTCCACGGCCGCCAGCCTGCCTCGAATGCGGGGCGCTGGCCACGCGTCAGGCAGAGCCGGCGCATCGTCGCATGGCTCCTCGAGGAAGAAGAGCAAGCGATCCTGCTCCGCGTCGTGGATCACGCCGGGTCCGTGGCAGACCGGCTCCGGCTCCATTCTGCTGCTGCACCAGCCGGAGCGGACTTTGCGCAACCCTGTCAGGGTGCGGACCTCGCTCGAGTCGACGTCGATGGCGCACAGCTGCAGCTTGGTCCCGATCCAGACGAAGCAAAAGCGTCCGTCCGCAGACCAGCCGGGGTTTCCGGGAAGGAGCTGCTCGTTGTACGGTTGCGGAACGACAACGCGACCCTCGGACGCTCCGACCTCCAGGACGTTGAAGTGCCCGTAGACCAGCGCATGCTCGCCGAACAGCCGGTCGCGCACCTCCTACGATCCTCGGAGGAACAGGCTTCCCCCCGAAGGTAGCTTGACCTCGGTCGAGGCGACCGCCTCGCCGCTCTCCTGAAGGACGATCCCTCTCGCCGCGCCGGAACAACAGATCGCAGCGAAGAACGCTCCCGCCGCCCAGCATGCGGCCCGAGCGGGACCTTCGGACACACATAGGGACTACGGCGTCAATAGGCGGTTGGGTGCCATAAGTGACTGGGAGAGCTCAACTTAT
>DYIW01000090.1 GCA_020723465.1 Phycisphaera mikurensis
TTCTGTCCGAACGAGTCGGCGACGTTCGGCATGCTGCGCGCCCTGCAGGACGCCGGGCGCGCGGGCAAGGTGCGCTTCGTCGGCTTCGACAGCAGCGAGAAGCTCATGCAGGCGCTGGCCAGCGGCGAGCTCGATGGCCTGGTGCTGCAGAACCCGTTCCTCATGGGGGAACTCAGCGTGCGCACCATGGTCGATCACCTCGACGGCCGGCCGGTCGAGCGGCGCATCGACACCGGCGCGCGCGTGGCCACGCGCGAGAACATGGACCAGCCGGAGATCAAGGCGTTGCTCGCGCCCGACCTGTCCGCCTGGCTGAAGTGACGGTTTGGCTGGCTCCCACAGCCAAGGCGCGGGTCCGATCCAGCCCAACACCCCGACAGCGAGCGGCAGGCCGCCCTCCGGGCGACAAGAGAACTTGCGTTTCCACAAGCATCCTTCTACCATGCCACGGCATGGGACGTTCGCAGGTGCTGGCGGCGTGGGTGGGGGCCACTGACCTGCGTGCGCCGACCGAAGAGGCAGCGGTTGGGCTCGGCCCGGTCGCTCAGGCCGTGAGCGCGCGGGACTTCGATGAGGTGGTTCTTCTCTCGAACTACCGCAAGGCGCCGGTGGATGCGTACGTCCGATGGCTCTCAGGGCGCACGTCGTGCCCGATTCGCGTCGAGCGCCGAGAGCTCTCCGCCCCGACCGCGTTCGGCGAGATCTACACCTCCGCCGTCGACGTGCTCGAATGGGTGCTGCCGCGCCATGCGGAGGCTGTGGATCTGACCTTTCACCTGAGTCCAGGCACGCCGGCCATGGCGGCCGTCTGGATCATCCTCGGGAAGACGCGTTTCCCGGCCACGCTCCTCGAGTCCTCGCGCGAACACGGCGTTCGCACCGCGTCGGTGCCATTCGACATCTCGGCGGACTACCTCCCGGACCTCCTGCGACGCCCGGACCAGGAACTCGAGCGCTTGAGCGTTGGGCTTCCTCCGGAAGCTCCCGAGTTCGAGGAGATCGTCCACCGGGGCCGCACCATGAAGCGTCTGATTCTGCGAGCACGGCGCGTTGCTCCTCGGTCGGTGCCCGTGCTGCTGGAAGGAGAGACGGGGACGGGCAAGGAGCTGTTTGCCCGCGCGATCCATCGCGCCGGTCCCCGGAGAGCCAGGCCATTCGTGGCGGTGAACTGTGGGGCCATCCCGCCCGACCTCGTCGAGTCGGAGCTGTTCGGACACGAGAAGGGGGCATTCACCGGCGCAACGGCCACCCGCAAAGGTCACTTCGTCGAGGCCGACGGCGGCTCCCTCTTCCTCGACGAGGTCGGCGAGCTTCCCAGGCCGGCCCAAGTCAAACTGCTGCGGGCGCTCCAGGAAGGGGAGATTCTTCCGGTCGGAGGCGCACGCAGCCGCAGGGTCGACGTCAGGGTGATCGCGGCGACGAACCGCTCCCTCCTGGCCGACGTGACCGCCGGCGCCTTTCGCGAGGACCTCTTCCATCGGTTGGCGGTGGCCGTCCTCCAACTCCCGCCCCTGCGCGAGCGCCGCGAGGACCTGCCCCCGCTGGTCGATCACATTCTCGCGCAGGTCAATCGCGAGGGCCTTGAGCAGCCGGGCTTCGTGGAGAAGAGACTCTCTGCCGGGGCAAGAAACCTCATCCTGACCCAGCCTTGGGCGGGAAACGTGCGCGAACTCCATAACACGCTCCGGCGCGCCGCGATCTGGACCCCGGAGGCCGTTCTGAAGGCCGAGGACATCCGGGAGGCTCTGCTCCCGATCGGGGCTGCGGCGGTTGAGCAGGTCATGGGTCGTCCCCTGGGCGAAGGCCTTGATCTGCCGGAGCTTCTCGCCACCGTTGCCCGCCACTATCTCGAGCGGGCGTTGGACGAAGCCGGTGGCAACAAGACCCGTGCTGCTAGGCTCGTGGGCCTCCCCAGCTACCAGACGCTCACCAACTGGCTGAAGCGCTACGGGGTGACGGCATGAACATGGCACGCCGGTTGCATTCCGTGACCTCGCCATGGACGAGGCATACGCAATGACCCGGCACGAAAGCGAAGCGGACGCTCGCATCGCGATCGACGACCTGCTTCGGGCGGCCGGCTGGGACCCTTCCGACAAGTCCATGGTCCGCGCCGAAGTCCACGCGAGCGAAGCACGCGCAGAGGAACACGTCGTCGACCGGTCCCGAGCGCGCCCCTACGAAACGCACGCGCCCGTCTACGATCTGGTCGCTGCCGCCGGCGCCTTCGGGCCCGACGCGGTGGTCGCGCAGCTCCCCGACGACCAGGGGTGGATCCAGGTGCCCGGGCCCGTCCGCCTGACGCGCGATCACTTCGTCGCGCGCGTCGAGGGTCGTTCCATGGAGCCGACGATCCCCGACGGGTCCTACTGCTTGTTCCGCGCCGATCGCGGCGGCAGCCGCCAGGGCAAACTCGTCCTTGTCTGGCACCGAGGCTCCACCGACCCGGCGTTCGGCGGCGAGTTCTCGGTCAAAAAGTACACGAGCAGCAAGATCGAAAACCCGGACGGCACGTGGACCCACCGCGAGATCCGGCTCGAGCCCCTCAACCCGGACCCGGCCTATCGCCCCCTCGTCTTCGACCCCACCGCTGAGGGGGACGTCCGCGTGATCGCCGAGTTCGTCTGCGCGCTCGGGGTCGCCAGGGATGGAGGGATGACCCGCGGCCGTGCCGACTACGTCCTCTACGACCAGCGCGGGCGTCCGCTCGCGGTCATCGAGGCCAAGAAGAACGCGATCAACCCGTACGTCGCCAAGCAGCAGGCCCTTCCCTACGCCCAGGCGCTTGGCGCTCCCTTCATCTTCCTGACCAACGGCGAGCTCAGCTACTTCTGGGACTACCAGAACGACGACGCGCGACAGGTCACCGGGTTCCTCTCGCGCCGCGATCTCGAGCGCATCGTCGAGATGCGAGGGGCGCGCAAGGCCCTCGCCACGGTCGAGATCCCCGAGCACTACATCCGCCAAGGCGAGACGCGCACGGTCCGCCCCTACCAGGCCGAGGCGATGCGAGCCCTCGACCACGCCATCGAGCTCGGCAAGCGCCGCTTCCTGATCGAGCTGCCGACGGGTACCGGCAAGACCGATCTCATCTGCCTCTATCTCAAGCGTCTCTTCCAGGCCGGCTGGGCCGAGCGCGTGCTCTTTCTCGTCGACCGCGACCAGCTCGCCAGGCAGGCCATCGACGCGATCCAGGACATCCTCTCCACGCACTCGAGCTACTGGCTGCGCTCCGGCATGGCGCGTCAGGAGCAGCAGATCACCGTGGCGCTGCTCCAGACCATGATCGCCCGCGCGGACGAGTACACCCCCGGGTACTTCGACGTGGTGATCGCCGACGAGTGCCACCGCTCGATCTATGGGGCCTGGCAGACGGCGCTCACCCGCTTCGACGCGATCCACGTGGGCCTCACGGCGACGCCGGCCGACTACATCGAGCGGAATACCTACGACTTCTACCAGTGCGAGCGGGGCAAGCCCGACTTCTCGTACCCCATCCAGGACGCCTTCCGCGAGCAGTACCTGGTGGCGTATCGCTTCGCCAGCGGCATCACCGAGATCCTGGCCGAGGGCGCCGACGTCGACGAGGAACACTACGACCCGGCCGAGTTCGAGCGCCGCTGGACCAACCAGGACACGAACCGCCTCATGATGGCGGAGTTCGATCGGCTTGCGTGGGAGCAGTACAGGGACCTCGCCCCGGGCCAGGATCCGGGCCCCGGCAAAGCGATCGTCTTCGCCATCACCAAGCACCACGCCGCGCGCCTCACCCAGTACTTGAACGAGCTCCACCCCGAGCACAAGGGTCGTTATGCGGAGGTCATCACCTCGGATATCGCCGATCCCGACGCGCTCATCCGCAAGTTCAAGACCGAGACCTACCCGATGGTGGCGGTGAGCGTGGGCATGCTCGATACCGGCTTCGACTGCCGCGAGGTGCTGCACCTCGTGCTCTGCCGGCGCGTGCGGAGCCCCATCCTCTACCAGCAGATGCGCGGCCGCGGCACCCGCACGGCGGCGCACATCGGCAAGCGGAAGTTCGTCATCTACGACTTCCTCAAGAACCACGAGTACTTCAACGACAGCGACACCGGCGTCTTCACCGGAACCGGCGGCGGCCGCGCCCCGGGCGGGGCGATCACCCCGCCGCAGCCGCCGCGCGAGCTTGTCGAGCTCGGCCTCGAGGACGAGTGGCTGGAAGCGGTGACCTACATCGAGGTCGGCCCCGAGGGAGAGCGCATCGACAAGAAGGAATACGTCTCTCACTGGGAACAGACGATCCGCTCGGGGGCCGCCGACGATCCGTTGCTCGCCAAGGTGCGCGATGAGGAGTTGCTCGAGCCCGCCGAGGAAGACGCGCTCGCCCGCCGTCTCAACCAGCCCGAGCACTATTTCAACGAGGACAACCTGCGGCGCGCCTACCGCGACCCCGGCGGCAACCTCGTCGACTTCATCCGCGCCGCGCTCGGGCGGCTGCGCATCAAGAGCCGCGAGGAGAAGCTCGACGAGGCCTTCCGCGCCTGGCTGGTCTCCCGCTCACTGACGCCGCAGCAGGCCGAGTACCTCTGCCTGCTCAAGAACCGCGGCATCGCCACCGGCCGCGTGCGCATCGAGGATCTTTTCGAGCCGCCGCTCTCGATCCTCGACGCCGCCGGCAAGGGTATCGAGCTCTTCGGGGAGGAAGGTCTGAAGCAGGTCGTGGACGACCTCAACCAGGGCGTGTTCCGGGCGGCAAGCTGAGAGGCACCGATGGACCAGACCCTGCGCCGCAAGCTCGACCGCATCACCGACATCCTGTGGGCCGGGGGCGTCACCAACCCGGTCACCTACATCGAGCAGATCTCCTACCTGATCTACCTGAAGCTCCTCGACGAGGAGGAGGCGAGCCGCGAGCTCAAGGGGCGTCTGGGCGCCGGCAACGGCGCGCGCCTGTTCCCGGAGCAGGCCGAGCGCTTCCGCTGGTCCAAGTGGCGCTTCCAGAGCGGCGCGGGCCTCCGCGACTTCGTCCGCGACGAGGTCTTCCCCTACATGGCCTCGCTCGTGAAGGACGAGCCGCAGGTGGCCGAGTACTTCCGCGACGCCGTGCTCGAGATCGTGGACCCGAACGTCTTGAAGCAGGTGATCGACGAGCTCGACTCGATCGACTTCCGCAAGCTCGGCCCCGACGTCAAGGGCGACGTCTTCGAGTACCTGCTCACGCACCTCGGCCAGTCGGCGCTCAACGGGCAGTTCCGCACTCCGCGCCAGATCCGCGCCTTCATGGTCGCGATGGTGGACCCCGACCTCGGCGACACCGTGTACGACCCCGCGTGCGGCACGGCGGGATTTCTGATCGACGTCGTGGATCACGTCCTCGCGCGCTACAGCGAGACGCCCCAGGAGGTGCCGATCTACGGCGAGGATTGGCTCGAGAAGCGCGGCCAGTCATTCGACGAGGCGAAGAAGGAGATCCCGAAGCTCCAGACCTACAAGAAGGGTCCAGGCGAGAAGATCCCGGACTGGGGGCGCCTCGAGGCCTCGATCTACGGCACCGACGTCTCGCGCCAGATGATGCGGATCTCGATGATGAACCTGGTGCTCCACGGAATCCGCAAGGCGCGGCTGAAGCGCGCCAACGTGCTCTCCGAGATGGGCGGCCTCACGGAGGACGACCTCGCCCGTCGCTACCAGGTGATCCTGTCGAATCCGCCCTTCGCCGGACAGATCCCAAGGGAGTCGATCCGCCAAGACTTGCCGACGAAGTCGAAGAAGAGCGAGCTGCTCTTCCTGGCGCTCATGCTGCGATCGCTTGCTCCTGGCGGCCGCTGCGCCGTGGTCGTGCCCGAGGGCGCGCTCTTCGGCTCGACCGGAGCGCACAAGGAGCTGCGCGAGAAGCTGCTGCGTGAGTTCGAGCTTCTTGCCGTGGTCTCGCTGCCGGCGGGAGTCTTCAAGCCCTACGCCGGCGTCAAGACCTCGGTCCTCGTCTTCCGCCGTTCCGCCGGGGAGCCAGCCAAGGGGAAGCCTGCGACCAGGCACGTCTGGTTCTACGAGGTCAGGAACGACGGCTACGACCCGGACAAGATCCAGGGCGGCGGCCGGCCGGAGACGCCGGAGAAGAACGACATCCCGGCGCTGCTTGCCGCCTGGGCCGAGTACAAGGCGTCGAAGTTCGCGAACCCGCCGGGCGTCGAGGCGAGCTCGGTCCTCGAAGCCGGCAAGAAGGAGCCCCGCGCGTGGTGGGCGCCCTTCGATGCGATCGCCGAGAACGACTGGAACCTCGCCGCCTCCCGCTACAAGCCTCGCGTCGCGGAGCCCGTGCCCGACGAGGACCCGGCGAAGCTCATCCGCGAGGTGCTGGCGATCGAGAAGGAGATCACCGGCGGGCTGGAGAAGCTGCTCGAGGAGATCGGATCGTGACGAAGCGGGCTCGAAGGCGTTCAGCCGTACCTGCGGTGCGAGGCGGCGGTCCCGTCGCGAGCAAGGGAGCTGGCTACGGCGGCCTCGTCGGCGGCATCGCCGCACTGCTCGTGGAAGCCCGGCGCACATCGGCCCGGGCGGTGAACGCGCTCATGACCGGCACTTACTGGGAGATCGGCCGCCGGATCGTGGAGTACGAGCAGGGCGGGAGGGCACGGGCGGAGTATGGGAAGGGCTTGATCGAGCGCCTGGCGGAGGACCTTTCGGCCCGGTTCGGGCGCGGCTTCTCTCGCCAGAACCTCCAGCAGATGCGGCAGTTCTATCTCGTCTATGCTCCCGGAGTGATTCGCCAGACACCGTCTGGCGAATCCGGGGCCACCGAGATTCTCCTGACAGCGTCTGGCGAATCGCCATCTCGCGCCATCGTCCCGGGCTCAACGCCGGCTCCCGCCGATCTCGGCTCACTGGCCCGCAGCTTCCCCCTCCCCTGGTCCGCCTACGTCCGCCTGCTCTCGCTCAAGAGCGACGAGGCTCGCCGCTTCTACGAAGCCGAGGCGCTGCGCGGCGGCTGGTCCATGCGCCAGCTCGACCGCCAGATCCAGAGCCAGTTCTACGAGCGCACGGCGCTCTCAAGGGACAAGGCGGCCATGCTCGTCAAGGGCGCTCGCGCGGTTGCCGGCGACGCGGTCCCGGTCGAGGAGGAGGTCAAGGATCCGTACATCCTCGAGTTCCTCGGCCTGAAGGACGAGTACTCCGAGAGCGAGCTGGAGGAAGCCCTGGTCCGGCGTCTGGAGGCGTTCCTGCTGGAGCTGGGCGGCGACTTCTGCTTCGTCGGCCGTCAGAAGCGCCTGCGGATCGGCGACGAGTGGTACCGCGTGGACCTCGTCTTCTTCCATCGCCGCCTGCGCTGCCTGGTGCTCATCGATCTCAAGCTCGGCCGCTTCACGCACGCCGACGCCGGGCAGATGCACGTCTACCTCAACTACGCGGCCGAGCACTGGACCAGAAGCGACGAGAACCCGCCGGTGGGCCTGATCCTCTGTGCGCAAAAGAACGCGGCCCTGGCCCGCTACGCCCTCGACAACCTGCCGAACAAGGTGCTCGCGGCCGAGTACCGCACGGCCCTGCCCAACGAGAAGCTCCTCGCCGCGGAGATCGCGGAGACCCGGCGCCGCCTGGAGGGGCGAGCGATGGGAGGAGGGAAGCGATGACCGAGCGGCGAGGTGGAGGGGGCGGCATGGAGTGGCCGCGGGTTCCGATCGACCGGATCGCAGACGACGTCCAGCCCGGATTCGCGTGCCAACCAACGAACGGTGACACCGGGATCCCGCAGCTTCGTACGAACAACGTGTCATCAGATGGACACATCGACCTAACGGAGCTCAAGCGGGTTCCAGCGACGGAATCACAACGCGCGAGGTACGTACTTCGCCGAGGGGACATCCTATTCAACAATACGAACAGCCCTGCTCTGGCTGGCAAGACGGCCTTCTTCGACGAGGACGGGCTCTATCTGTTCTCCAACCACATGACCCGGATCCGGCTCGACGTTGCGTTAGCCGATCCCCGCTATGTGGCACGCTACCTCCACTGGGCATGGGGACAGGGAATGTTCCGGGGACTCATCACGCAGTGGGTCAATCAAGCGGCTATCAATCGCGCCCAGCTTGGCGGAGTCTCGATCCCCCTCCCCCCCCTTTCCGAACAGCGCCGCATCGTTGAGATCCTCGACCAGGCCGACCGCCTCCGCCGCCTCCGCGCCCAAGCCGACGCCAAGGCCGGCCGCATCTTGCCGGCGCTGTTCATCAAGATGTTCGGGGATCCCGCGACGAACCCGATGGGGTGGCCGGCCGGAGATCTCGGCGACGCGATACTGGAGACGCAGTACGGCACCTCCAAACGAGCAAACACCGAAGGTCGTGGCGTACTTGTGGTGCGAATGAACAACATCTCGGCCTCAGGCATGGTCGAGCTGAGCGACGTCAAATACGTGGACCTCAATGATTCCGAGCTGGAGCAGCAGCGTCTTAAGCCGAGCGACCTCCTCTTCAATCGCACTAATAGCGCCGACCTGGTCGGGAAGACCGGATTGTGGACCCAATCTACGGTGCCGGCCGTCGCCGCGTCCTATCTAATCCGGGTTCGCATTGATCCAGCCAAGGCACTGCCCGGGTACGTGTGGGCCCTAATGAACAGTGCTTTCGTGAAGACTGTTCTGGCGAACAAGGCACGGCGCGCGGTGGGAATGGCCAACATCAATGCGACTGAACTGCGCCACGTTCCCGCGCTCTTCCCACCTCTGCGAGTTCAGCAAGCTTTCTCCGAGCGGTTGAGGACTATCGATCTCGGCGCAAATGGGCGGCGTCGCTCGGTGGCGGCGCTCGGTCCGCTCTTCGGGAGTCTAATGCGCCGTGCGTTCTCGGGTGCCCTCACCGCGTCCTGGCGGGAGGTGCACATGAGGGAGTTGCTCCAGGAGATAGACCGGCAAGCAAAGACGCTTTCGCAGCCGACATGAGGGAGGGTGTAGTGGCGAATCCGAACGACGCCGTCCGCGACGGGCTCCTGCGCTTCCTCTACCTGAGACATCAGCGAGCGAAGAGCCCGAAAAGTGCCGGCGTGAAGATACGCGATATTCAGAAGGCTATGCGCGAGACACACGGCTACAAGCAAGAGCACGTTGCAAGCAATCTCGACTACTTGATTCAGAAGGGATGGGTGCGGGAGATCGTGGAGAACCGCACGTTCATTACCAAGGCAGGGACCACGCAGCAGGCTGAGCGCCGGTCCTACAAGATATCGGACGTCGGCATAGACCGTTTGCAGGCGGCGTCCACGTATCAGCGGCCGCCGGTAGGCCAACACGTGAATATCACGAACATCAAAGGCGTGACCGTGGTTGGGAACGACAACGTCGTTAACACGAGCTTCACCGACCTGGCCCAGGTGCTTCAGGAAATGCGGCGGACGATGCTTGCCGCGCCTGCGCTTGATGACGAAGCCAAGCTAAACGTAGTCGCCGATGTCGACAGCTTGCAAGGGCAGCTGCAGAAGCCGTCACCATCGAAGGAACTCGTGAAGAGTCTCTGGGGTGCGATAGAGAAGGTCGTGACGGGGGCGGGCTTCGGGGAACTCGTTGTTAGGGCGGCGAAGATGATCGGGCCGCTCATCGGATAAAGGAGCGAGATGACCCTCACCGCTTTCCGCATCGCCAACTTCAAGGCCTTCGCTGCCGCGCAGCGCGTGCCGCTTCGTCCGATCACGCTCGTCTACGGCGCGAACAGCGCGGGCAAGTCGAGCATCCTGCACGCGCTCGCGCTGGCGCACCACGCGGTCGAGACGGGCGACCTCGACACGCAGCACACGCAGATCGGCGGCGAGTCGATCGATCTCGGCGGCTTCCGGCAGTACGTCCACCGGCGCGAGCGGCAGGTGGAGCTGGCGTTCGAGATCGACGCGGGGCGTCTCTCCGGCCGGGCGGCGGAACTCCTGCGCTCCGCCCGTGGGGTGGTCGTGGAGCTGGCGATCGGGGCGGGGTTCACCAGCCAGCGGCGAACGCTCTTCGGGGACGTGGATCGAGTGCTCGACCCGGAGGGGGGCGCCCGGGTAGAGCGCTTCGCGATTGAGGTGGACGGGGCGCCGCTCCTCTCGATGAGCGTGCGGGCAGGGGGGCTCCTCCGCCTGGACCGGCTCGACCACGGGCATTCGGTCTTTCGGGCGCGATTGCAGACTGCGGTGGGGCTGGCGTCGGAGGAGTCTCGACCGAAGCCGGAGGAATCTGCTGCGTTTGCTGAGATGCTCGACTCTCTCGTGCCGAACATTACGGCACACAGGAAGGGGTTGTTTCCCCGGTGTGATGACCTCCGGGAGCATTGGATGGGGCCTGCGTTCCTCCCTGGTGAGGTCCTCATGGGAGTGCCCTCCGGAAGCCGCCAGGATCATCTGTATAACTGCGCACGGCTGTTTCTCCCGGGCGTCGTACGAGAGGTTCTGGATGCCATAGGTGGCACCTTGGACGACGAAATCCGGCGGCTACGTTACCTGGGGCCGCTGCGATCGTACCCGCCTCGGCACTGGGCCGCGTCGCAGCAGCACGGTCCCAACTGGTTCGCCGGCGGCGGCTACGCGTGGGATGTGGTCCGTACTCGCGAAGACGTCCGCGAGCGCGTCAACGCGTGGCTCGGCGCGCCGAATCGGCTTAAGACGCCCTACGAGCTCGTGATTCGCGAGCTCGTCGCCCTCGACCAACTGGACAAGCCGATCTGGGAAGGCATGGAGAGGCTGAATCAGCACGGCTTGTCAATTGAGCCGGACTACGATGACGAACCTGAACCGCAGGGCTCCTATCCGACCATCAAGGACTTCGAGAGGGAAGTCGAGCGTATGGTCGAGACAGTGCGGGGTGCTGACATCGAGAAGGTGGCCGAGCTCGTTCTGATTGACTGCCGCTCAAACACGCCGGTCAGCCACCGCGACGTGGGCATCGGCGTTAGCCAAGTGCTGCCGGTGCTGGTCGCGGCGTTCGCCTCGAGAAGCAAACTTCTCGCGATCGAGCAACCGGAGATCCACTTGCATCCCGCGCTGCAGGCCGAGCTCGGGGACGTATTCCTCGGTGCGGCCCTGGGCGAAGGCGGGAACACGCTGCTCATCGAGAGCCACAGCGAGCACCTGCTCCTGCGCATCATGCGGCGCATGCGCGAGACGAACGACGGCAAGCTGCCGGAGGGTGTGCCGGCTGTGCGCCCCGAGCACGTCATGGTGCTCTTCGTCGAACCCGACGGCCCGAAGAGCATCGTGCGGGAGATGCCCTTGAACGAGCGCGGCGAGCTCGTCAAGGCCTGGCCGGGCGGGTTCTTCGAGGAAGGCTTGCGGGAGACCTTCTGATGCCGCTCCTCGCGGACTACGCCATCACGCCGGATGTGCTCGACGTGACCTCGTACTCGAGCGAAGAGGCCTGCGGGCTGCATCTCGAGCGGATTCGAGAGGTGATGCTGACCGAAGGGCTGGTGCGCGATCTCCGGGCGGGTGAATGGAGCGGGCTATTCGGGAATGACGGGCGACCGTGGCATCGACGAGGCAAGGAGCTTGTGAAGAAGCTGGCGCAGCAGAACCGGCTCGTTCGGTTCCAGCCGGCGCTCAGCAGCGCTCCAGTGGACGATCAGGTGTGGTGCCAGGAGGCGCTCGGCACTCAGCGCGTGCTTCCCTTCACGGGCGGCGTGATCGTCACCGAGCTGGTGAAGTCAGCATTCCCGGGCGATTCGATCGTTGCGCGCATCGATCGGTTGACGAGCACGTCCTGGTGGGCAGGTCGAAGCTGCTCTGTCCGCCTCGTGCGGAACCTGGCGGAGTACCGGGTGCACCTCGGGCCGGTGTTGCGCTTTGCAAACTCGCTCATGTTCATCGATCCCCATCTTGATCCGATCAGGCCGGGATACGGGGACTTTGCGGGGCTCGTTGCGGATGCGGGCGGACGCAGCCCGGCTCCGAAGATCGAGATCCACCGTGTCTGCTACGAAGGCTCGGGGCCGAGCCGTGAACTCTGCAACCGGGCAGACCCGGCCTACTTCGAGCGGCGCTTCCGCGATGCGCTAGGGGCGTCGCTCCATAAAGCACGCCTGCGCGTGGAGGTGTTCATCTGGGACGACTTCCACGACCGTTACTTGATCAGCGACCTCATCGGCATCTCGCTTCCCAACGGTTTCGACACGACCACCAACCCGCGCAGCGTCACACGTTGGACCCGACTCGGCCGGGAAGATCTAGACGACGTCCAGCGCGAGTTCGACCCGGCCAGCCGCCGCCACGCGTTGCGGCAGAGGTTCGTCATAGGATGACCGCAGGGGAGCGATCTGACGACAGCATGCAGCGGACGGCGCGTCGCGCCGCCAGCGAAAGGGAAGCATGAACGGCCCGGCGCCGGTGCTGCTCCGCATGCGCGGCGTGCGGAAGTCCTTCGGAGCGGTCACGGCCCTCGACGGCGTCGATCTCGAGGTGCGAGGCGGGGAGGTCCATGCGCTCGTCGGCGAGAACGGCGCGGGGAAGAGCACGCTCATGAAGGTCCTCTCGGGCGCGCACGCGCCGGACGCCGGGACCATGGAGCTCCTGGGCGTGCCCTTCCGCCCGAGAAACCCCAGCGACGCCCGCGCCCGCGGCGTGGCCATGATCTACCAGGAGCTGACGCTGGCGCCGCATCTCACGGTCGAGGAGAACGTCATGCTCGGCCGCGAGCAGGCGCGGCTCGGCTTCCTCAAGCGGCGGCCCATGCGCGCGGCCGTGGCCGAGGCCCTGCGCGCGCTCGACCAGGCCGAGATCCCGCCCGGCCGCCGGGTGGCGGACCTGGGCCCCGGCGCGCGGCAGATGGTCGAGGTGGCGCGCGCGCTCGTGGGCGAGGCGCGCGTCATCGTCATGGACGAGCCCACCAGCTCGCTCTCGCGCCGGGACAGCGAGCGGCTGTTCGCCGTCATCGAGCGGCTCAAGGAACGCGGCCTGGCCGTCATCTACATCAGCCACTTCCTCGAGGAGGTGAACCGCGTGGCCGGCCGCTTCACCGTGCTGCGCGACGGCAAGACGGTCGGCGGCGGCGTCCTCCCCGGCGCCACGGTCGCGGAGATCATCGAGCTGATGGTGGGGCGCACGCTCGCCGAGGTGTACCCGGCCGTCCCGCGCCAGCCCGGCGAGGTCCTGCTGCGCGTCGAGGGGCTGAGCGGCGACCCGCTGCCACTTCTCGCCGGCTTCGAGCTGCGGCGCGGCGAGATCCTCGGCATCGCCGGGCTGGTGGGCGCCGGCCGCACCGAGATGCTGCGCGCCCTCTTCGGGCTGAACGCGGTCGCGGCCGGGCGGATCACGGTAGCGGGCGCGTGCGACGGCGGCGCGCCGCCGCGCCGCCGTCTGGCGCAGGGCGTGGGGCTCCTGTCGGAAAGCCGCAAAGAGGAGGGTCTGGCCGTGAACCTCTCCGTCGCGGTGAACGCCACGCTCTCGCGCCTGGCGCCCTTCACGCGCTGGGGCTGGCTCTCGCGCGCGCGCCAGGCGCGCGCCGTGAGCCGCTGGATCGAGCGTCTTGGCATCCGCTGCCGCGGGCCGTGGCAGCCGGTGCGCGAGCTGTCCGGCGGCAACCAGCAGAAGACCGCCCTCGCACGGCTCCTGCATCACGACGTCGACGTGCTGCTCCTGGACGAGCCGACGCGCGGCATCGACGTGGGCAGCAAGACGGAGGTGTACCGGCTGATGGGCGAGTTGGCCGCGGCCGGCAAGGCCATCCTCTTCGTCAGCTCCTACATCCCGGAGCTGCTCGGCGTGTGCGATCGCATCGCGGTCATGCACCGTGGCCGGCTCCTGCCGCCGCGGCCGGCGCGCGACTGGACGGACACGCTGCTCCTCGACGAGGCCGCGCGCGGCGCGGGTTGACCATGACGGAACAGGCGGGCGAGGTCATGCAGCAGGCGCGCCGCGGCCGGCGGGCGCGGCGCGTGCTCGCCCTGCTCGGGCCGTTCTTCGGCCTGCTCCTGGTGGTAGGGCTCTTCTCGCTGCTCGCGCCCGAGTCCTTCCTCAGCGCCTACAACTTCAAGACCGTGGCCACGCAGACGGTCATCGTCGGCCTCGGCGCCATCGGCATGACCTTCGTCATCGTCAGCGGCGGCATCGACCTCTCGGTCGGCTCGGTGATCGCCCTGGCGTCGGTGGTGACCGCGCTGCTTCTGCAGGACGGGCACGCGCCGGCCGTGGCCGTGCTCGCGGGCGTGGCCACGGGGGGGCTCTGCGGCCTGGTGAACGGCCTGCTCGTCACGCGCCTGCGCATCGTGCCGTTCATCGTCACGCTCGGCATGCTCGGCATGGCGCGCGGCTTCGCCAAGTATCTCGCCGGCGAGCAGAAGATCGACGCGCCCGCCTACTGGCTGGCCGACCTGATGACCAAGTCGCCCAGGCCTTCCTGGCTCCTGGTCGCGCCGGGCGTGTGGGGCATGTTCGTGCTGGCCCTGCTCATGGGCCTGGTGCTGCGCGCCACGGTCCTCGGCACGCACGCCTTCGCCATCGGCTCGAACGAGGACACGGCGCGCTTGTGCGGCGTGCCGGTGGCGCGCAACAAGATGGCGATCTACACGCTCTGCGGCTTGTTCGCCGGGCTCGCCGGCGTCATGCAGTTCGGGCGCCTGACCGTGGGCGACCCGACCACCGCCATCGGCAAGGAGCTGGATATCATCGCCGCCGTGGTCATCGGCGGCGGCAGCCTGGCCGGGGGCGAGGGCAGCATCCTCGGCGCCCTGATCGGCGCCTTCCTCATGTCCTTCCTCGCCAACGGCTGCAATCTGACCGGCGTGCCGAACTACGTGCAGGAGATCATCATCGGCGCGATCATCGTCGCGGCCGTGGCCGTGGACCGGCTGCGCCACCGCTGAGCTGGACCGCGCGCCCGCCCTGTCTTGACGCCGCGCCGCCGATCGGGGACCCTCTTGCCATGAACGAGCAAGGCCGCCGCGCGCCGTTCCAGCGCCTCTCGCGCGAGGTGCTGGTCGAGAACCACTGGCACCGCTACTGCCGCGACCGCTACGTGCGGCGCGACGGCAGCGAGGGGCTTTACTACTACATCGACATGCCGGGCTCGGTCGGCGTCATCCCGCTGTTTCCGGACGGCACCACGCTGCTTTGCCGGCAGCGGCGCTACCTGCTCGGCGTGCACCTCTGGGAGTTCCCGATCGGCGGCATGGCGGAGGGCGATGATCCGCTCGCGGTCGGCCAGCGCGAGCTGCGCGAGGAGGCGGGCCTGGTCGCGAACGACTGGCGGCACCTCGGCTGCTTCGCGCCCTACAAGGGCGTGTCGAACGAGCGCTGCCACTTCTACCTGGCGCAGGACCTGACGGTCGTGGCGCAGGCGCTCGAGCCGGAGGAGGACATCACGCTCGAGCGCCTGCCGCTCCTCGAGGCGCGCGCGCGCCTGCTCGGCCAGGAACTCGGCGACGGCCAGTCGTGGTGCGGCCTCTTGCTCCTGGAGCGCCACTTCGCGCGCGCAGCCGACTCGTGACGGCCGGGATGGCGTCGAGCAGGACCGGTGGCGGCCGCGCAGCGACCAGCGGGCCAAGTCTCTCCGCCTTGTGCCGCTCTCCACCAGGATCTTCGCAGGATGCGAAGGCGGCATCTGCGACCGCCGAGCAAGGCGGCGCGGGCCTTGCCAACGCCGGGAGCCAGCCGCGGCCACGGGCCGCGGCCGCGCTCGAGCACGGGCAGAGCTGAGAAGCGCGCTGAGTTCAAGCGCCTTCGCGCGGCGGACGCATCGACACGACTCAGCCGTCTTCGTCCTCCTCGAAGAGCGTCGGCAAGTCTCGCGCTCCGTGGCAAACGTGAAAGACGTCGATGCCCTCGGCGGTGGGGAAGTAGAAGACGAGGAAGTTCTTGAAGCCCTTCACGGGGCGACACCGCAGACCTTCGAGCCGCGGGTTTCCGAAGTCCTGAACGCGACCCGTGCGTGGATGCTCGGCCACGAGCTGCACGGTCGTCTCGACGGCATCAAGAAAGCGCTCCGCCGCCGACGGCTTGTCCTCGGCGATGAACAGAGCGCATTCGATAATGTCGCGCTGAGCGCTGGGCCGCTTGGTCGCGCGACGTCGTCGTGCCATCGCTCCCCTCTATCTGCCTTTTCGCTTCCCTTCGAGCTTGCGCCGCACCTCGGTTCGGATGTCCGACCAGTCTTGGTCGGTGAACGGCGTGGACGGTTCGTCGAGCCTCTCCAGCAGCCGACGTTCGAGTGCAGCCTTCTCCTGGGCCAACTGGTCGGCGTGGATGAGTCGGCGAACGTACTCGCTCGCCGTGGCACAACCCGTTTCGGCCACCCGGCCCTTCAGGTAGTCCTTCTGGGCGGCCGGGAGCGAGATGGACATGTGCGTGAGGGTTGTGTCTTCGCAGGCCATGGGAACACAGTAGCATGGATACGAGAATATCGCAAGAGCTAAGATTTCCTAGTATCGGCCATCGCGGCCGGCAACCCTCAGTTTCTTCGGAGGTTGGACTCCCCCGCCGTCCTTGACGCAGCATCATGAGGGACGTTTTGGCGTACCAATCCTGGCGCTGGGGGAACTCGGTTTCCGGCCGCTGGTCAGCCGGAGAAGGAAGTTATGAGTTCCTTCTGCTCAGCGTGATGCCCGTTGAACCTGGCTCCCAGGCCGCGACAACGATGATCCCGGGAGGGACGCTCTTGCCTTCGTGACGGGCGAGTCCAGGACAACCGGTGAGTGTAAACGAAGTGCACGAGTTGGGTTCTCGCCCTGCTCACCCTCGGCGCGCGTTGACTATTGCCGCGATGTACCCTGCGCCGAAGCCATTGTCGATGTTGACCACCGACACGTTGGGGGCGCAGGAGTTCAGCATGCCGAGCAGGGCCGCGAGCCCTCCGAAGGAGGCGCCGTAGCCGATGCTGGTCGGCACGGCGATGACCGGGCAGGAGACCAGGCCGCCCACGACGCTGGCGAGCGCGCCCTCCATGCCGGCGGCCACGACCACGGCGTGCGCGCGGCGCAGCAGGTCGCCGGCCGAGAGCACGCGATGGATACCGGCCACGCCCACGTCGTAGCGCGTCTCCACGCGCGCGCCCATCATCTCCGCGGTGACGCGCGCCTCCTCCGCCACCGGGATGTCGGCCGTGCCCGCGGTGAGCAGCGCCACCAGTCCCTTGCCACGCGGGTTCCGGCCGCGCACGCAGGTGATGGCGCGCGCGCGTGCGTGGTACACGGCGCGCGGGAAGATCGCCCGCACCTGCTCGTAGACCTCCGGCGTGGCGCGCGTGAGCAGCAAGCGGCCCGCGTGCTCGAGCAGGCGCGCGGCGATCTGCGCCACGTCCTCCTTGCGTTTGCCCTGGCAGAGCACGACCTCGGGGAAGCCGCAGCGCAGCTCGCGGTGGTGGTCGAGGCGCGCAAACTCGATGTCGCTCACCGGCGGCCTTCTCAGCCGCTCCAGGGCCTGCGCCGGGGTGAGGGCACCGCGCCGGAGCGCGCGCAGCAGCTTCAGCAAATCACGTTCGTTCATCATGACGTCGGGTAGGCGTCGAGCGCGAGGCCGTCGGCCCCGCGCAGCCCGTAGAGGTGGTAGCCGAGCCCGGCGACCATCGCCGCGTTGTCGGTTGAGCGCGCGCGCGGCGGCAGGTAGAGGCGCACGCCGCGCGCCGCCGCCTCCTTGGCGAAGCGCTCGCGCAGGCGCGAGTTCGCCGCGCAGCCACCGCCGACCACGAGGCTGGCCGCGCGCGCGCGGCGCACGGCGCGAAAGGCGGCGTCGAGCAGCCCGGCGACCACCGCCTCCTGGAAGGAGGCCGCCAGGTCGCGCACGTTCTGTTCGGTGAGCGGCAGCGGCTCGTGCGGCGCGCTCCGTCCGGTCACGCGGTAGAGCACCGCGGTCTTGATGCCGGAGAAGGAGAAGTCCAGCCCGTCGCGCGCCAGGAGCGGCGGCTTGAAGCGGAACCGGCTGCCGTCGCCGGCGCGCGCCACCTCGTCGATGATCGGGCCGCCCGGGTAACCGAGGCCGAGGATGGCGGCCACCTTGTCGTAGGCCTCGCCGGCGGCGTCGTCCGCAGTGGCGCCGATCTCAACAGGCGCGAACGGCTCGTCCAGACGGAAGAGGGAAGTGTGGCCGCCGGAGACGACGAGCGCGACGCAGGGCAAGGGCGGCGGCGCGCCGCCGTCCATCCACGAGGCGTAGATGTGCGCGTCCAGGTGGTTCACGCCGATGAGCGGCTTGTCGAGCGCGAGCGCCAGCGCCTTGGCCGCGGCCAGGCCCACCAGCAGCGCGCCGATCAGGCCCGGCCGGTTGGCCACGGCCACGGCGTCGAGCGCGCCCGCGGACAGGCCGGCGCGGCTCAGCGCCTCTTCGATCACCGGCACGATGACTTCCAGGTGGCTGCGGCTGGCAATCTCGGGCACGGGTCCGCCGAAGCGGCGGTGGATGTCCACCTGCGAGCGCACCACGTCCGAGAGGACGCGCACCCCATCCTCGACCACGGCGGCCGCGGTCTCGTCACACGTCGACTCGATGCCCAGGATCTTCACGCTGCCCGCGCCTCACGAGAGCGTGTTGTAGCTCTTCTCCCCGGCCAGGATCGCGCGCGCGGCCTCGAGCTGGCGATCGCGCCTGCCCGCGGCCTCCTCGCGCACGTGCCGCTGCTCCGGGCAGCGCTTCTCGATCACGCCCCAGGTTTCGTCCGGGATCTCGCGTGCCTCGATGCAGGCCTCCAGCCAGCGCGCTTCGTCGGGATCGCGGATGGGCAGGAGGATGTCCGGCCGCAGGCCGTTGCTGGGGTCGGGGTGGAACTCGCCGTCCTCGCCGCGCACCACCTTCTCGATGGCCCGGCCCGCGGGCGTGAAGTAGCGCGACGTGGTGATCTTCAGCCGCCCGGTGCGCGTCTTGCCGTCCATCGGGTAGTCGCACGTGATCACCGACTGCACCATTCCCTTGCCGAAGGTCTTCTCTCCCACGAGCAGCGCGCGCTGGTGGTCCTGCAGCGCCGCGGCGAGGATCTCCGAGGCGCTGGCGCTGCCGTGGTCCACCAGCAGAACGAGGGGCAGGCCGCGGAAGGGAGCGACCTCGTCCGAGGCGCGGTAGACCTGGGTCGTGCCGCGCGCGCGCCCCTTGGTCGCCACCACCACGCCCTCGTCGAC
>DYIW01000091.1 GCA_020723465.1 Phycisphaera mikurensis
GTTGGTCTGGGCGGACTGGTAGTAGCGGGCCGCGCCGCGGTCGAAGAGCATCACCTGGTAGTAGACGTGCACGCCGTCCGCCCACGCCGTGATCGGCACCCGCAGCACCAGCGAGCCGCCCGCGCCGAGCGGCGGGAGAGCCACGACGAACGCGGGAGTCACGAGCAGGGTACCGCCGTCGAACGGCAGCGCAGAGGGGGCGAAGCCGGCAACGAGCAGCACGGGCGCGGCGCCGGCCAGGCCGTTGCTCACGGCCAGATCGGCCGTGGTGCCGATCTTCGGCAGGTTGGTCGAGGAGAGGACAGGAACGCCCGCCGTACCCGGCTTGCCCGAACCGTAGCTTGTGGCCGCGGCCGTTGAGGAGCAGAGGTCGAAGACGTAGGCTGCGCCCGAGCCGCCAGCGCTGTTGTCGGCCTGGTTGCCGTTCACGCCCGTGGCGCTGCTGTCCTCGCCCCAGGCTCCGACCACCACCGTGTCGCCGGAGATGGACACCGAATTGCCCAACAGGTCATACTTCTGGGTATTCGAAGCCTTCACGTAGGCCTGCTGACTCCAGTTCGTCCCGCTGCGCACGAACACGTAGGCCGCGCCGGAAGCGTCGGCGCTGTTGTCAGCCTGGTTGCCGTTCACGCCCGTGGCGCTGCTGTCCTCGTCGTACGCACCGACCACCACAGCATCGCCGGAGATGCAGGCCGAGACGCCGAAGTGGTCGTTTGCACCAGTGTTGGAGGCCTTCAGGTACGCCTGCTGGCTCCAGGTCGTGCCGCTCCGCGCGAAGACGTAGGCCGCGCCGGCATCGCCTGCGCTGTTGTCGCTCTGATCGCCGTTGACGCCGGTGGCGCTGCTATCCTCCTGGTAGGCTCCGACCACCACCGTGTCTCCGGAGATCGAGACCGACAATCCAAACCAGTCGTTTGCTCCGGTGTTCGAGGCCTTCAGGTAGGCCTGCTGGGACCAGGACGCTCCGCTACGCACGAACACGTAGGCCGCGCCAGAGCAGCTCGCGCTGTTGTCGGCCTGATTGCCGTTCACGCCCGTGGCGGCGCTGTCCTCGTAGCCGGCGCCGACGACTACTGTGTTGCCCGAGATCGAGACCGAGTAGCCGAAGGAGTCTAGGTCCCCGGTGTTCGAGGCCTTGACGTATGCCTGCTGGCTCCAAGTCGTTCCAGTGCGCAGAAACACATAGGCGGCACCCGAGTCATCTGCGTAGTTGCTGGCCTGGTTGCCGTTGACGCCCGTGGCGTGGCTGTCCTCGTATCCGGCTCCCACCACTACCGTATCCCCGGATACGGCAACCGACCACCCAAAGCAGTCGCTCGTCCCGGTGTTGGACGCCTTCAAGTAAGCCTGCTGGCTCCAGGTCGCGCCGTTGCGCACGAAGACGTACGCCGCGCCAGAGTTGGTGGCACTGTTGTCGGCTTGGTTGCCGTTCACGCCCTTGGCCGCGCTGGCCTCGAGATAGGCACCGACCACCACCGTATCGCCAGAGATCGACACGGCGGAGCCGAAGAAGTCGTGGGCCTCAGTGTTCGAAGCCTTCAGATAGGCCTGCTGGCTCCAGGTAGTACCGCTCCGCACGAACACGTAGGCCGCGCCCGACTCCATCGCGCTGTTGTCGGCCTGGTTGCCGTTCACACCCGTGGCAGCGCTGTCCTCGTAGTAAGCCCCGACCACCGCCGTATCGCCCGAGACGGAGACCGCGTAGCCGAACAAGTCGCTCGAAGCGGTGTTGGACGCCTTCAGGTAAGCCTGCTGCGCAAAGGGATCGACCGTCAAGGGGTAGCGCGCGCCCGAATCGTCGATCGTGAGGCGGAGGCCATTCTCGGTGCGCGTGAAGCCGGCCGAGAGGGGCTGGCCGCCGGCGTCGACGACAGTGAGGCCGGCGTAGTTGACCACGGCCCCGCCGGCGCTGGAGAAGAGCACGTCCCGCCCTTCGCTCGAGATCTCCGGCTCGAGCCCGCCGCGCACCGCCAGCTCGAAAGCCAGCAGACCGGTCACGCCTTCCGGCCGCGCATGCACCGTGTAGCCGTGCTCGAGACCGCGCGCGTCGTTCACGTACCACTCGGTGAGCGCCTCGTCCCATTCGTAGGCGACGCGCGCCCCTTCGGCGCGCGCGGCCCTGGGCCGGGTCACGGCGGCCTCCTCGCCTGCCACGCCGAAGCCGACCAGGTCGAGCCCGAAGGTCCAGCCGCCGCTGTCCGGCGCGATCTCGAAGCCGCGGCCGTCGAAGCGTGTGGTCCACTGCTGGCCGGGGTTCTGCGCCTCGAAGCCCCCGTCCACGGCAAAGGCCGCGTGCCGGCCCGCCTCGTAGGCCGCGCGGATGCTCGACCAGTCGGTCGCGGTCAGGCCGTCCGGTACGGACTGGGCCGCAGCGGGCTTTGTGGGCGGCAGGGCGAAGAGCACCAGGGCGAGCGCAACGAACCCGGCGATGCGGCGGCAGGGCATGGTGTCCTCCTTCTTCCGGCGGGAGCGAACCGTTCGTCCCACGGCAACGTGGCGAGGGCATTCCCGCGCGGAGGTCTCTACTGTATCACCTCCACGAGCCCGGGGCGCGCCATGGAGACGCAGTGAGACAGCGACCGACGCACGAGTCCGAGCCAGCAGCCACGCCCGCCCGCGGCCCGCTGTCGGGCCTGGCGGGGCAGTTCGGCCGGCCGGCCGGCCTGGCGGCGAAGTTGATCGGCCCGCTGCTGGTGTGGCGCGGCCGGCGCCTGAATCCGCTGGCCGTGAAGCTCCTCCAGCCGCGCTGGGCCGACCGCGTGCTGGAGATCGGCTTCGGCCCCGGGAAGGCCATCCGCTTCCTGGCGCGCGCCGTGGGGGAGGGGCTGGTGGTGGGAGTGGACTGGTCGGAGGCCATGGTCGCGCAGGCGACGCGGCGCAACCGCCTGTACATGCACCTGGGAGCGGTCGATCTGCACCTCGGGTGCGTCACCGCCCTGCCCTTCCCCGATGGGCGCTTCACGCGCGCGCTGGCCGTGGACTCCTTCCAGTTCTGGCCGGACCAGGCCAGAGGGCTCGCCGAGGTGCGGCGCGTGCTCGCCGAGAAGGGCCGGCTGCTGCTCCTCCTGCGTTTGCGCCGCGCGCGCCGCGGCTTCCCGCGCCTCCCGGGATTCACGGAGCAGGACCTCCCCGCGGTCGAGGAGATGGTGCGCAGGGCTGGCTTCCTCGAGGTCCGCGTCGAACGCCGCGAGGCCGGCGTGCCGGTCGCCGCCGTCTTCGGCACGCGCTGAGCCGCTCCTGTCGCGTCAGGGCGCCGTTGCGGGAGAGACCTCGCGCCCCGGCTCGCCGCGCCCGAGGATGCGCTCCCCGGCCGCGACGCTGGCGAGCAGCGCCCAGGGGTGGAACGGCCGCGTGACGTAGTCGTCCATTCCCGCCTCGACGGCCACGAGCAAGCGGCTGTCGTCCTCCGGGCCGAGGATGAGGACGATGTACGGCTCGCTGCCCGACTCGAGATCGCGCAGCTCCCGGCACAGCTCGATGCCGTGGGCGCCTGGCAGGGCCGCGTCGATGACCACGACGTCCGGGTGCGTGGCGCGTGCGCGTGCCAGGCCGGTCGCGCCGTCCTCGGCTTCCGCCACAGAGTAGCCCGCGCGCGCGAGCTGGCCCACGATCACCCGGCGCAGGCACGGCTCCGCCGCCACGACGAGGGCGCGGAAGCGCGCGTCCTGGCCGGGTTTGTGGCAGGCGGGACTGGCGCGCGACCGGGCGTTCATGGGCGAGATCCTGCTGGCCGAGAGGGGGTCCTGCTTCCCTGCATGCATCGGCAGGACTTGAGCCGTTTCGACGAGAAAATATCGGAAGCGGCGGAATCGAGGGGCGGCCAGGCGCCGGGGCGGGTCAGCCGGAGTCGTGCGCGCAGGCCCGCAGCACCAGGTTCGCCGCAGCTTCGACCCACTCCGGCCGCGCGTTCAGCGCGGGCACGAGCTCCAGGGTCTCGCCGCCGCGGGCGCGGAAGCGCTCCGCCGCGCAGAGGCCGATCTCCTCGAGCGTCTCCAGGCAGTCGGCGGTGAACGAGGGACAGAAGACGAGCACCTTCTTCCGGCCGCGCGCGGCCAGCGCGGCGAGTGCCTCGTTCGTGGATGGGCCGATCCAGCGCGCCCTCCCCAGGCGCGACTGGAAGGACGTGCTGTGGCTCGCCGGCGCGAGCCCCAGGCGCTCGGCCAGGGCGCGCGTGGTGGCGAAGCACTGGGCGCGGTAGCAGCGGCTGTTCTCGGCGCGAAGCGCCGCGCAGCAGTCCGGGGCCGCGAGGCAGCGCCCGCGCGTGGGATCGGCGGCGCGCACCTGCCGCTCCGGCAGGCCGTGGCAACTGAAGAGCACGTGGTCGGGCAGGAAGCGCTCGAGCGCGGGCCGCACGGCCGCGGCGCAGGCGCCGAGGAAGCCTTCGTCCGCGAAGAAGGGAGGGACCAGGCAGACCGCCTCGTCGTCGAAGAAAGCACGGGCGTGCCGGCGCGCCGCGGCCACGGCCGACCCGAAGCTGCTCTCGGCGTGCTGCGGGTAGAGCGGGAAGACCACGACCCGCTCGCAGCCCGCGGCGGCAAGCGCCGCGAGCCCATGTTCGAGGTGCGGAGCGCCGTAGCGCATGGCCAGCTCGACCGGCATGTCCGCCAGCTTCTCGCGCAGGCGGTCGCGCAGGGCCAGGCCGTGCACCAGCAGCGGCGAGCCCTGGGGTGTCCAGATGCGGGCGTATGCGGCGGCCGAGCGCGGCGTGCGGAAGGGCAGGATGACCAGGCGCAGCAGCAGGAAGCGGGCCAGGGGGTGGATGTCGAGCACCTTCGGGTCGGAGAGGAACTCCGCGAGGTAGCTCCGCACGGCCGCGCGCGCCGGCGCCGCGGGCGTGCCGAGGTGGATGAGGAGGACTCCGGTGCGAGAGGCCACGGCCATGAGCAGATGCAAGCCGCGCGCCACGGCGGGTGTCCAGCCGTTTTCGGCGTGTGCGCCTGTGCGGCGCTGCAGCCGGCGGGGAACTGGCGGAGAGGGCTCTCTGCGCCCTCATGCCGTCTGGTAGGTTGGCGCCCCGTGAGAACGCCCATTCTGGCCCGCTTTGCCTCGACGCGCGCCTTCTGCAGCTCCGCGGCCGTCCTTCTTTTCCTCGTCGCAGCGACGGCTCTCGCCACGCGCGAGCTGCGCGCGCCCGCGCCCCTCCCGGCCAGCGCCCCGGCCGAGGCCTTCTCGGCCGAGCGCGCGCTCGCCGACGTGCGCGTCCTGGCCGCGCATCCCCACCCCCCGGGCTCCGAGGAGCACGCGCGCGTGCGCGCCTACCTGGTGGAGCGCTTGCGCGAGCTTGGGCTCGAGGTCGAGGTCCAGGAGGCGAGCGTCGCGGTCCAGGCCTCGCCGCGGCGCGTGCTCGCGGGGCTGGTGCGAAACGTCGTGGCGCGCCGCGCCGGCACGCGCTCCGGCGGCCAGGCCCTGGCCTTGGTCGCGCACTACGACTCGGTGCCCACCGGGCCGGGCGCGGCGGACGACGCCTCGGGCGTGGCGGTGCTGCTCGAGACCGCGCGCGCGCTCGCGGCCTCTCCGCCCCTGCCGAACGACGTCCTGTTCGTGGTCACGGACGCGGAGGAAGCCGGGCTCCTCGGCGCCTGTGCGTTCCTGCGCGACCACCCGCTCGCGGCGCGCGTGGGCGCGGTGGTGAACTTCGAGGCGCGGGGCCAGCGCGGCCCGGCGATCATGTTCGAGACGAGCGGCGCGGACGCCGCGCTCATCGAGGCGCTCGCGGCCGTCGTCCCCGAGCCCGTGGCCAGCTCGCTCGCCAGCGCGATCTACGGCGCCATGCCGAACAGCACCGACCTGTTCGTCTTCAAGGAGCAGGGGATCCCGGGACTGAACTTCGCCTTCATCGGCGGGGTGAGCGCCTACCACACCATGCTCGACCGGCCGGACCTGCTCGATCCGGGCAGCGTGCAGCACGCGGGCACCGCGGCCCTGGCCCTGGCGCGCCGCCTGGGCGCCGCGGACCTCCTGGAGCCGCCGCCAGGGCGCAGCGTCTACTTCAGCGTGCTGCGCGCCTTCGTGGTGCGCTATTCCGCGGCGCTGGCGCGGCCCTGCTGCGTGCTGAGCGTGCTCGCTCTGCTGGTCGCTCTGGTTGCGGGAGTGCGCCGCCAGTGGATCGCGTGGCGGGCGGTGCTCGCCGGCTTCCTGGCCACGTTCGTCGCCGCCGCGCTGGCGGTCCTGCTGACCTTCCTGGTGCGCGAGATCTTCTGCGGCGCGGGCGCGCCGGCCGGGCGGGCGCGCTGGATCCTGTTCGACCGCGGGGATCAGCTCGCCCAGGGGCTGGCGCTCCTGGTCGTCTCGCTGGCGGCCCTGGTGTTCGCGCGCGCGCGCGGTCTGGCGAAGATCGAGGGCCTGTGGTGCGGCGCGCTCCTCTGGTGGGCGGCGCTCGCGCTCGCGGGCGGCGTGCTCCTGCCCGAGGGAGCGTACGTGCTCTCCTGGCCGCTCTTCTTCGCCGCCGCAGGTCTCGGCCTGCTGGTGGCGCGGCCGCGCCAGCGCGCGTTCGGGTTGGCGCAGGGCGCGCTGGTCTGCCTCGCCGTGCTGCCCGGCATCGTGCTGGTGGTCCCGCTCCTCGGGCAGGTCCACCAGGCGTTGACGCTCGAGGCGGCCTGGCTGCTGGCTGCGGTCGCGGTGCTCCTGCTGGGTCTGCTCGCGCCCCTGCTCGTGCTCATGACCACGCCGTGGCGCTGGCCCCTGTGCGGCGGAGCCGCGCTCGCGGGCTTCATGATCCTGCTCGGCGCGGCGTTCGGAGCCGACGTGGACGCGCGCCACCCGCGCCGTGACAGCGCGCTCTACTGCCTGGACGCGGACGCGGGGCGCGCGTACTTCGCCACGCTCGACCAGGAGCTGAACGACTGGTCGGTCCAGTTCCACGCTACCGAACCTCGGCTCAGCACGATCCAGGCGCTGCCGCTCTTCTGCGCCGAGTGCCTGGTCTCGGAGGCGCCGGTGGCGACCCTGCCCGCGGCGCTGTTCGACCTGGAGGAGCTGGAGGAGACGCCAGACGAGCGCTTCTGCGTGCTGCGCCTGCTGCCGCCGTCCGGGACGCAGAGCGTCTTCTTCTCGATCGCGCCGGGCGTGCCAGCCCGCTTGCTCGAAGTGGATGGCCGCGAGGTGCTGCGCGCGCCAGCGGGCGCGCCGGGGGAGGAGTCCGCGCTCGGAGTGGCGCTGCTTTTCGTCGCTCCACCCGCCGCAGGCGTCCTGCTCAAGCTCTCCTTCCGCACCAAGGAGCCGGTGGATGTCGTCACGGTCGCGACCAGCGACGGCCTGCCCGAGCTTCCTGGCGCCGAGTGGACGCCGCGGCCGGAGGACGTCGTGCCCTTTCCGAACGTGCCGGACAGCGTGCAGGTGAAGCGCACGTTCCAGCTTTGAGGAACGCCTGCGGGCGCGTCATCCTCGTGGCGGAGATCCTGCGCCGCTCACAAGCCGAACTCGAGCGACACGGCGTTCGACGCCCAACTGACCGGCGCCACGGTGAAGGCCGCGAAGTGGAGCGTGAGCCCGGCCAGGCCCGAAGCCGCGCCAGCAGGCAGCGCGAGCGTTGCCGCGGCGGTGCCGGTGGCGGAGAAGGTGCCGCAGAAGCCCGGCAGGATCGCCGAGTCCAGCCAGGCCAGGCCGGCCTGAGTGAACGCGTCGAAGACGAGCGGGATGGCGGTCCCGTCCACCACCGTGGCGGGCGCCGAGCCCGTTCCGCTGATGCCGATGATGTACGGCCGCTGGGCGTGCGCTGCTCCGGCGGCGATAGTGAACTGGACGGCTCCGCCCTGCGCGGCCGACAGGTGCGTGCGCGAGGCGACGAGCGGAGCGACCGCGCCGTCGCCGACCGCGACGAGCCGGAAGTCGTCCAGGGTCCAGCCGCCGAACTGCAGCCCGCCGTCGCTCTTCAACTGGAAGCGCACGCGCACCGACGGGTTGTCGTCGGCCTGCCCGGAGATGTCGACCTCGTGCAGGGTCCAGGACTTGTCGACGGTGTGCTGCGCGCCGCCTCCCGGCGTCTTGGCATTGGTCCACACGGTCTGTCCGTTGACCTTGATCCTGGCCTGGTCGTAATGGCCGTCCTCGACCGTGAGCCAGCGCCAATAGCGCAGGCGCATCCCGGTCCGGCCGGAGCAGTCGATGGGCGGCGACTCGAGGTAGTTCTCGACCTTGGCCTTGTACTTGCCGTCGAGCCCGCCCAGGCCGAGGTCGTTGCCGCGCACCTTCTGGCCGCTCGCCGCCGCGGGCGGATCGAAGCCGCCGGCGCCCTGCGGCGGGCCTTTCTGCCAGTCGTTCTCCTTCTTCTCCTTGACGCTGATCCAGCCGTTCTCGCCCGCCCCCTCGAAGTCGTCCTGGAAGATCGGCGCGATCGTCCCGACCGTGAACGTGTAGCACGCGTCTCCCGGCCTCTTCGCTTCGGGCGCCCACTCGGCGTTTCCCGCGGCGTCAATCGCGCGGATGGTGTAGCGCACGTCGCCGTGTCCGGGTAGGCCCGGAATCGACCCGAGCCACGCGCCCGTCTTCGCCGACTGGACCATCGAGGTCGCGGTCCACGGGCCGGCGCCGGCGCGATGGACCAGTTCGACCGCGGCGACGGCGTGCGCGGTGAAGGAGGCGACGGTCGCGCTCGCGGCGTAGGGTCCGCCGGAGTCGCCCGAGTCGGCGAGCGGCACGTGCGTGATCTCGAGGTCCACTGGCTGCGCGAGCGACGCCGCGCTCGCCACCACGGCCCGCGTGATGTCGCACGCCAGGTCGAAGTCGTTCGCGCTCTTGCCGGCCGTGTCCTTGGCCGTGTGGATCCAGGGCGACCAGTGGTTGAAGTCCTCGAAGAAGAACACGGCGGGGATGCCGCGGCTCTGGTACGAGTGATGGTCGGAGTCCCCGGCGTCGTCGAACCCGCTTCTCACGCCCAGCCAGGGGACGTACGCGCCGGTCGCGTCCATGCAGAACTGGATCAGGTCGTCGTCGGCGGCGCCCAGGATGAAGTCCACGTCGTACGCGTCTCCCGCCTGCCGGTACGAGATCATGTCCAGGTTCAGCATGCCGAGGACCTGCGCGCGCGCGTCGACCAGACCCTGGGCGTCGGCCTTGGAGCCGTCGAGGTTGAACTCCTCGCCTGAGAACAGCACGGCGCGGATCGTGGCCTCGAACTGGCCTTGGGCCAGGACGCGCACCGCCTCGAGGACCCCGGCCGTGCCCGAGGCGTTGTCGTCGGCGCCGGGCGCGGGCTTCCCGGCGCCCCCTGCGTTGATCGAGTCGTAGTGCGCCCCGAGCACGAGGATCCGCTCCGGGTGGGTGGCTCCCGGGAGCTAGCAGATGATGTTCGGGGCGTAGCCGGCCTGGAACGTCTCGGTCGTCACCGTCACGCGGGGGAGGGCCTGGAAGCGCGCCACGAGCCAGTTCTTGGCCTGAAGGGCCTCGGGCTGGTCCGCGCGGCGCGTAGGAAAGGACGAAAGCACGGTCACGGTGTTCTGGATGTTGCCCTGGTTCACCTGAGCCACGAGGGCGCTGACGCGCGGGTCGACGGTGAAGGGCTGCGCGCCGGCTGGCGCGGCGAGCAGGAGGGCGAGGACCGCGCCCAGGCGCGTCGCGCGGACCGAGGTGGATGGGAACGTACGCATGGGGGGCCTGCCCGGAAGAATACCTCCTTCTTGAACCGGCGGTGCGACCTCGTAGCTTGGCCTGCAGGCCACCAGTGCGCAGCGCGAGAAGCAAAGACGATGCAGCGACCGGCAGCCGGAGCGGCGGCGCCGCCCCGGGCGGCTGGCGCGGGTACCTCTTTGGCGCGGGCTTCCTCGGCCTCGCGGTCTGGTTCGCCCTCGGGCCGGACCTCGCCGGCCTTCCCGATCTCCGCGGGGCCGAAGTGGCCGAGCCCGTGCCCCTCGGCTCGTTGCCGCGCGCCGTGCTCGTCGGCCCGGAGGGGGCGACCATCAACGGCTTCCTCAGGCCCTGCTCCGACTGCCACCGCCTGTTCCGGCCGCGCGCGGCCGATCCCGCGCCGCGGCCGCTGCAGCACGAGGACGTCGTGCTCGAACACGGCGACGTCGTGGCCTGCCGCGGCTGCCACCTCGAGCCGGGCCATGACCTGCTGCGGCTGAAGGACGGCACGGTGCTGCCATTCGCGGAGTCGCTGCGCCACTGCCTGGGGTGCCACGAGGAAGTGCGGGAGGACTGGGAGCACGGCCTGCACGGCCGCGCGGATGGCTGCTGGGACGCGCGCTTCGGCGCCGTGCGCCGCCTCGCCTGCCTGGAGTGCCACGATCCGCATGCTCCGCGCCTGCCCGTGATGGACGCGGTGCGGCCCCTGCCTGGGCCGCGCACGCTGCGCCTGGGAGAACCGCGCGCCGCGCGCCTGGAGGGCGGGCGATGAGCGCTTCCTCGCGCCGCGCCTTCTTGAAGGGCGCGCTCGGCGGCGCGGGCGGCCTCGCGGCCGCGGCCGCGAGCCTGACCCCGCTCGCGCGCACGGGCGCCGCGGCGGATCTCACGTTGGAGAAGCTCCTGCAGCCGCACTACCTGCGCCTGACGCAGGAGGAGCTGGCGCGGGTGCTGGCGCGCATCGAGGCGGAGGTGCGCGAGCGCCACGGCGTGCGGGCCGAGGTCTCCGACCACAAGGCGCTGCCGGGGGTCGAGTTCGCCTTCGCCCTGGATGTCGATCAGTGCGTGGGCTGCCGCCGCTGCGTACACGCCTGCGCCGTGGAGAACAACTCCAGCCGCGCTCCCGAGATCCAGTACATCCGCGTGCTGGAACTGCCCGAGGGCAGCCTCGACCTCGAAGAAGGAGACCATCACTACGCGCCCGAGAGCCTGCCGCGCGCGGGGCGCACGTATCTGCCGATCCAGTGCCAGCAGTGCGCGAATCCGCCCTGCGTGGGCGCCTGCCCGGTGGGCGCCACCTGGCAGGAGCCGGACGGCGTGACCGTCATCGACTACGACTGGTGCATCGGCTGCCGCCTGTGCATGGCCGCGTGCCCGTACTGGGCGCGGCGCTTCAACTTCGCGCCGCCCGCCGTTCCTTCCTCCGCGCTGCATCCGCGCATGGACTATCTGACGAACCGCCCGCGTTCGGCCGGCGTGGTGGAGAAGTGCCACTTCTGCCTGCACCGCACGCGCGCGGGACTGCAGCCGGCCTGCGTCGAGGCTTGCCCCAACGGCGCGCGCAAGTTCGGCAACGTCCTGGACCCGGACGGCGAGCTGGCCTGGATCCTGGCGCGGAAGAGCGTGTTCGTGCTGAAGCCCGAGCTCGGCACGCTGCCGCGCTTCTACTACTACGCCGGCGCGGAGAGGGCGCGCGCTGCCGCGGCGCCGCCGCGGCTGGATGGGGAATGATGCGCGACACCCTGCGCTTCCTCGGCCGCGCCTTCGTCCTGAGCTTCGCCGGCGGCGGCCGCTACCGGGCCTGGATGTTCGCGCTTACGGCCGCGGCGCTTCTTGGCGTGAACGCCTGCGCCCGGCAGTGGGCCCTGGGCCTTGCGACCACGGGCCTCTCCGACCAGGTGACCTGGGGGATCTACATCGCCGGCTTCGCCCTGGCCGTAGGCACGGCCTGCGCCGCGGCGCTGCTGGCGCTGCCGCTCTTCTTCCGGCGCGGCTCGGATCTCCTCGACCTCGCTCTTCTCGGCGCGGCGCTCGCTGTCTCGTGCGTGCTCGCGGCCGCGGGCTTCGTCATCGCCGACACGGGGCGTCCGGACCGCGTGCTGCACCTCCTGGTGGAGCTGCCCGGTCACGTGCTGGCGCTCGGCGTGTTCCTGCTGCTGATCCTGCATGTCTGGGGCAGCCTGGTCTACTGCGCCTACCTGCGGCGCCGTCCCGGCCGCGCGCTCTACCTGCCGTTCGCGCTGCTCGCGGTGCTGGGGGCGTTTTGCGCCCAGTCCGCGGCCTCGTTCCTCTATGTCGGCCTGGGCGGGCGCGCCTTCTGGGAGGAACCGCTCGGCGCCCCGCGCTTCGTGGCCGCGGCCTGCGCCGCGGCGCCGGCCGTGCTGCTCCTGACGCTCCTCGCCGGCGGCCTGCCGAGCGCGGCGGGCGCGGCGAGAGAGCGCGCGCTGCGCCTGGTGCGCGCGCTTCTGGCCGCCGCCCTGTGGGCGGACCTTCTCTTGTGTGCCGGCGCGCTCCTGCTCGAGTTCCTCGGCCGCGCGGCGCCGCGCTCGTCCACGGCGTACCTCTACTTCGGGCTCGACGGCCGCGCCGCGCTGGCGCCCTGGATCTGGAGCGCGCTGGCGCTGAAGGCCCTCGCCGCGGTCGTGCTCTGTTCGCGCGTGGCGGCGCGGCCGAGGGTTCTGGCTCTCGCCTGCGGCGCCGGCCTCGCCGGCGTCCTCCTCGAGGAGGCCTTCGGCCGGATCACGCCCGCGTTCGTTCCCTCGCCGCTCGGCGAGGTGGTGGAATACGCGCCGACCCTGAACGAGGCGCTCGTGTGCCTGGGCGTGCTGGCCGGCGGCCTGCTCGCCTACAGCATCCTGGTCCGCATCACGGCGGCGGTGAGCGCGGGGCGCTTGACCCGCGACCTGCCGCCCGTGGTTTCCTGCGAGAAGTCGGGAGGCCCGTCATGAGAATCCGGTGGTGGCTGCTCGGTCTGGCTGCGCTCCTCGGCGGCGCGCCGCTCTCAGGGAGCGCGGGCGCGCAGGCCATCGGGCTGCGCGAGCTCAGCGACGAGACGCGCGGCTGCTACGAGTGCCACCAGCGCCACACCCCCGGCATCTGCGGGCAGTGGGGCGCGAGCGGGCACTACCGCAGCAACGTCGGCTGCTACGAGTGCCACAGCGCGAACGAGGGCGAGCCGGACGCGTACGTGCACTACGACTTCCTCATGTCGAACATCGTCACGCCGCGCGACTGCTCGCGCTGCCACGACCGCGAGGTGGCCGAGTTCTCGGCCTCGCGCCACGCTCTCGCCGGGGAGATCGAGGGCTCGCTGCAGCAACTGCTCGCCGAGGTGGTGGAAGGGAATCGCGCCTTCAAGACCGCGGGCTTTCCCGAGGGAGCGTCCGCCGCGGCCGTGGCGGGCTGCGCCCAGTGCCACGGCTCGCAGGTGAAGCTGCTCGAGGGGGCGGTGCCTGACCCGGCGACCTGGCCGAACACGGGCGTGGGCCGCGTGAACCCGGACGGGTCGCGCGGCGCGTGCCACGCCTGCCACGCCACGCACATGTTCTCGGTGGTCCAGGCGCGCCACCCGGACACCTGCGGCAAGTGCCACCTCGGTCCCGACCACCCGCAGAAGGAGGTCTACGAGGAATCGAAGCACGGCATCGCGTTCTTCGCGCTGCAGCACGTCATGCGCCTGGACGCGCCGCGCTGGGTCGCGGGGGAGGAATCGTTCACCGGCCCGACCTGCGCCTCGTGCCATCTCGCGGCCACGCCCAACCAGGACGTGACGCACGATCCCGGCCTGCGCCTGAGCTGGAACAACCGGTTGACCGTGTCCGAGCGCATGGACGCGGCCGACGAGCGCCTGGGCCTGGCCAGCATGGACATCACCTGGGAGGAGCGGCGCATGAACATGAAGGACGTGTGCGGCTCCTGCCACAGCGAGCGTCTGACCGACCACTTCTTCGTGCAGTACGACGCCGTGATCGAGCTGTACAACGGCAAGTTCGCCCGGCCCGGCCAGGAGCTGATGGACCTGGCGCAGCCGCTGCTCGCCGAGGGGGCGCCGTTCTCGCGGCGCGCCGACTGGATCTGGTACGAGCTGGCGCAGCACGCGGGCAGGCGCGCGCGCCACGGCGCGGCCATGGCGGGCCCGGACTACACCCACTGGCACGGGCTCTACGACGTGGCACGCCTCTTCTACAACGACCTCATGCCGGCGCTCGAGGAGCTGGCGGCGTCCGCCCAGGCCTCGGCTGACCCGGCGCGGAGCGACGCCGGCGCGAAGCTGAAGCAGCGCCTCGAGGAGGTCCTGGGCTCGGCCGACCACGCGTGGTGGAGGGGCGCTCTCAACGTGGACGAGAAGGCCCGCCGGGAGGAGGCGCGAAAGCGGTTCGAGGAGCGCTGGGGCAGGTAGGGGACGGCCCTGTCGCGCTCGATTCTCGCGACGAGACGTTGCGCCTGAGCAACAGGCCAGGAAACCCGGGGACGAGGCCGCCCGGGGGGCTGACGGTCCATTCCGTGGATGGTATACTGCACCTGTTGTTGTTCACTCCGAGCCGGTTTCGCACCAATCGCGTTTCATCCCTCTCCGCGCGCGTGGCGCCCGCGGAGGCTCACGGTGTCCGGCATCGGCGACCATCGGACATGGTTCAAGGAAGGAAAGCAGCGATGAAGAGAACACTCCTCCTGGGGGCCGGCTTGCTGGCGACATTCGCCTTCTTGCCGGGCGACAGCTCCGCGCAGACGGGCCCGGCGCCCGGGCTCAAGCCGCAGGCGCGCACCTACGACATCATCCTGAACGACACCGGCAACGACGTGATCCACCGCCTGGCGAACCTGAACCAGGATCTCGACTTCAACGACGCCGGCGAGACCATCTTCCACTACCACGCCGGCATCGCCAGCGGGCCGGCGACCACTAACCCGTCCTGCGTGGCTGTCGATACGCGCGGCCACGTGTTCATCTCGGACACGACCGGCGACGTGATCCTGCGCACCATCGACTACACGGGCGACGGATCGGCGCACGCTGCTGCCCCGGTCGAATGGCAGGTGTGGCTGGATGCCACCAATGCCTCGGGCATTCCCCTGCCCACGATGAACGAGTTCGCCATCGACGCCAACGGCGTCATCTGGGGCACGAACGCGGGCGTTTCGGCGAACCCGGCTGACTTCGTCTGGCGCGCCGAGGACCTGAACGGCGACAACGACGCGCAGGACGCGGGCGAGCTGACCATCGCCTACGACTCGGCGACCGGACCGTTCAACATCCAGATTCCGTTCGCGATCCTCCTCGATCCGGGCCTGACCGCCAGCCTGTGGGTCTCCGACTTCTACTCCACGCCCGCCCTCTACCGCATGACGGACGGCAACAACGACGGCGACTTCATGGATCCGGGCGAGGTGTTCAGCGTCTACACCGGCACGCTGCCGGGCCAGCCCGGGTTCGCCTACCCCGAGACCCTGGCCGTGGCGCCGAACGGCGACCTCTACGTCTACTGCGCCGGCACCATGAAGAAGTTCATCCGCCTGCGCGATGCCAACGTGGACCTCGACTTCGACGACGCGGGCGAGTCGTGGCTCTACTGCGACAAGACCGGCGTGTTCGGCGCGGCCAACAACGCGCCGAACGTGTCCTGGGGCCTGGAGATCGACGAGAACGGCCGCGCCGTGTGGGGCGAGGTGTCGGCCGGCGACTGGGTCATCGTCACCGAGGACCTGAACGGCGACGGGGACGCCCAGGACGCGGGCGAGGGCCAGATCGTCTGGGACAGCTCGGCCGCCATCGGCTCGACCTCCTCGCCGCGCGCGCTCTGCCTGCTGCCCACGCCGCTCCTCTCGGCGCCGGCCGCGGTGTCGATCAACACCACGTGGAACCTCGACTTCAAGGGTGCGGACTCCGACGCGTACCAGTTGCTCGTCGGGCTCACGCCGCTCGGCTACAACCTCCCGCTGCCGCCGTATGGCTACCTCACCCATGACCTGGTCCTGCTCACCGGCGCGGCGACCCTGGACGGCAACGGCGACGCACAGTGGGTGCTGCCGGCGCCGGCCAGCCTGCTCGGGCTCACCGTGTACTTCACGCAGGCGGCGGGCAAGCTGCCGTACCGCTACTACCTGTCGAACGGGATCGCGGTGACCTTCGTGCCGTAGAGACGGCGCGGCGCCGCGCGCGGCGTCAGACTCCGTAGATCTCCCCGAACTTCCGCCGGGCATGGGTGAGGAACGCACCCATGCCCGGCTCCTTTTCGGTCACGTCGCGGATCAAGTCGCGCGCCAGGAGCAGGCGGCCGCGGGCGTGGACCTTCGCGCCCAGCCATTCGCGCAGGGGCACGAAGTCGCCACGCGCGAGGCGCGCTTCCAGGTCAGGGATGGCCGAGAGCGCCGCGTCGAAGAGCTGCGCCGCGTAGAGGTTGCCGAGCGTGTAGCTCGGAAAGTAGCCGAACGAGCCCATGGACCAGTGGATGTCCTGGAGCAGCCCCTCCGCGTCGTTTCCCGGGCGGATGCCGAGGAGGGCCTCCATGCCGTCGTTCCAGGCGGAGGGCAGGTCCTCGAGCGCGAGCCTCCCCGCGAACAGGTCGCGCTCGAGCTCGAAGCGCAGCACCACGTGCAGGTTGTAGGTCAGCTCGTCCGCCTCGGTGCGGATGAAGGACGGCGTCACCTCGTTGACCGCGCGGTACATCGTCTCCACGTCCAGGTCCGCGGCCACGCCCGGAAAGAACTCCTTCAGGCGCGGCAGGAAGTGGCTCCAGAAGGCGCGGCTGCGGCCGACCAGGTTCTCCCAGAGGCGCGACTGGGACTCGTGGATACCGTAGGAGCAGGCCTCGCCGAGAGGCGTGCGCGCCCAGGCTGCCGGCAGCCCTTGCTCGTAGAGGCCGTGTCCGGCCTCGTGGATGACGCCGTAGAGCGCGGGGCGCAGGTCGTCGTCGCTGCTGCGCCAGGTCAGGCGCACGTCGCCCTGGTGGATGCCTGAGCAGAAGGGATGCGCGGCGCGGTCGAGGCGGCCGGCCTCGAAGTCGAATCCCATGGCGCGCGCCACTGCCGTCGCGAAGGCGAGCTGGCGCGAGGGTTCGTAGCGCCGCCGCACCGGCCCGGCGTCGATCTTCGGTGCAGCCAGGACTTCCTGGACGAAGGGCGTGAGCTCGGCGCGCAGGCTGGCGAAGAGGCGCTCCAGGAAGGAGGTGGTGAGTCCCGGCTCGAACTCGTCGAGTAGCGCGTCGTAGGGCGTCTCGGCGTAGCCGAGCGCCTCGGCAGTGCGTCGCTTCAAGGTCACGAGCCGGGCGAGGTGGGGGGCGAAGTCCTGGAAGCGGCTCGCGGCGCGCGCCTTCTGCCAGGCGACGAGCGCCTGGCTGCTCGCTTCCGCCACCTCGCGCACGATCGCTGCCGGCACCTTGCTGGCGCGCTCGTGGTCGCGGCGCGCCTCCCGCACCAGGGCCTGCTCCTCGAGGGAGAGGTCCTGCGCGGCGGAGGGCGCGCCGAGGCGCGCGATGAGCTCGCCGAGACGCGGCGCGCAGAGCTTCTCGTGGCTGAGGCCGGCGAGGGTGGCGAGCGCCGGCGCGCGGCCGGCCACGCCCTTGGCCGGCATGTACGTCTCCTGATCCCACGACAGGAGACCCGAGGCCGCGTGCAGGTCGTGGATCTCGGCGAAGGCCTCGCACAGCGAGGCCAGGTCCTCGCGGACGCCCATGGACCCTCCCGGGGACAGAGCCGCGGCGGCAGGAATGAGAGGGGCGGCGTGCACCGCCGGCGCGCGCCGCCCCGATTCCGTGTCTGGCGGGTCGGGAAGGACTTGAACCCTCAGCCCCCTGATTTGGAATCAGGTGCTCTGCCAGTTGAGCTACCAACCCGTGCGGGACGAGAGGAGTCTACGGGTCGCCGCTCCAGGCGACCACTCCCCGCCCGGAAAAACCGCTCTTCGGGCGCGCCCGCCGCGTGCGGGCAAGGAGGCGCAGGTGGTCTTCATCTCGGTCGACGTCGAGGCGAGCGGGCCCCTGCCCGGCTTCTTCGACCTGCTCTCGCTGGGTGCGGTGGCGCTGGAGCGGGCGGGCGGCATCCACCAGGTGCTGGGTGGTGGGCTGTACCTGGAGCTGAAACCCTGCCACGGTGCTTTCGATCCGCAGGCGATGGCCGTGAACCGCCTCGACCTGGCGCGCCTGGGCCGCGAAGGCCTGGAGCAAGAGGAAGCCGCGCGCCGCATCGAACACTGGCTGCGAGGCATCGCCCCGCCGAATGATCCGCCCGTCTTCGTCGGCTACTGCGCCAACTTCGACTGGGCCTTCGTCAACGACCTCTTCCATCGGGCCGGCAGGGAGAACCCCTTCAGCTACAAGGCGCTGGACATTCGCTCGCTGGCCCTGGGAGTGCTCGACCTCGAGTGGGAGGAGCTGCGCCAGGAGCGGATGCTGCCGCTGCTCGGACTCGAGCCGCTCGCCGAGGAGGACGCGCACAACGCCCTGGCCGATGCGCGCCACCAAGCGCACATGCTCGCGCGCTTGCTCGAACTCGCACGCTCCCGTACGCGCTGATCTGCCTGGCGCGCCGCGCCAGGGCAGGTCAGGGCGCGACCTGGACCAGCACCCCGTTCGTCATCGAGAAGCCAGGCGGCGAGGCCGCGTCCAGAACGGCGGCCTGCATGGTGAAGTACAGACCGCCGGCACTCGCCGGGAGGGTGCCCGGAAGGACGAGCGAGCCGTTCCCCGGCCCCGCTCCTCCGACCGGCAGGATGAACTGCGGCGGCAGCAGGGGGCTCAGGAGGAGCGTGCAGCCGGAGCCGATCGGCACGCTGCCCTGGCCCCCGCCGAAGAGGAAGAGCGCCAGGCCGCCGCCGAGGCCTTGGGTCAGAGAGAGCTGCACTACCTGGTTCGGCGCAGGATTGCCCGACAGGGCGAGAGCGGGCACGAAGCCGCCCGAACCGGCACAGCCCGCTCCATAGGCCGCGGGGTTGCCGCAGGGCTGGAGGCCGAACACGTAGGCTGAGCCGGCATCCTGCCAGCCGACGTAGTCGTCCCCCCAGGCCCCGACGAGCGCTGTGTTGCCCGAGAGGGAGACGGAATAACCAAACCGGTCGCCGGCCGCGGCGTCGGCCGCGGTGAGCTTGATCTGCTGGGTCCAGGTCGTCCCGCTCCGCACGAACACGTAGGCCGAGCCGGCAACCGACCCGCCGGCGCCGTTGTTCCCCCAGGCCCCGACGAGCACCGTGTCGCCCGAGAGGGAGACGGACCAGCCAAACAAGTCGTAGGCCGCGGCGTCAGCAGCAATGAGCTTGATCTGCTGGGTCCAGGTCGTCCCGCTCCGGACGAAGACGCAGGCCGAGCCGGCACTGTCCCCGCCGCCGTGGTCGTCCAAGTAAGCCCCGACGAGCGCCGTGTCGTCCGAGAGGGAGACGGAAAGGCCGGAAAAGTCGCCGGCCGCGGCGTCAGCAGCAATGAGCTTGGCCTGCTGGGTCCAGGTCGTCCCGCTCCGGACGAAGACGTAGAC
>DYIW01000092.1 GCA_020723465.1 Phycisphaera mikurensis
GTCCCGGGCGTGCGGCCCGCCTGGCCGCCGCTCGCGCGCGAGGCGCGGCGCGCGCTGGAGCGCGCAACGGACGCCGCCGCGGCCGAAGGCCGCGTGGTCCTGTTCGACGCCGAGCTTGCCACCGCCGACCTCGGCGGCTTGATCGCGCTGGGCGAGGGGCTCATCACCCTGGCCCGGGCGGAGCCGGGGCCGCTCTCCGGCCTGTTCCGGGCGGCGCTGCGCGTGGGCCCTGGAAACGAGGATGCCCCCCTGTCCGCGATCGCGCGCGTGCAGGCCCGCCTGCACGAGATCGCGGCGCGCCTCGGCATGAACGCGCGCGCGCTGCGCGAGGCGGAGCGGGGCAGCGAGCCGCTCCTGGCGCTCAAGTCGCTGCTGCGCGGCTTCCCGCGGCTGTTCGAATCCGGCGCCGCGCGCGTGCCGCTGGCTTATGCTGTTCTCATGTCTGAACGCCACGCAAGGGAGTCCTGCCCATGACGGATGCCGAGAACCCGGCTGCCGCCGGGTCTGCAGCCGAATCCGCGCCACCGCCCGCGCCGCCAAGCGAGACGCAGGCGCCGGCCGCGCCACCCGAGAGCACGCCCGCGGCCGCTCCTCCTGATGAGAGCGCGCCCCCGGAGCCGGTGGAGGCCGGCGCGGTGCCGCAGGAAGCGCGCGCGGGTGAAGGGGAGCGGCCGGGGGAGGCGCGCGACGAGGACGGCGACCGGCGGCGCAAGAAGCGGCGCCACAAGAAGGGGCCGGAGATGCGGCCCGCACTCGCGCCGGTCAGCTCGGGCCGGCAGCTCGTCGAGGACCAGATCGATCGGGACGCCGATCATCTGGCGCGCGAGGCGCGCTACGTCCCCGCCAGCCGCCTGCGGCCGCTCGGCGTGGTGTCGCAGGAGATCCGGCGCATGGCGGCCTCCGGCGACCCGCGCGACGCGCGCGAGGTGCGCCGCGCCCTGGTGCTGATGAAGTCGAAGGTGGCCTACCTGGCCGGGCGCGAGCAGGGGCGCGAGCGCGGCGCCTTCATCAAGGTGCGCGAGATGGTCTTCCGCGGCATCGACACGGTGCTGCGCAACAAGGAGACGCCGGACCCGGCGCAGCTCCGCAACTTCCTCGACCAGGTGGAGGCGTTCCTCGGCTACCACCGCTTCCACACGGATGAGCGCCGCCGCGACTGAGGCGGCGTTCGGCGTTTCGCACAGAAGAGAAGATGACGAGATGAGCACGAACAACGACGCAGCGCTGGCCTTCCGCGGGCACGTGGTGATCGGCGGCGAGCTGGAGTGCGTGACCGGACTGCACGTCGGCGGCAACCGCGACTCGCTGGCCGTCGGCGGCCCCGACCTGCCCGTGGCACGCGATCCCGCGACGCGGCTGCCCATCATCCCCGGCTCCTCTCTCAAGGGGCGGCTGCGGTCGCTCCTGGAGATGCTGCGCGGCAAGGTGCGCTTCGAGCGCGGCGACGCCCCGCAGCGGGACGGCGAGCCCGACGAGATCGACCTGCTGTTCGGCGTGCCGCACGGCGGCGGGCGCTCCGGCCCCACGCGGCTGGTGGTGCGGGACGCCCTGCCCGCGGACCAGCAGAAGCGTTCCTCGGAACGCAGCACGCTCGACTGGTGGCGCATGCTCGACACGGACGGGCTGGGCACCGAAGTGAAGGCGGAGAACGCCATCAACCGTGTCACGGCCGCGGCGCACCCGCGCCAGGTCGAGCGCGTGCTGGCCGGGTCGCGCTTCAAGCTGGAGTTCGTGTTGAGCGTCTACGACTTCCGCCCGGACGAGGAGCGCCTGGTCAAGGACCTGCTCGTGGCCCTGAGCCTGCTCGAGGACGCGCATCTCGGCGGGCACGGCAGCCGCGGCTACGGGCGCGTGCGCATCGCTTTGCACGAAGGTCTAGCCGTGATCACGGCAGAGGACTACGAACACGGCCGCAAGAAGGTCGAGCCGGCGGGCGAGCTGAAGAGGCTCGCGGACATCGACGCCGACGCCTGGGTGCAGGCGATCGGCGCGCGACTCAGGGCTGAGAGCGCTTGAAGCAGGTCTACCTCAAGCCGAGAGGAGCGGGCGCGCGCACGGAGCTGCGCTCGGACGTGCTGTTCGGGCTGATCGCCTGGGCGGTGCGCGAGGTCTACGGCCGCGAGTCGGTCGAGCGCTTCCTGGCGCCGGCGCGGCGCGATCCGCCCGAGGCGCCGCTGGCTCTGACCTCGGCCTTCCCCTGGGTGGACGAGCCCGAGGGACGCCTGCACTACTTTCCGCGCCCGCTCTCGCGGCGTGCGCCCGGCGCCTCGCCGTGGATGGAGGATCGCGAGCTCCTCGCCTTCGTCGCCGGCCGCGAGCTGGCGGAAGGCTCGAGCTGCGGCGCGCCGCGCGCGCCGGGTCTCGCCTGGGCGGGCGGCGGCGCTCGGAACGGTCGCGCCGCAGGCGGGCTCTTCTTCCTCGCCGCCGGCCCGGCCGAGCACACCTACCTCGAGCCGGCGCTGCGCTTCCTCGAACGCGCCGGCTTCGGCGGCGGCAGGTCGCGCGGCCTCGGCGCGTACGACGTGGAGCTGCGCGAGGCCGAGTTCCTGCGCCTCGCGCAGCCGGGCGAGCTGGCGTTGCTCCTCTCGCTCTACTTCCCCACGCCAGGCGAGCGCCAGGCGATCCAGGCCGCAGCCGAAAGCGGCCGGCCGGTGTGCTACGCCCTGGAACGGCGTCGCGGCGTGGTCGGCGGCCGCCTGCAGCGCGCGGAGCGGCCCTTCAAGCGCGCCGTGGCCATGCTGCGCGAGGGCTCGATCCTGCCCTGTGCGGGCGCGCCCTCCTGCGGCACATCGCCCGTGGTGGGCGAGGTCGAGCACGACGGCGAGAGGATCGCCGTGCTGCAGCACGGCTTCGGCTTCCTCGTCCCGGTCACCGGAGTCCTGACGTGAAGTTCACGCTGCGCGCCGAGTCGCCCATCCACGTCGGCAGCGGCGAGAGCCTCTCCTGGCTCGACTACATGCTGCTCGGGCACACGGTGCACGTGCTCGACTGGGGCGCGCTGATCGACGCGGCGCTGCTCGGCTGCGCGGACGCGCCCGAGCGGCTCGCGGCCTTCACCGACCGCTGCGCCAAGGTGTTGAAGGACGCCCAGGACGCGCTCGCCAAGGCGCCGCCCAAGGAGCGCTCCGACATCTTGCGCCGGGCGCGCGACGAGACCAGCCCGCTGCACTTCGCCAAGGACGGCCTGGGCAACGACATGCTGGCGCGCGCGCTCAAGGCCGGCGACTACGACCGGTATCGCGCCGAGTACGTGGGCGGCAGGCTCGACCGGCGGCTCGAGATTCGGGTGCAGGCCAAGGACGCGCGCGGCCGGCCGACCATCCCCGCCTCGGTGTTGCGCGGCCAGGTGCGCTCGGCCCTGGCGCACGCCGCGCTCTCGGCCGGCGACCCGGAGATCGCCCGCGCCATCCTGGAAGGCGGCGGCGGCCTGGACGGCTGGAACCGGAGCCTGGCCGAGGCCACGCCCGGGCGCGCCCGCTTCCTTTTCGGCGAGGACGTCGAGGCCGCGGTGTTTCGCGCGGCCGGGGCCGAGGGCTCGGGCGCGCGCGCCGGCGATGCGCGCGCCGACCTCTTGCGCTTCGTGCGCATCTCCGACCCGATCGACAGCCGCGCCGAGCTGATGGTGCTGCGCTCCAGCCCGTTCGCGCTGTCGCGCGCGGGTGGGAGCCGCTCCGAGCCGGCGCGCCTCCTGCCGGTGCAGCCGGCCGTGTTCGAGGCCATCAACGAGGGCGCCGAGTTTGAGTTCGACATCCGCGTGGACACCGAGGTGCTGCGCGGGGCCGCGGCCGCGGCCGGAGCCCAGCATGCCCTGGTGCGCGAGCCCTTCTGGCGCCTCGTCCAGCGCGTGTACGGCGTGTCGCGCGAGGAAGCGAAGACGCTCAGCGCGGCCGCCCTCGAGGAGCGCGTGCTCTCGGCGCTCGAGGTCAGCCTGGCGAGCCGCGCCGCGGCGCTGTGCGCGCGCGAGCGGGCCTGGCTGGATCGCGCCAACGTCTCGCGCGAGGCGCCGCCGCGCCAGTTCCTGGCCTCCCTGGAGCAGCGGAACGACGGCCGGCTGCCGCTGCGCATCGGCTCCGGCTCCGGCTTACACGGCATGACCGTGCTGCCGGCCATCGAGGCCGACGCGCGGCTGGCCGAACCGCTCGCGCGCGTCCTGGCGCGCGCCGGCCTCGGCTTGAAACCGAGGGACCGCCGCGAGCGCGCCGAGCGCGAGAAGAACGCCATCGAGCAGGCGCGCCGCGAGGCGGACGAGCGCTCCGGGCCGCGGCCGAAGCTGCGCGAGGACCTGCTGGCCGAGAAGCGCGATCCGCGCACCATGCCCGCGGCCCGGCGCTTCACCATGGAAGGGGGAGCGCCCGACCTCTACCTCGGTTTTGCCACCCTGGCGCGCGGCACGCTGTCGCTGGTCGCGCCGCCAGCGCAGAAGCGCCGCGAGGAGCGGCCCGCCGAGGAGAGGCGGCCGGAAAAGGCCAGGGAGCCGCGGCCGAAGAAGCCGGCGCGGCCGCAGATCCCCGATCGGCCGGCGAGCCAGAGCGAGATCGAGGACTTGCTGCGCAAGTTCGGGCCGCGCTACTGAAACGGGGTCGCGCCGGCGGGGCGGCAGGGGGAGAGTTCGCGCGACGCCGAGACAGGAACGTTTCACTCGGTGCCAACCTGATACGCCCCGGCGTCCCAAGCGTTTCCGTTTCATCTCTTCCTGTACGGCACGATGCGTTCCAGGGCCTCCGGCGCCGGGATTCCGGCGTGGCATTGCGTTTGCCCGAGGGTCCACGCGCCAACCACGGGCGAACTCCGCATGCGAAGTGGTCGCTACGACGCGCTGAAGAAGAAGATCCTCGGGGTGATGATCCTCGTGCCGATCGTCCCCTTCCTCCTGGTCCTGCTCACCGGCTACCACTTCTTCACCAAGTCCCTGCGGAACAACACGATCTCCCACCTCGAGCAGATCATCGACGACCACAGCCGCCTGGTCGATCTGTTCCTGGCCGAACGTACCCAGGACCTGGAGTCCATCGCCGAAACGCACGGCTTCGAGGAGCTGCGGCGGCCGGAAGCACTGGCGCAGGTCTTCGTGCGCCTCCGGGCGCGCGCGCCCGCCTTCGTCGATCTCGGCGTGTTTGACGCGAACGGCATGCACTTGGCCTATCAGGGGCCTTATGACCTCGCCGGACGGGACTACGGCGAGGCGACCTGGTTCCGCAAGGTGCGCGAGCAGGGCCGTTTCGTCAGTGACGTGTTCCTCGGCTTCCGCAACGTGCCGCACTTCGTCATCGCCATCGCGCGCGAGAGCGACGGTCAGGCCTGGGTCCTGCGCGGCACCATCGACACGCTGCTGTTCACCGACATCGTCGAGAAGGTCCGCGTCGGCAAGAGCGGCGAGGCGTACATCCTCAACACGGACGGCGCCTTCCAGACCGAGCGCCGCTCCGGCGGGAACCTGCTCGAGAGCGACGGCGAGGCCGCGGCCTACCTCGTGCCGCACCAGGGGATCCGCACCTTCCGCCACGAGGACACGGGCGGCGAGAAGTACGTCTGCGCCACTTCCTGGATGAACGAGGGCAACTGGCTCCTGGTGGTGCGCCAGGAGGAGGCGGACGCCTTTCGCGCGCTGGACGACGCGATCCGTCTGACTCTTCTCATCTCCACGCTCGGCCTGGGGGCCATCGTGGCCCTGGCCTTGTACCTGACGCATCACATCGTGCGGCGCATGGAGCGCGTCGACGAGGAGAAGGGACGCCTCAGCCAGCAGCTCATCGTTGCCGGGCGTCTGGCCGAGATCGGCGAGATGGCGGCGGGCCTGGCGCACGAGATCAACAACCCGCTGCAGATCATCCGCGTGGAGCAGACGCTCATCGAGACGCTGCTCGAGGAGATGCGCGAGGACGGCGGCCTGCCGGACTCGGACCGCGTCAAGGAGGTCATGGACTCGGTGCGTCAGATCGAGCTGCAGACCAAGCGCTGCGGCAAGATCACGCAGTCGCTCCTGAACTTCGCGCGCCGCAAGGAGCCGGTGACCGAGGTGGTCGATCTCGCGCGCTTCGTGCCCGAGATCCTGGAGATGGTCGCGAACAAGGCGAGCGTGGACGGCATCGAGCTGGTGCTGGACTGCGCCCCTGCCGTGCCCCGCGTGCTCGCGGACTCGGGCCAATTGCAGCAGGTGCTGCTGAACCTGCTGAACAACGCCTTCGACGCCGTCACGGAGATGCACGGCGGCCAGGGAGGCCGGGTCGAGGTGGCGCTGCGCGGCAAGGGGGAGGAGGCCGTGCTGCGCGTCTCGGACAACGGCACGGGCATTGCCCAGGAAAACATCGAGAAGGTCTTCACGCCCTTCTTCACGACCAAGCCGGTGGGCCGGGGCACGGGGCTCGGGCTCTCGGTCTGCTACGCGATCGTCAAGAGCATGGGCGGGTCGATTCACGTCGAGAGCGAGTGGAAGAGAGGAACGAGTTTCACCATCAAGCTGCCGGCGGCCGAGCCCGGGGCCGGCAGGAAGACCGGCGGCCAGGCGGCCGCCCAGGCCAGGGAGGCGAAAGCATGACAGGCATGAAGATCCTGCTGGTGGACGACGAGGAGCGCTTCCTCGAGACCACGAGCAAGCTCATCAGGATGAAGGGCCACGAGGTGCGGAGCGCCACCAGTGGCGCCGCGGCGCTGGAGATGATCGAGCAGGCGGAGCCCGACGTCGTCATTCTCGACGTGAAGATGCCCGGCATGGACGGCGTCGCGACGCTCAAGCAGATTCGCGCTCTCCATCCCCTGGTCGAGGTGATCATGCTCACCGGCCACGGCACCATCGACTCCGCCTTCGAGGGCATGCGCAGCGGCGCCTTCGACTACCTGAAGAAGCCGTGCGACATCGGCGAGATCCTGGGAAAGTGCCAGGAGGCCTGCGATCGCCGGCGCCGGGCGATCGAACGCTTGCGCGAAGCGGAAGAGCGCGAGGGGCTGCGCGGCGGCGCGTGAGCGCGCGCGACGCACGGAGGCGGAGCATGAGAAACAAGGCGGCAAGACCACGCGGCGGCCGCTGGGTCACGCGCTTCTCGCGCGAGCGCGAGCGCGCCTGCTACTTCTACGGCGCGGCGCTCATGTTCGGGTTGTGGTTGGCGCGCGGGCTCTTCTGAAGCCCGCTGCCGCGAGCGAGGAGGGCCGGCATGGCCGCACGCGACAAGAAGGCGAAGGTCACCGGGTACGACCGCTACATCGACTGGAAGATGTTCAGCATCCCGCTCGGCCTCTTCCTGCTCATCCTCCTCCTGCCCACGCCACGCAGCATGCTGCAGGTGGGCGCGGAGTACGCGCTCGGTTCGGGACGCGTGCGCGCGTTCCTGTCCGAGCGCTTCTTCGGCACGAACTACAGCCAGCTCATCCAGTGGCAGTGCCAGTTCGTGCAGATGGCCGAAGCCAGCGCCGGCGGCGCCTCGTTCGGCCGGGCCGGCTTCCTCGGCCGCGGCCTGGGCTGGTGCGAGAAGAACGACGTCAGCGCGACTGAGGATGGTCTCGAGCAGGTGCGCGCCAAGGCGGGCGCCATCCCGGAGGCGGAGTTCGAGGAGACCCTGCGCGCGGCGCACGACCTGAAGAAGCAGAAGCTCGACCGCGCCGTGCTCGGCCGGGCCGAGACGGAGCGTGTGGACAGGGCGGGCTTCCTGGTCAAGGTGGCCGTGGCCCTCGTGGTCTTCGTCGTGGGCTGCTTCCTGACCGAGGCCATTCCCCTGCCCATGGTGGCCTTCTGCGTCGGCATCATCGGCCTGATGACCGGCATCGTCGATCGCGAGAAGGTCGCCGCGCTCTACTGGTCGGACGCCACCTGGTTCATCATGGGCAGCCTGATGTTCGCCGCCGCCTTCGTGAAGACGGGCGTGGACCGGCGCATCGGGCTGGCCATGTTCGGCTGGATGAAGAACCCGAGCCTGCGCTGGGTGACCTTCGTCATCCTCATCGTCATCGCGCCGCTCAGCATGTTCATGTCCGACCACGCGCTGGCGGCCATGTTCCTGCCGATCGGCATCCTGCTCTACACCACCGCCACGAACGCGTTCGGCTCCGAGGACCGCGAGCTGGGCAAGATGTTGATGATCACCATCGCCATGGCCTGCAACCTCGGCGGCTCGCTTGCCCCCTCGGGCGCGGCGCGCAACATCATCATGATGAGCTACGCCGACGACATGTTCGGGCTGTCGATGGGTTTCGGGCAGTGGTGGATGTACTGCATTCCGTGGTTGTTGTTGGTCATCCCGCTGACCTGGCTGGTGATCAACTGGCGCTTCAAGCCGGCGATCAAGAACCTCGAGTCGGCCATGGCCGTGGTGCGCCACGAGATCGCGCGCACCGGCGGCGGCTGGACGCGGCAGCAGATCGTGTCGGTCACCATCTTCGCCGTGATGCTCTTCTGCTGGATCACGGAGAACAACCTGCTGGAGCGCATCACCGGCATCCGCTTCGGCATCGGCGTGCTGGCGGTCATGGGCGCGGTCACCTACATGCTGGCCGGCATCGTCAACTGGCGCGACTATCAGACCAAGGTCGACTGGGGCGTGGTCTGGCTCTATGCCGGCGCCATCATCTTCGGCAAGATCCTGGTCGAGACCGGCGGCGCCTTGTGGATCGCCCGCTCGATCATCGACCTGGTGGTGCCGCTCGGGCTCGGCAGCGGCCTCGGGCTGCTGCTCGCATGCAACGTGATCACCGGACTGATGACCCAGCTCATGGCGGACGGGCCGGCCTGCGCCGCCGTGGGCCCGGTGACCTTGGCCATGGCCGGCCTGGTGCACCCGGGCTCGACCATGATCCCGTTCATGACCATGAGCACGGCCATCGCCTCGTCGCTGGCCTACTGCCTGATCATCGGCACGCCGCCGAACGCCATCGTGTACGCCAGCGGCATGCTCGAGCAGAAGGACTTCTTCAGGGCGGGCTTGATCCTCTTCTTCACCAACCTGGCGGCGCTCATGCTGCTCGCCGGGGTCTACTGGACGTGGCTGGGCTTCAGCGGCATGGCGCCGTTCTGAGCGCCGGCCGGGAGCGGAGGCGTTGGCGATGAACGCGAAGATGAAGGTCCTCCTGGTCGATGACGAGCCACAGTTCCGCGAGACCACGGGCAAGATCCTCCGGCGGCGCGGCTTCGACACCATCCTGGCCGGCGACGGCGAGGAGGCGCTCCTGCGGCTTGCCGAGCAGCCGGACGTGGTCGTGCTCGACATCAAGATGCCCGGCATGGACGGCCTGGCCGTGCTCGGCGAGATCCGGCGCCGCGCGCCGAACGTGCCGGTGATCATGCTCACCGGCCACGGCTCGGGCAGGGCGGCGCAGACCGCGCTCGAGCAGGGCGCCGCCGACTTCCTGGCCAAGCCGTGCGACGTCGACCTCCTGGTGCTGAAGATCAGGGAGGTGCGCGAGAGCGCCGCGCCGAGCGGCCGTCCGGTTGAGCGACGCGTCGAGGACGTGATGGTCCCGGTGGGCGTGTACACGACCATCCGCGCCGGCGACACCGTGGCCGAGGCGGTCCTGCGCTTGAAGAAGTCGTTCGTCGGCCGCGAGGCGTCGGACAGCATCATGGAGACCGGCCACCGTTCGGTGCTGATCCTGGACGAGGAGCAACAGGTCGTGGGGATCCTGACCATCCAGAATCTGCTGCAGGCCGTCATGCCGGCCTATCTCGGCGCGCCGAAGCCGTCGACCGCGGACTCCGTCCAGTACTCGCCGATGTTCTGGGGCGGCATGTTCCGGCGGGCGATCGAGGCGCTGGCCGGCCAGCGCATCGAGGAGATCATGTCGCCCGCGCCGCCCGTGATCCGGCACGACGCCAACCTGATGGAAGCGGCCTATACGCTGCTGCAGAGCGGGGTGCGCCGCCTGGTGGTCCTGCGCGGTAGGGAAGTGGTCGGCGTCATCCGCGAGCAGGACCTGTTCTTCGAGATGGAGCGCATCCTGGGCGGCTAGCGTCCGCCAACGTAGCCGCACTCTTCCAGGATGCGGCGCGTCTCGGGATCGACCTCCAGGCCCTCGGCCGGGCCGCCCGCGATGCGGCGCCGCTCCATCTCGACGATGACCTCGAGCACTTTCCTGGCGCGGTCGACTTCCTCGGCAAGGAGCGGGTCGCCGGCCGCGTTCTCGAGTTCCCCGGGGTCGCCGTCCACGCGGTACGCCTCGATCCGGCCGCCCGGCGCCGCGATCGGATCGAGGATGACTTTGACCCGCGAGCCGGAGCAGACGGCGCGCAGGCGAAGGGCCGGAGACTGCGTCTCGCGCTCGAGAGCGGCGGGCGCGCCGCGCCACCCGGCGATCATGCGGGCGAAGCGGGGGTTGTTGCCCCAGAGGAGGGGTTCTCCCGATTCGGCGACGTAGGCGCGCGCGCTCAGCAGATGGCCGAAGAGGCCGGCGGCGAACGACTTGCCCTGCGCGTCTGGGAGCGCCTCCAGCGAGAAGAGGTCGAGCAGCGTGGGTCCGACGTCGATCAGGCCGACCTGGGTGTGCACCGCGGCGGGCGCCGCGCCCGGGACGCGCGCCAGGAGCGGCACGCGCAGGCAGTCGTCGTACAGGAACTCGCCGTGGTCGAACCAGAAGTCGTGCTCGCCGAGGCTCTCGCCGTGATCGGCGGTGACCGCGACCACGGCGTTCTCGAGCCCGAGCCGCGCCAGTCCGTCGAGCAGCCGCCCGACGTGATGGTCCGTGTAGGCGATCTCCGCGTCGTACAGGGCGCGGCCGCGCTCGATGTCTGCCTCGGGCAGGCGCCGCGTGCCGAACTTGTGGAGCGCCTTCAGCTCGCGGTACTCGTCCATGCGCGTAGCGTCGCGCGGGTTCCCCTGCTCGTCGATGGGCCAGTAGTGGAAGGACTCCATGGCCGGATCGACCCAGGCGGGAAGCGGGAAGTCGGCGCTCGGCTCGGGCCGGTAGTAGGGGGCGTGCGGATCGCGGTAGTGGATCCACAGGAAGAAGGGCTTGCCGCCGTGCTCGTCGAGCCAGGCGAGGGCTCGATCGGTGAGCTCCGCGGCGCGCGCGTCCCGCCCCGAGAAGAAGTCGAAGTCCTTGCCGAAGCCCTGTTCGAAGCCTTGCGCGTCCTTCCTGAAGTAGGGGATGGAGACGAACGCTCCAGTCATGAAGCCCGCCTCCTGGAAGCGCTCGGCCACCGTGAGGTGCTCGGGGAGCAGGCGGTGCTCGAGCCGGCGCACCTGGTGGCTGGCCGGGGTCGTTCCGGTGAGGAGGCTCGCCAGGGACTGGGTGGTGCGCGGCGTGGGCACGACCACGCGCTCGAAGCGGACTGCGGATGCGGCGAGGGCGTCGAGGCGGGGCGAGGTGGCGCGCGCGTAGCCGTAGCAGCCGAGGTGATCGGCGCGCAGCGTGTCGACGGTGACGAGCACCACGCCCGGGTAGGGGAAGTCGTCCTGGGAGGGGCCGCAGCTCGAAAGGAGCGCGCTTGCGAGCAGGAGCAGGCCTGCGGCGAGTGCGGCGGAAGGACGAGTGCGCTTCATTGTGCTTGATTCTATCGCACGCCCGCGGCTCGTGCCTTGAAGCCTCAGCGCGCCGGCGCCTCGCTCGCGGCGAGCTCCAGGCACGCGGCGAGCACGCGCCCCGGCTCGATGCCGAGCATGCAGCGGTGGTCGATCGGACACTCGCGCAGCAGGCACGGCGCGCACTCGACCGGGTGGCGCAGCAGCACGTGGCGCTCGCCCCAGGGCGGCGTGGTCCGGGGGTCCGTGGGGCCGAAGATGGCGACGAGCGGCGTGCCGACCGCGGCGGCCACGTGCATGGCGCCGGTGTCGTTCGTGACGAGCAGCGCGGAGCGCGCCAGGACCGCGGCCAGCTCGGGCACCGAGGTCTGGCCCGAGAGGTCGAGGACGCGCCGGTCGCCGACCGCGTGGCACACGCGGTCGCACACGTCGTGGTCGCCCGGTCCGCCCACGAGCGCCACGCCGAAGTCGCCGGCCGCGAGCACGAGGCGCGCCAGCTCGGCGTAGCGCTCCTCGGGCCACTGCTTGGCCGTGCCGTAGCTGGCGCCCGGGTTGAACGCGGCGATGCGCCCGATCCCGCCCGCGAGCAGCGGCTCGAGCAGCGCGCGCGCGCGCAGGGCCGCTTCGGCCGGCACCTCGAGCGCCGGCGCCTCGGGCGGCGCGTCGATGCCGAGCGGGGTCAGGAGGTGCAGCATGTAGCGCACGCGGTGGCCGGAGAGCAGCGCGGGCGAGCGCCGGAGCGCGTCGGTCAACAGGTAGGCGCGGCCGTAGGCGGAGTAGCCGATGCGGCGCGGCGCGCCCGAGAGGAACGCCGTCCAGGCCGAGCCGAAGGAGCGCGGCAGCACGATGGCGACGTCAGCCCGTACCTTCTCCAGGCGCGCGATCATGCCCACGTACGCGGCCATGCGCCGTATCCCTCCGGCCTGCTGGTACACGATGACCTCGTCGATGGCCGGGACCGCGGAGTAGAGGTCGGCCGCCGGCCCGCGCGCCAGCACCGTGACGTGCGCCTCCGGCCGCGCGCGGCGCAGAGCGCGAAACGTGGGGATCGCCATGACGGCGTCCCCGAGCCACGACGGCCCGAGAAACAGGATGCGCTGCGCCATCAGGGCAGGATACTAAGCCCCTGTTCCGGAACAACCCGGCGCGCGCCCGGTTCGAGACCGGGCGCGGCTCGAGCGGCGTGGGAACGGTTGACTCTTCGGCTCCCTGGCGACAGGCTCCGATCGACTCCAGGGATCGCGTCAGATCGGAGGAACGTCAGCGGGCTCACGGTTGACACGTACGCTCGCGAGGAGTAGCTGCTTTCCTCCGGTCTTGAAGAGCGATAGTGGAACGCTCGACCAGGAAGAGAATCGGCTGGTGTTCGAAATGGAAAGGGCGTGATGGTGGGCAGGAAGCCGAAGCGGGTGCGCCCGCGAGCGGCCGGGTCGCTGTACCGGGAAATCCGATCGGTGCTCGAACAGGCGCGGACCACGGCTTACCGGGCCGTGAACGCGTCCATGGTGCAGGCGTACTGGCACGTCGGGCGCCTGATCGTCAAGCACGAGCAAGGCGGCCAGCGCCGAGCGGCGTACGGCGAGGCGCTGCTGGAAGACCTGTCGCTGCGGCTCACCGCCGAGTTCGGGCGGGGCTTCGACGTCACGAACCTGCGCAAGATGCGGCAGTTCTACCAGATGTTCGAGATCCGAGACGCGGCGCGTCTCGAATCGGCCGAGAGGACGGCTGGGGGAAAACGAGACGCACTGCGTCTCGAATCCTGCCCGGAGGGTATTCGCCACGAGGCTCGTGACGGACTGAGTTGGACGCACTTCCGGTTGCTGATGCAGGTCCAGGATCCCGCGGCGCGCCAGTGGTACATGACAGAGGCGGCGACCCAGCACTGGTCGACGCGCCAACTCGAACGTCAGATCTCGGTCCTGTACTGCGAGCGCTTGCTCGCCAGCCGCAGGAGGGCGCCGGTGCGTCGCGAAGCACGAGAGAGGCTCGCCGCGATGGCTCCAGAGCACTTCATCCGCGATCCCTACGTGCTCGACTTCCTCGACCTTCGGGAGTACCCCGCTCTGCGCGAATCGACGGTTGAGCAGGCGATCATCGACAACCTGCAGTCCTTCCTCTTGGAGCTGGGCAAGGGCTTCTCGTTCGTGGCGCGCCAGAAGCGCCTGCGCTTCGAGGACGAGGACTTCTACGTGGACCTCGTCTTTTACAACTACCTGCTCAAGTGCTTCGTCCTGATCGACCTCAAGGTCGGTGCGCTGACCCACCAGGACATCGGTCAGATGGACAGCTACGTGCGCGTCTTCGACGCTCACGCGCGGCCGCCAGGCGACAACCCGACAATCGGACTGATCCTCTGCTCGAAGAAGAACGAGGCGATCGCGCGCTACTCGGTATTGAATGAGGGCAGGCGTCTCTTCGCGGCCAAGTACGTGAAGGTGCTGCCGAGCGAGGCCGTGCTGAAGCGCGAGATCGAGCGCGAGCGGCGGCTGATCGACGCGCGGCCAGCGCCGCGCGTGAGGCGCGGGCGCTGACCAAACACGGCAATTCGGGCCGGGGCGCCGCTACTCCTGCTTCCTGGCCGGCACCTGGCCGATCGGGGCCTTGATCCAGCGGAGCATCTCGAGGGGGGTCGGGGGCTTGCCCGTCATGAGGATGCCGATGCGGAAGACCTTGGCCGCGGCCCAGAAGAGGAGGACGATGGTCACGACCAGGAGGATCGACGTGACGACGTACTCGGCCAGAGAGGGCGGGCCGCCGGCGCGGTTCATCATGACGAAGGGCGTGAAGGGCGGAATGTAGGACAGGAACTTGGCGAGGGCGCCGTTTGGGTCCTGGCCCACCGGGATCATGGCCAAGATCGGCAGCATGAGCAGGATCGACACCGGCATCATCAGGTTGCTCGCTTCCTTCACGCTGTTGCACACCGAGCCGATGCCCACCAGGAAGGCGGAGAAGAACAGGTAGCCCAGCAGGAAGTAGACGATGAACGAGGTGATGAGCCGCGGATCGCTCGCCACCTTGAGCAGGTTGACCTCCAGGTTCATGCCCATGAGGGCAGGCATGAAGTTGACGAGCGCGACGAAAGACAGAACCCAGGAGCAGACCATGGTCAAGCCGCTCCAGGCGATGCCGATGATCTTGCCGCTCATGAGCTGCAGCGGCGAGACCGAGGAGAGCAGCACCTCGAGGATGCGGTTCGACTTCTCCTCCACGGTGTTGGTGAGCAGCATCTGCGAGATGGAGAAGACCGCGATCCACAGCAGGTAGACGCCGACGACCGGCGCCCACTTGAGGGCGATGTCCTCCTTCGCGACCTCCTCCTGCTTGCCCGCCTTGCTCACCTGCTTCTTCTCGAAGTCGACCGGCTTCTGGATCCAGTCGGCCGTGGCTTTGTCGATCGACTCCTGCTGCAGGCGCTTGTCGCGCAGCTCGTCATTGGCGTAGCGGCCGAACCACTCGCGCAGGTCTTCGTCAGTGAGGTTCCTGGAGACGTACTTGAAACGCTGCTCCCCCTTGACCGGGTCCTCTGGGACCACGATGTAGGCGAAGAGCTGGTCGGCGGCGATCTGGCGGTCGAGCGTCTCCTCCGTGACTTCGCCCGCGGCCGCAACGTCGATGCGCTGATAGCGTGCCTTGGAGAGGTCGGAGCCGTAGTCCCTGGCCTCTTTGGGGGGCAGCAACTTCCACCACTGCCGGATCTCTTCGCGCTGCGCCTCCATCTCCTTCGCTGCCTCGGCGAACATGGGCTGCGCGAGGGTCTTCTGGAGATCGGAACCAGGTTCGCCCGAGACGTTGCTGGCGAGCCACTGGAGACCGTCCTTGAACTCCCTCTTCTCCATCAGGTCGAGGAGCTTCTCGTCGCCGGCCTCCTCGATCAACGTGTCGCCGATAGGAACTGCCACTTGGCGGACAGACGCGGGGAACTCGTCGAAGGATTCCGCCTTCTGCACGTAGCGCTGGATGGCTTCACGGAACACTTTTTGCAGGTCCGGCATGGCCGCGCGCTCCTCGACGCGCTGCAGCAGGAAGCCGGAGCGGTCGAGCACCGCGTAGCGGCGCACGTCCTTCCTGCCCTCCAGCCAGCGGGGAATGACGATGGCCAGCACGATCATGATCGGGAAGAAGAGGATGCCCACCCAGAACATCTTGGTGCGCAGGTTCTCGACGTACTCGCGCTGGGCGACGAGGAGCGACTTGTTACGCATCGGCCTTGCCTCCCACCGCCTTCACGAAGATCTCGTGCAGCGACGCCTCGCGCACGTCGAAGCGGCGGATGGTCAGCTTCCCGACCAGCCGCTCCAGGACCTCCTGCGGGTCGGCGCCTTCCAGCAGGGTCATCTCCGCCTGCTTGCCCGAGTCATTGAGCCGGGCCACGCCCGGCAGTCCTCTCAATATGGAACCGTCGCCGTCATAGTCCAGCATGACCGCGCGGCCGCCGGCCGCCTTCACCATCGCCAGCGGGCCGTCAATGATCTTCTTGCCCTTGTTCACCAGCAGGATGGCGTCGCAGAGCTGCTCGGCCTGCTGCATGATGTGCGTGGAGAAGATCACCGTCCGGCCGTCGCGCTTCATCTCGAGGATCACGTCCCGCATCAGCTCGACGTTCACCGGGTCGAGTCCGGAGAAGGGCTCGTCGAGGATCACCAGCTCCGGGTCGTGGATGAGGGTGCCGAGGATCTGCACCTTCTGGCCCATGCCCTTGGAGAGCGCCTCGCAGCGCCTGTCCTGCCACTCGCCCAGGCCGTGGCGCTCGAGCAGCTCCGCGGCCCTGTTCTTGGCGGTCCGGCCGTCCATCCCCTTCAAGCGTCCGAAGTAGGCCAGGATCTCGCCCGCCTTCATCTTCTTGTACAGGCCCTTCTCTTCGGGCAGGTAGCCGAGCCGGTCCTTGACCGCCTCGGCGTTCTCCTCCCCGAGGATGCGGATCTGCCCCTCGTCGGGGTAGAAGATGCTCATGATCATGCGGATGGTCGTGGTCTTCCCGGCGCCGTTCGGCCCGAGGAAGCCGTAGATCGTCCCGCGCGGGATGGCCATGGCGATGTGGTCGACGGCGAGCACCGAGCCGAACCGCTTGGTGACGCCGTCCAGGGTCAGTGAGTAGTCCATCTGCGTCCTTGGAGTTCGCTGCCTGCGGGCGCCCTGAGCGGATCGAGTCGAGTACGCGGTCTCGGCCGCCCAATTCACCAGGAATCAGCGCGGAAGCAAGACCAGTCTTCCCAGGGAGCGGTCCTCCACCAGGCGGAAGCGCGACAGGAAGGAGGCGCCGAGCACGCCCTGCGCCGCGGGCGCGGCGTAGCCGTCCACCACCGCCGCCTGCACGCGGTCGGTGGTGATCCCGGCGACCGTGACCGTCCGCAACTGGATGGACGGCACCTCCCCGGCGGCTGGATCGGCGAAGAAGCGGATGCGCGGCGCGGCCGCGAGCGCGTAGCCCGCAGCCTGGGCGACCGCCAGTGGGATCACGGACAGCTCCTCTTCCGGCGCAATCCGCAGCTCGGCGCTGGCCTGGCCGTTGATCACGGCCGGCACCACCACCTGGGGCGATCCTGGCGCGAAGTCGACGACAATGGCGCCCGGCCCGCCGGCGAGCCGCTGCTGGCGGCGTTCTACGCCCCACCCCTCCAGGGCGGTCTGGTGGTTGCCGGCGCCGATGGCTCGCAGGTGTATCCCGACCGGCACGCCGCCGCACTCTATTTCGTTGTCCAGGTCGGCGGGCTGGCGATGGAGATCGGCTCGGGGCTCCCCCCGCAGATCCGCACCCGGCCGCAAATCTTCTACCTGCCGGAGGACTTGCACGACCAGGACGGCCACCCGATCGGCAACGCCATGGTCAACGGACGGCGCGACGCCGAGGAGATGTGCGCGCTGGCCGACTGGGCCGAAGCCTACGCCGGGCGCCCCTTCGTGGCGCTGCTCGACAACGGCCTGCTGCTGTGGTTCGCGCTGCAGGTGCGCGAACAGAATCAGAAGGACGTCGACCGTATCCTGCAAGCCTACCTCGGTCACCTCGACCGGCTGAAGGCCGGCGGAGGGTGTGTGGCGGGGTTTATCGACCGCCCGCGCTCGGCCGACGTGCTGGCTCTCGCCCATCTGGCTACGTTGCCGCCGGAGAAGGTCAACGACCAGGCGCTGCGCGCCAATCCATACCGCGCCCTGACCGATCGCGCCCTGTTCTCCGAACTGCTTGAGCCCGGGCAGCGCTCGGCCTGCTTCATCGACAGCTCGCCGCTCAACCGGGACTTCCACGCCAAGGGGCACGAGGTGCGCTTTTTCTACCTAATGACCGATGCCCGGCGCACGATCGCCCGCGTCGAGGTCCCGGCCTGGGTGGCGGAAGATGAGACCCGCCTCGGCCGCGTGCACGCCGCCATCCTCGATCAGTGCCCCGCCACAGGCGGGTTCCCCTACGTATTGGTGCGCGCCCACGAGCTGGCGGTCGTCACGCAGCAGGATCGCGACCAGCTGGAGGCCATGATCCAGCGCCGGCTGCTGGAAAGCAACCTCGCCGGGCAGGTCTCGCAGAAGGCGACCACCAAGCGCTGGACACGTTCGCGCCGCAGGCATCGGCTGTAGGCCGGCCGGAGGAGTGCCCATGACCGCAGACGACAGACCGATCGGCCGGGTGACGCGCTGCAGCACGCGCGGCTTCGTCGGCGCCGTGCGCCTGCCCGAGCCGGAGTGGCCGGTGTTCGGCACCTTCTGCCGGGCGGAGGCCCAGCAGGGACGGAGCCAGGTCATCGGGCTGATCTACGATCTGAGCATCGAGGACGACGAGCTGGCGCGGCAGCTGGCCGCTTCGGAGGCCATCCGCCCCGAGCAATTGGCCGATGGTCAGGTCAATCGCCAGGTGCCGGTCGAGTACCGGGCGCTGGCCGTCGGCTATCTGAACGGCGGCGGATTCACCCAATCGCTGCCCCCGCAGCCGCCGCTGACGCTGGCGCCGGTGCACCGCCTGTCGGACGAGCAGGTGCGCACGTTCACCGAGCGGCTGGATTTCCTGCCGCTGATGCTGAACGTGCCCGAGATCCCGGTCGACGACTTGATGGCCGCCGCGATCAGGTCCGCTGCCGCTGTCCGGCCGGAGAGCGAACGCCGCGGCTACCTGGTGCGCGCCGCCGCCGAGGTCGCCCGCCTGCTGGGGCGCGACCTGACGCGCCTGGAGAGTCTGCTGCGGGCGGTGCGGCCATGAGCCCGCGCAGCGAGGGGGACGGCATGAACGGCGAATCCTCCCTGGATGCCTTCTTCGGCCCGCGGGCGGACGAGACGCCGCTGGGCATGGTCGTTGGCGGTTCGCTCTCGTCCGGGCTGCTGGTGCGGTTGGACGCGCGCCTGTCGATCGAGCGCCTGGCCGTCGGTCGCTACATCGTCATCCAGGGCACCAGCGGGCGCAAGTTCTTCGGCCTGATCACCGACATCGCCCTCGATTCGACCAATCCCGATCTGATGCGCCAGCCGCCGGCGCCGGGCGACGCCTTCGCCGCCGAAGTCTACGCCCGCCAGGTGGCCTACGGCACGCTGTCGGTCAGCCCGATGCTGATGCTC
>DYIW01000093.1 GCA_020723465.1 Phycisphaera mikurensis
CAGTTGCAGCACTCGGTTCGGCAGCAGCGTGTCCGTCACAACCCCTCGGTCTTCATGATTAAACGCCGAGGAATTGTCACGCCTCCATCGAGTACCGTCAAGGGGTCGCCCCGACCGGTTGCAGCGTGGAGAGCATCGTCGGGTAGGTGATCTCCTCCGGCTCGACCGCTACGGCGTCGCCGACGCCGATGTCGAGCTGCACCGCGATGCGGGCCTTTCCGAGGAAGGCCCGGAAGCGCGCGCGCTTGCCGGAATACTCCTCCTCCGCCCTGATCGTCTCGACGACCAATTCGGAGAGATCGAAGCGCAGGGCATCCTCCGGACAGGGGACGGCGCAGATGTCCGCGACGAGCGCTCGGATGTCCACATCTTCCGCAGGACCGGATGCGAGGACGTCCACGTCGCGGGTCGCGCGATACGGGTCAGGGAGCCACACCGAGAGCAGACTCGCGCCCTTCAGGAGGCAGCGCTCCCTGGCCGCAGAGGCGCCGAGGCGGTAAAGCAGCCGCTCGGCGGCAAAACGCACGAGCGTCCGCTCGAACTCCTCGCCGCTCTGCTTTGCCTGGTTCAGCAGCCGCGCGCGGACCGAAGCCGCGACGTCAGGGCTCATATCGACCTCACGTCCAGCGCCGCACTCAGGCGGCGCGACGGCAGCACTTCTGCCACGCGCGACACCTCGGCAACCGTTGCCTTGCGCTGCCGGAGCCCGTCCCGAAGAGCTTCCATTGCGGCTTCGGGACCCACGAGACGCTCGAAGCGGAAGCAGTCGGCGACGGTACGCGCGGGCGAGGTGATCCGCGCCGGTACCCCCTCGAACTCCGTTTTCTGCACACCGAACGTCCAGGCCGGCCCGCTGAATCGGACGATGCGCAGGCGAAGCTCCCGCAGACGCGGCGCGCGGGCCTTGTGCGGGATGGCGAGCCAGACCTCGGCCGGCGCCTGGGTGCCGATGCCGTGGACGCGGAGTGCGGAGAGCAGACAAACGATGCTGTGCGGCACGCGCGCGCAGGCCATGGCGAGCGAGTAGTTCTCGGTGGGCTCAGCGTCCGCGATCCGGTACAGCCCTCGCCCGACGCGCTCTACGGCACCGGAGCGGAGGAGGGCCGGAAGCTGGTCGCGGGTCAGCCCAGCCGCACCGAGCTGCATTGGGCGGAAGAACCCGGTGATGCCGGCGGCGCGGAGCCTGTCGGCAGGCCCGACGGCCTCCCCGTGGTGGCTCGTTTTGTCGGCACCTCGCTTCGACATGCCGACAATACGCGCCATCCCACAGCCGCGGTCAACACAAAACGTCGGCACCTCGCCGCGAGTGCCGACACTTTCCGTCATCCCGTCGCCTGCCCGCCAGTGACCTCCCCCAGCATCCGGACGATGTCGCCCTCGATGGCCCGGATGTCGGCCTCGATCTCCTCGAGGGGGCGCGGCGGGGTGTAGCGGTAGAAGTAGCGGTTGAAGTTGATCTCGTAGCCGACCACGCCGACCTTGCCGTCCTTCTCGTCGCGCTTGGACGTGTCGATCCAGGCGTCTGGAACGTGCGGCCGGACCTCCCGCTCGACGAAGTCCTCGACGCGCTCGGCGAGCGGCACGCTCTCGGTGTCACGCAGCTCCGGGTCGGCCACGGGCTCGCCGTCCTTGTCACGGCAGATGGCGGCGGTTTCGTCGCGCTCGGAGAGGGCCGAGAGGATGGCCTTCCTGGCGGGGGCCGGGACCTTCACGCCGGCCTTCGTCGAGGCGGCGTCGAGCAGGCGCTCGAACTCGTCGCGATCCTTGAGTGGGCCGCCGGGAAGCGACCGCAGGACGCCCCGGATCGCCTCCTGCAGCGCGCGGCCTTCCGCCTGCTCCTTCGCGCCCGCCGCGCCCTTTTTCTTCGTCTGCGCCAGGGCCTGGAAGCCCCGCTCCTCCTCGATGCGCGCGATGCGCTCGGGCGCGGCGTGGAAGCTGAGCCGCAGCGGGCGCTCGACCGTGATCTTGCGGAAGCCGAACTGCGTGGTCGGGAAGACGCGGCTGACGACGACCTCTTCGTCCTTGCCGTCCTTGCTGATCGTGCGCGTGTCGCCGTCCTTGAAGTCGGCGAGGATCTTCAGGATGTCCTGCGCGCGCTCCAGCGGGACCTCGCGGCGCTTGTCGCCGAGGCTCTTGCGCATGGGCAGCCAGAAGGAGGTGGCGTCGATGAGCTGGACCTTGCCACGCCGCCTGGCCGCCTTGCGGTTGGTGACCACCCAGACGTAGGTGGCGATGCCCGTGTTGTAGAAGAGCTGCTCGGGCAGGGCGATCAGCGCCTCGAGCAGGTCGTTCTCCAGGACGTGGCGGCGGATCTCGCTCTCGCCGCTGCCGGCATCGCCGGTGAAGAGCGGCGAGCCGTTCATGATGATGGCGATGCGCGAGCCACCGTCCTCGGGGCGCCGCGCGTGAGCGAGCATGTGCAGCAGGAACAGGAGCTGGCCGTCGCTGATGCGCGGCAGCCCTGGGCCGAAGCGCCCGGCGGCGCCGCGCTCGTGCTCGGCGCGCACCGCCTGCTCGTCGCGCTTCCAGTCCTTGCCGTACGGCGGATTCGCGATGAGGTAGTCGAAGACCTGCCCGGCGTGGCGGTCGTTCGAGAGCGTGCTGCCGAAGGCGATCCGTTCGGCGTCGTGCCCCTTTGGGTCCTTCATGAACAGGTCGGCCTTCGAGACGGCCCAGGTCTCCGGGTTCACTTCCTGGCCGAAGAGGTGGATCTCGGCGTCCGGGTTGATCGCGGGGCGCAGCAGCTCGCCGTTCCTGCGCACGCCGGCGGTGATGTGCTCCTTGGCGATCATCAGCATCCCGCCCGAGCCGCAGCACGGGTCACAGACCGTACGGATCGCCTTCCTGCCGCGGATCTCCGCCTCGTCGCCCGCCAGCATCAGGTCGACCATCAGGTGGACGACGTCGCGCGGCGTGAAGTGCTCGCCCGGGTTCTCGTTCAGCGCCTCGTTGAACTTGCGGATCAGCTCCTCGAAGATCATGCCCATGGTCGGGTTGTCGACCCTGTCGGGGTGCAGGTCGACGTTCTTGAAGCGCTCGACCACCTGGAAGAGGAGCCCTCCCTCGTCCAGCTTGCTGATGGTGTTGTCGAAGTCGAACTTCTCCAGCACCTCGCGCATGTTCGCGCTGAACCCGGCGATGTAGTTCCGCAGGTTCGTGGCGAGATGCGGGGCGTCGGCCAGCAGCTTCTCGAAGTCGTAGCGGGAGGTGTTGTAGAAGGCGTGGCCCGAGGCCGTGCCGAGGTCCCGCTTCAGATCCTGGAGCCCCTTCCCGCGGAGCTTCGCCTGCGTCGCCAGCACCTTCTCCTTGCTCGGCGCGAGCACGCAGTCCAACCGGCGCAGCACCGTGAGCGGCAGGATCACGTCCTGGTACTTGCCGCGTTTGAACGTGTCGCGGATCAGGTCCGCGACGCCCCAGAGGAAACTGACGATCTCGCTGTGGTTCACTGGCTTGTCTCTCTGGCCCTTTCTCGACGCACGCCCCGTCCAGTTGTCCATCCTGCCGATCTCGTCCGCCCCGGCGCCCTCGAGCAGGCCGCGCCGCCCCCGCGCCTCTTGATCTGCGCCACGCCCATGTCGATCCCCGGCAACCTCACGGCCTCGACCATCACAGGTCGCCTCCAGCCCGCGTCACGCCTACCCCTCCAAGAGCACGAGACCGTCCACCAACGCGCGCGGTGCGCCACGAAACCGCCCGGCGCGCATTCCCTGCGGCCACCACGAGCCGCCCGGCGAGGCATGTCCAGCCCACCCACGAACGCTGATGCCCGCACTGCCTGTACGCCCCGCGCGCGCCCGTGGCCGAGCCACATCGCAGGGCATCCTCCGGCCGATTCAGCACACACCGGCCGGCTCCCTGCCCGCTCGGAAGGAACGCCCCCACCACCTGAGGACTCATCCTTCCGCCTCCGCCTCCTCCTCGCTCTCCCCCAGGTCGAGCGCCTTGATCCGAGGCCCGAAGGTCTTCCGGAACTTTCCGATTCGCTCGACCATCCACGCGATGTACTCCGGCCACCTATCGCGCCGAGTCAAGTCAGCGTCCCGGTACAGGGCGATCAGCTTGTCCCGCGCATCCGGATTCGCATCCCACACCAACGCCTCACCGATCTCCCGCTCGATCTCGGCCCGTGCCAGAAGCAGCTGCTCCAGAGCCGCCGCACCACCGTGCTTCGCCCTGAGGTAGACCCGTACGCCTATCCGCTTGTCGTAGATGCTCGCGATATTCGAGATATGCAGTCCAGACCGCCCCATCGCCACGGTGTACCAGTACCGGGCGCCCGGCGTCTGTACCGACGGCACGACGTGCCCCCCCACCAGGGCATCCCGCACCGCGGTCCACCATTCGAGTTGCAGCCGCCTGATCTCCGATAGCTCGCCCTCGCCCAGCCCGCGCGCCACTCGCACGACAACGTCCCGTGGCTGGCTCACCAAGTTGAAGCGCACAGCCGGCGCGGAATCGTTGATCGACCACAGCTCGAGCTGCACCCCGTAGAACGCCACGTCCTCGGAACTGTTGTCGTTCAGCCAGTCGAGCGCCTTCCGGTGCTCCGCGGTGAACTCAGAAGCAATCCAGATCGCCGCGCCAGCGTCAAACGCGGCAGAGTACGTGAGCAGCTTACCCAGGTGATCGTGATTCGTCCTGCCAAGCTGGTTCTCGATGATCACGTACCTCCCGTCCGCCGAGTCCCGCGCCACGATGTCCGCCGCGAACGGTCCGACCGCTACCTCCGAGTGTTCGAGCTCCAGCTCGAGCCCGACCGCAGCACCCAGCCTGGCAAGGCTTTCCGGCCTGGAAAGCCACGGCGTGAAGTCGGCCGCCTCGTTCGGCCATTGGCTTCTGACGTCCACAAGCTTGAGTTCACCCAGGTTGCAACCCATCATCGTCTCCTTGACTCCATCGCGTGATCTCCCGTCGCCAACTCCCAAGCCGGTCGCCCGCGCCATCGCACATCGCGCAGCTCCAAGAGCCTGGCGACCACGCCACGTGTCGACCTACCACTTGCCCCGCTCAACGCCACGACGCACCCATACCACCACCAGTCCGACCCGTCTCCCCCTCTTCACACCTCCGCGACCCAGGTCATCCTCGTGGGCCCGCCCACCGACACCCAACCTCCAGCACGTAGACCCTCCGCGAGGCCCTACCCCGGCCCCGCAACCTCCGACTCACTGGTGCCCCTTCCGTCTCACGCACCCAGCGCCTTCCGCCATCGGTCGAGTCCCAGAATGATCCGATCATCGACCCATGCACTGAATCGCTTCGCCACCTCCGCCGGATCCTCCTCGTACGTGAAGGTAAAGGGTCCAGGCGACAGCGGGGTTACCTCCCCAATCATCGTCTCCCCGCCGTCCCCCGCCTGCCTGGTGTAATACATCGCGGCGCAGGCGACCACACCGGTCAACCCCTTGCCCATTCCGTGGAACGAGAACAGTATCTCAGTCTTGTTTCCCGTCAAGATCGCTATCCCGGCCCATGCCTGACACACCTCCAGATTCGCGAAGTACCCTTGCGCTCTGGCGCACTCTACAATCTGGTAGTAGTTGTATCCAGCCTTGTCAGTATCACGGGCAGCAGCCGAGCTGTACGCTCTGTACTCTCTACCCTGTCCACCGAGAGCCTCCGCAACCTCCCTTGCCACCTCCCGCAGGCGCTCTGACGCCTGAACCTGAAGCGCATCCGCCGTCTGATACACCTGTTGCTTCAGGGTCTCCTGCTCCTGACGCAGGCGCGAGAACCGCTCACTCACCGCAGCTAGGATACTGCCCATGGCGACCTTCTCATACGCGAGTTCCTCACTCAAACTGAGGGCTTCGCGGATGGCGCGACCCTGCACGGCCACGAACAGTCCGACCAGGCGTCGAAGGTCTCCCTTGTCCGCCTCCCGAAGGGATCTGATGTACTCCCCGCGGTCATTCCGCGTGATCACCAGCGGAAACCAGTTCTCCTTGAGGAAGACAAGCGTCGCCAAACAACGAGCGACTCTTCCGTTCCCGTCGGTGAATGGATGTACAAGGGTGAATGCGTGGTGCAGCCACGCCGCCTCCACATACGGCGGAACCTGCCAGGTCTCGTGACAACAGTGCATTGCCAGCAAGGCGTCTACTTCGGAGTCCACGTGCTCCGGTGGGCAGAACTCGAAGGAGAAGCCATTCGGCCCCTCTACGTTGTTCGGCAGCTTCTTCCACTCGCCTCTTGGGAGTACGCGAGTCACTTCATGACCGAGAGTGTCCCGTCCATGATACTGAGTCTGGTGCTCAGTTAACGTTCTGTGCAGCTCCTTGATGTACGATGTGCCGAGGGGGCGCTGCCCCGAGATGAACTGGTACAGGCCCTCGATGGCCGTGTGCTGATCCTGAATGATCGCTGCCACGTGTGCCGGGTCGCGATCCGTATCGTCCCTACCGATGAAGGCTGCATCAAGGCCTCTCTCGATCAGGGTCTTTGTCGCCCCATCACTGAGAGCATATAGCCGTTCCAGAATGCCTGTTTCGATTGCCCACTGTCTCCGCAGACGTGTCAAGAACTCCGTATAGGAGTCCGTGTCCTTCAACCGCTTGGCCTGCTCCCACCATGCCCTGATAAGAGCTTCAACCTGAGGGTCACTCAGGTCCGACCACTTCGGCGGAAGATCCTCAATCGGGTGCCAGACGTGAGACTCTTGTCCTTCCATAGCGCACCTCGTTTGCGCGCAACGTTCAGATCCACCCGCGCCTCAGCGCACCGTCTCCTTCCTTCCGTTCTTGGCCGGGTGCCGCTTCCGCATCTGACGGCGCTTGCCTCCGAAGGCTGCGGAGCAGACAGGCGCCGAAAACGGGTGCGGACCGCACCCGTTCCTTGGCTGCCACCGAGGTCCTCGCCGTGATCCTGGGCGGCCAAGGTGCACTTGCTCATTCAGGACATCCCGAGCCAGTTGCACCCGGTGGAGTAGCGCATCACTAGCCTGCATCTCCATTCCGAGTCTCCGGAAGGTACGTCCCAGCAGGAGGTTGGATCCCGCTCGGCAGCTCTTCGATTAGAGGATACCCGGTCCGTCTGACGACTGGAAGAAGTGGGCCGACGCATGGGGAATCCGGAGGGTCCGATGGGTGCCGGCTACGCTCCCCCCACCGCCTCAACTCCCCTTCCGGCGCCTCGCTGCAGCGGCCTTCTGCCGCGCCCGCGCACGGGGGAGGCGCGGCCCGGCGATGTAGTGAGCCGCTCGACCCCTGCCCTCGACCTTAACCAGCCCGTCCGCCCGCAAAGCGCGCATGAGGCGCAGCACCTCGTCGCGCGCGTAGCCGGAGATGCGCCGGATTTCCGCGTTCGTCAGCTTGCCGCCCTGGGAGAGGACCGCCTGGATCCGCTGGCGGACCGCGGGCTCGTCGAGAAGAACGGACTCGTCCGTGGCCAGCGCGCCACGGAGCCGATCCGCGTACCCCCGCGCCAGTAGATAGCTCGTCCCGCGGCCCCGCCCGCGCGGCACGAGGTAGCCGCGCTCCCGCAGGGCGGCGAGGCGCTCGGCGGCCTCGGCCTCCCCGGCTTGGAGGACCTGCGCGCCAGTCCATCGATCCAGGCGCCCTCGATCCGTGACGGCCCGCAGCAGGATGAGATCACCCAGGTCGAGCGGCCGCTCCTGGCGAGCCTCCTCGGCCACGAAGCGCGGCGGCGACTTCCCGGCGCGCAGCAACTCCTCGTACACGCGAGCGACCCCCATCCCCGCGGGATTCACGAGCCCGGCTGCCTCGAGCACGTCCGCCAGAAGCGGATTCCTGCGCACAGGCGCGTGCCGCAGCACGTTTTCGGGAGACACGCCTCCCACGAATCCTCCCGGACTGGTCACCTCGACGCGGCCCGGGCGAAGCTCGACGTACACGGATTGCCGGAGGAAGTAGTCGCGGTGCACCAGGGCGTTCAGGACTGCTTCGTGCGCCGTCCACGACGTCAGGTCGGGCAGCGTGATCTCCTGGAGGCCGCCGGTGGCGCAGGTCGTACCGCGCCCTGCTGGTGTAGCGCAGGAAGACGACCTCGTGCTGGGGCGCCCAGCGTGAGAGCGCCGCAGCCTGACCGGCAAGGAGCACGGCGGCGAACGTCAGCCGTCCGTCCCGCTGCAGGCCAAGGCCCTTCAAGAAGGCCCCTGAACCAAGCCGCGCCAGCTCGGGCTTCCGCCCCTCGGTCGCGAGGACGCGCTGGAGCTGCTGGACGGCGGCGGGATCGAGATCGGCGAGGGTCGACCCGGCCAGGAGCTGCGCCGTGCGGTCGAACTCCGTTCCCGCGCTGAGGCGCTCTGCGAGCATGGATCCAGTGAGCGGCTGGCAGTCCTTGCCGACGCGGATCTTCGCCACGCCCTCCGACGTCGTGTGGACCCCGAGACCCTGGGGAACGTGCAGCGCCAGCAGCCGACCCTCCGGCTCGAGAATCTCCTCGCAATCGACGAGAACGTGCGGATCGGTGCCGTCGTAGATCCGCCTGCGCAGGACGTCCGCGCTGAGATCGCCGACTCCGGTGATGGCCTCCGCGCGGCTGCGCCTCCGATCCTGAATGCCGAGGACGATCACGCCTCCCCGCGCGTTGGCGAGGCTCACGACCGCCTCCCGAATCTCGCGGAGCTGCTCCTTCAATCGCCGGGAATCCGGATCCCAGGGCTTGCACTCCAGGACCTCGGATTCGATGGCCTCCGCGCCCGGGAGCCGGCACGGGATCCGTGGGAGCCGCCACGCACTGCCGTTGCGCTGGATGCGCCGGGCGCCGCGCCACGCGCCCGCGTCACGACGGTACGGCCAGGGCCGCGCGTCATCCGCCCTGCGCGTGTTCCCACAGGTACCGATTGATCTGCTTGTCGGCTTGCTCCTGTGCCAGCTCCTTCGCGATGCGCCGCGAGCACAGGCCGTAGATCTTGCCTTTCACCTCGCCCTTGATCGTGCCCTGCACGGCATCCGCGCCTTCGCACGGCCTGCCCTCGACCTGGCACTCGTAGTTCATCGTGAAGCTCTTGTACAAGGGCAGCAGGAGGTTCCCCGAGAAGCGGGGCTCCTGCATCGTGATCTCGAGGCCCTCTCGATCCGCATCCGCGTTCACCCGGACCGTGCTCGCCGTCTGTGACGTGGCGAACTCGGAGCGATACAGGGCGCAGTCCACTACCCCTGTTTCCGGCAGGAGGATGCCGCCTGCCAGCAGGACGCAAACGACGAGAATGACGGTCTTGGTCTTCATCACCTGTCTCCACCTTCTGTCTTCACAACCTTCACCCGCATCACGCTGGTCACGCCGTTGCGCCGCACCTCGAGCACCGCGCTGTCGCCCGCGGCCTTGGTCGAAAGGACCGAAGCGAGGTCAGTGGGCCGCGCGACGCCCCTGCCGTCGATACCGACGATCCGATCGCCGGCCTGGAGGCCGGCCTGGGCCGCGGGGCTCTTGGGAACGACCGACTCAACCAGGAGGCCCTGGCCCGGCTGGTCCGACTCCTTGACCTGGATGCCGAGGAAGAGCAGGTCGAGCGCAGGCAGAGGCTCGGCCTCCTCCTGTTCGAATACGCGCACGGTGAAGGGCGCCATCTTGCGTTCGGCCGTCGCCAGGAAGGCGCCGGCCAGCCCGAGGAGGTACAGCCCGCCCCAGGGCGAGGACATGTCGAAGGCCAGCACGCGGTCCCTCACGCGCAGGGTGGCGAGCATGCCTGAAAGGTAGGAGGCGACCGTCTCCGGCAGCGGCACGAGCGCGGCGTCCAGCTTCACCGGCAGGTTGGCGAGGACGGCGGGCAGGAAGGGCTGCGCCATGCCGAGACCGTGCTCGGCACAGCGACCAAGGTCGGCGTAGAACAGAAAGACCACGCTCTGCAGATCCTGGCCCACGGTCGTGGCCACGCACTCGGCGAAGTCCGCGCCCTCCTCGGCGATGCCGCGCACGGCGCCGCCCTGCACGTCCTTTCGCAGCGCGGCTGGCGTCAGAGCGGCGCGCAGCTCATCGCCCGCGACGCACAGGCAGGGCGACACGGGCGCACCCGGGATCGCCACGCTGAAGCCGCCCTCGCATCCCTCGATCAGCAGGTCTCGCACCTCGACACCGCCGCCCGGCCGAGAGGCGAGCTTGTCGCGCAAGAAGGCGGCCACGGTGTCCCACTTTTGCCGGTCGCGAATGCCTGCCGAACCGCCCACGTCAGGGATGAGACTGCCCGGCCCCGGGCTCGCCCAGAGCCTGAACTCCAGGCCAAACGCCTGCCCGAGGTCCTTCAGGTCTAAGCCCGCCTCCTCCTTCATGCGCACCATGTTCGCCGCGAACTCCTGGTCTTCGCGACGACCGCTCGCTGCCGCGATGTCGAGGGCGCGCTCCAGCATGAGGGCCAGGTCGACGTTCGCGGCCAGGGCCAGCGCGGCCCCGGCCGGAATGCCGTCCACAATCGAGCCTCGCGGTACGTACCCATCGAGCAGACAGAGCCATCCCGGCCGATCCGACGGCAGCCCCAGCGCAAACGACTCACGGATGCGGCCCGACTCCAGGGCGATCGCGTAACCCGCTCCCTCCGTGTTGGCGACGAGGTCCATCGTCCACTGCGGGGCGTGCAGGAAGTCCAAGAAGTCCGCGCACGAGGACTTCAGACCGATCAGGTATCTCAATCCGGCGTAGCACTCGAAGACCTCCGTGCCCCGGAGCGAGGTCTCGCCCCACGTCTGGTAGGCCGGATCGACGAAGAGCGAGTCCACGCGCGCGCTCCCGCTCTCGAGCAGGGTCACGACCTCGAGAAAGCGCTCCTCGCGCATGGCCGCAACGAACACGTCGCCGGCGAAGCCGTGGAAGACGGCCGATCGCGTGTCCCCGGTTTCGGGCAGCACGAGCCGCGTCTCCTGGTACACGCGGCCGTCTTTCTCGACCGCGACCGAGGCCGCCTCGGGATCGGCCAGCTCGATCAAGCGCTCGAGCGAGCTCTGGAAGGCCTCGCGGCCGCTTGTCTCGACGAGCAGGACGAAGTCCGCGAGAGGAGGACGTGCAATGCGCTGGTGCTTGCGCCCGTCCGGCGCAAGAGCGTGCAGGTAGTCGGGCCAGGAGTACGCGCCGCTTTCGTCCGGCAGGCCCAGGCCGATGAGCGCGAACTGCACCCTCCCGGCGATGATCTGTGGCAGGCCGTACATGCGCAGCAGGTCGAGCCCGGCCCGCGGCTGGCGCATACTCTCCTTCGCGGCCGCCACCACGGGCTCGAGGAACTGCTGCACCTCCTCGTCGCGGTAGAGGCGCACCAGGTCGAGCGACTCGAATTCGGCGAGCGCCCGGCCCACGTCCACGGACACGAAGAAGGCGGTGTTGCCGGGCACGAGCTCGGCGAGCGACGGCCCGCCATCGGCCGCGTGCGCGGACGGAGCCGCGGCAAGCCCAAGAACGAACGCCAGCGCGATCACTCTCTCGCCGCGTGCGACGAATGACATGCCTCGAGCCTCCTTCATCGACCCTTCGTGCCCTGCCGCGCCGACTTCTTCGTGCGCCTCGCCGCCTTCTTCGCCGGCGCCTCGAAATAGCCCGGGTAGAGGAAGCGCAGCCGCGCGAGCGCCGCGCCGCTGAGCTTCTCGCGCGCCGTGATGACGGCGAAGCGCGCCGCCTCACGCACCGCCGGCTCCTCCTCCATGCGCGCCACGTCATCAAGCGCGGCCGCGAGCAGGCGCTTGGCGTTCGCCGCGTTCTTCCTCAGGTTTTCGATGACCATCTGGATGTCGACGTCTTCGCTCGTCTCCCTCCAGCAATCATAGTCCGTGACCGCGCACACCAGCGCGTAGCTCATCTCGGCCTCGCGCGCGAGCTTGGCCTCGGGCAGCGCGGACATGTTGATCAGCCCCGCGCCCCAGGAGCGATAGAGATGGCTCTCGGCGCGCGTGGAGAAGAGCGGCCCCTCCATGCAGACGAGCGTCTCGCCGCGATGCACGCGCAGGCCGAGCGCCACCGCCTGATCGTACAGGACGCCGCACAGGCGGCGGCTGAAGGGATCGGCGAAAGCCACGTGCCCGGCCACGCCCGCGCCGAAGAACGTGCCGGGCCGGCCGCGCGTGCGGTCGATGACCTGCTCGGGGATGACGAAGTCGAGCGGCGGCAGCTCCTCCTTGAGGCTGCCCACGGCCGAGAAGGCCACGATGCGGTCCACGCCGAGGGCCTTCAACGCGGCAATGTTCGCGCGCGACGGCACTTCGCCCGGCAGCAGGCGATGGCCGCGCCCGTGCCGCGGCAGAAACGCGACCTCGTGCCCGCCCAGGCGGCCGACCAGGATCGCGTCCGACGGGCTGCCAAACGGCGTGCGCGGCCTCGTCTCGCCCAGGATCTCGAGGTTGTCCAGCTCGTACAGGCCGCTGCCGCCGATGACGCCGACGCGCGCGGAGAGCTTCGCCATGGGTCGTGCTCCAGGAAGTCGGGGTAGGACTGAAGAGGCTATCGGCGCGGCGCGCGGCGCTCAACACGCGAGGGGCGTGTGCTCGGCGCGGCTCAGGGCGTGATCGTGCCGAGAATCGCCGGGCGCGCGGCGCCGGTCACGGCCGGCACGTTGCCGGGCCGGCCGAGCAGCGTCTCGCGCGCCAGCACGGCGAAGGCGACCGCCTCCTTCGCGTCCGGGGGCAGGCCGTACGCGCCGCTCTCCTCGAGCGGCACCCCCGCGAGCCTGGACCGAAGCGCGGCCATGAGCGCGGCGTTTCGCACGCCGCCGCCGCTCGCGATCACGCGATCGATCCTGGTGAACGGCGCGGGCAGGCCGCGGATGGCACGCGCGATCGACTCCGCGGTGAAGGCCGCGGCCGTGGCCAGCACGTCCTCGAGCGGCAGGGAGGCGTGCTCGGCCAGCAGGCGCCGCGCGAACGGCGCGCCGAAGGTGTCGCGATCGGCCGAGCGCGGCGGCGCCTGGGCGAAGAATGGGTGGCTGAGCAGCTCCGCGAGCAGGCGCTCGTCCACGTGGCCGCGCGCGGCGCGGGCCCCGTCCCGGTCGAAGGCCTCGGCGCCGTGGCTCGCGAGCCGCACCAGCGCGTCGAGCAAGGCGTTTCCGGGTCCGGTGTCGAAGGCGATGAGGTCCTCGCGGCGGCCGTTCGAGGCCGTGAGGTTGGCGATGCCGCCGATGTTCAAGAGCACGCGCGTCTCGCCCGCGCGGCCGAGCAGCAGGTGATCGGCGAGCGGCACGAGCGGCGCGCCCTGGCCGCCGAGCGCCATGTCCCGCACGCGAAAGTCCGACACGACCGGGAGCCCGGTGCGCTCCGCGATGACCGCGGCCTGGCCGATCTGCATGGTGCTGCCCGGCGCGTCCCTCCGCGGCGGCGCGTGGCAGATGGTCTGGCCGTGCGAGCCGATGAGGTCGACTTCCGCGCGCGCGAGCCCCGCGCCCTGCACCGCGTGCAGCGCGGCCTCCGCGAACAAACCGCCCAGCAGGAAGTCCAGCTCGGCGATGGCAGGCGCGGTCGCGGACGCGGCAGCGAGCACGCGTTCGCGCACCGCGCGCGGGTAGGGCCGCGTGTCGTGGAAGAGGAGTTCGGCCTCGAGCCGGCCGCTCGTGTCATCGAGCCGCACGACGGCGGCGTCCACCCCGTCCGCCGAGGTCCCCGACATCAACCCGACCACCGTGTGCCGGCTGCGCCGGCGGAGCTCCAGCAGGCGGTCGAGCGCGTTCCCGCTCAACTCAGTTCTTGGGGAGCTGCAGCACCATGCCCTTCTTCAGGGCCTGCGGATCGGGAAGCTGCTTCTTGTTCAGCTCCCAGATTTCCTTCCAGCGGCGCGAGGACCCGTACAACTGCTTGGTGATGCTGTAGAGGGTGTCGCCCGGCTTCACGGTGTAGGTGGCCGGTGCCGGCGCGGCGGGCGCTGCGCTCTCGTTCGGCTCCTTCTTCGCGGCCTGTGGCTCGGCTGGCACGGCGGCCGACTCGCCCACGAGCGGCACGTTGAGCACCTGGCCGACCCGCAGCTTGCGCGGATCGACGTCCTCGTTCGCCTTCATCAGCTCGTCGGTGTACCTCGCGTCGCCGAACAGCTTCACGGCGATCGACTCGAAGCTGTCGCCGCTCTCGACCTTGTAGGTCTTGGGCCGCTCGGGCTTCGGCGGCTCGATGAGCACCGGCGCGTCCTTGCGCGCCGTGACATCCACCGGCGGCTTGGGTGGGACGTCCTTCAGATCCTCGGGCTTGACCTCGGGCACGTACACAAACGGCTGGTTCTGGGCCTGCGGGCTGCCCGTGTTTCCCGGCGGAACGGTCACGCCGAGCTTGTCTCCCGTGCCGCCGCCCTGCTGCGCCGTGGCCGTGTCGTACGGCAGCCCCTCCCGCTCGTTGTCCCCCCAGATCGCGATACCCAAGATGATGATGATGATCCCCAGGATGCCGAAGACCATCACTTTCTCGATGTTGCCGACGTTGCCCACGTCAGGTTCTCCATCTGTGAGGGCCGTCCACGCCCCCTCGATCGCCCCAACCGATTGCCGCAAAAGCGGTTGAAGCGCGCTGAGACGAGCCGCCCAGGCCAACCGCACCGAACGCTCGGAGTTTCTTCATTCGCTCCCCGAGCGTCAAGCCGTCATGGGCAAAAACACAAAATATAGTGGCAAGAATCCGTTCCACCCACGATCTGGCAGGGGGGTGACGCCGCGAAACCGTCTTTTCGAGCGAATCCGGATCCTGGACGCTCCCGCCAGGCGGAAAACCGCCCGCCGAGGCCCGCTTCCGGGTCAACGCGTCGTGTCGCTGCCGAACCACCGGCGAGTCTTCCTTCCCAGGCGCTTCCACGGCCACGCCGCCCGCCACAGCCGAAAGCGCCGCAGGAAGCGACGCTCGCCGTCCGTCAGCAGGCGCGGCGAGAACTTCGCCTTCCACTTTAGGATCGCGGCGCGGTCAAGCCAGCCAAGAAGCGGCAACAGCACGCGCCGGCCGAGAACTCCGCGACCGAGGCGCAGGCTGCTCTCGAAGTCGATCAGCACCACGCTGTCGTCCGTGGGCACGAGGATGTTCTTCCTCTGGCGCAGATCGAGGTGCACGAGCCCGCGCCGGTGCAGCTCGTCCACCGCGCGTTCGAGCGCGGCGAACACTGCGGGCAGCACCCTGCGCGGGATCTTCTTGTGCAGGTACTTGTACTTGCCCTCGATGCGCTCGACCGCGATCGCGTCCCGCGAGATGCGCTCGATGAGGCGCGGCGCGGCCGGGAAGTCGGAGAGCATCTCCAACGCGCGCGCCTCGCGCGCCAGGTTGCGCCGGCCGAACAGCACGCGCAGCAACGGGCGCATGGACGACAGGTCCTTGACCACGCACAGCCTCTCCCCGCGGCGGCCAAAGAGCACGCGCCCCTTGTGCACCGCGCCGTTCCTATGCACCCGGTCGATGGTGTAGCCGGGGAAGCTCGGGGTTTCAGACCTGGGAAGCGCCATGAGAATGGAACGCCATTGTAGCGCGGTGAGCGGCCAAGGGGACGCGTGCGGCGCTTGACGGCCCGGGAGCGGAGGTCTAGCGTTCTTCCTTTTACTGGTTACTGGGAGCGTTCGCATGGGCTCCTCCCGGCTGGGGCGCCGCGCCCCGCACCTTGGACTCGCTCTTCTCTGCCTGTCGGGCATGGTCGGCTGCGCCTCGGCGCCGGCCGCGGTGCGCGAGGCGAAGGACCTGCGCATCACCTGCTGGGACTTCCGCACTCACAGCCGGCTCGTGCTGGTGAACCAGAGCAACCCGGCGAACGCCGGCCTCTACTCGCAGCCGCGCGACAACGCCGACACCAAGATCGCGCCCGATGAGCTGCTGCTCGATCTCGTGGACTTCGCCGCGCAGCACGGCTTCTTCGAGCGCGCCGAGGCGCTCGCCGAGCCGGACGAGCTGACGCGCAGCACGGCCCGCTGCATGATCGCCATCAGCGCAGACGGCCAGCACTACGCATGCATTCTCAGTCCCGGCCTCGGCCAGGAGGACCGGGAGGCGGTCGAGGATTTCACCGCCATCCAGATGGAACTGCTGGCGACGTACAACCGGGTGCCCCAGCTCCAGTACATCGGCTCTTCGGCCGAGGGCGGCGACTACTTCGAGAAGGAGCGGGAGCGCCTGCGCCGCGAGAACCTGGACCGCGCGCGAAAGGGCGGGGACCCTTGAGCGGCGCCGTCGCCGCCGTCATCCCCGCGCGCATCGGCTCGACCCGCCTGCCCGAAAAGCCTCTCCTGCGGGAGACCGGCAAGTACCTGATCCAGCACGTCTACGAGCGCGTGCGTGCGGCGCGCCACATCGAGCGCGTGCTGGTCGCGACCGACGAGCCGCGCATCGCCGACGCGGTGCGCTCCTTCGGCGGCGAGGCGATGCTCACGGCGCGCGAGCACCAGAGCGGCACGGATCGCGTGGCCGAGGCGGCGTCTGCCCTCGACGCGCGTGCCATCATCAACGTGCAGGGCGACGAGCCGGAGATCGACCCGGAGGACCTGGACCGCGTGGCGCTCGACCTCCTGCGGCCCGACGCGCAGATGGTGACGCTCGCGGTGGAGATCGAGGACCGGGAGACCTGGCTCGATCCGAACGCGGTCAAGGTGGTGGTCGGTGCCGGCGGCGACGCGCTCTACTTCTCGCGCGCGCCCGTGCCGTGGGCCGCGGACTTCGAAAAGGCGCGCGCGGCGCGCGCGGTCTTGAAGCACATCGGCGTGTACGGCTTCGCGCGCGCGACGCTGTTCCGCTTCGCGCGCCTGCCGCCGGCGCCGCTCGAGCCGCTCGAACGCCTGGAGCAACTGCGCGCCCTGCACCACGGCATCCCCATCCGCGTGCTCAGGGCGCGGCACGACTCGATCGGCATCGACACGGCCGAGGACTACCGCAGGTTCGTGGACAGACAGCGCCCACAGGCGAGGGAACGCTCATGACCCGCTTCATCTTCATCACCGGCGGCGTGGTCTCGTCGCTGGGCAAGGGACTGACCACCGCGAGCATCGGCCTGCTGCTCGAGAGCCGTGGCCTGCGCATCCGCATCCAGAAGCTCGACCCTTACCTGAACGTCGATCCCGGCACCATGAATCCCTTCCAGCACGGCGAGGTGTACGTGCTGGACGACGGCACCGAGACCGACCTCGACCTCGGCCACTACGAGCGCTTCACCGGCGCGCCGCTGTCGCGCGCCTCGAACGTCACCTCCGGCCGCATCTACAGCGAGGTGATCCGGAAGGAGCGCGCCGGCGAGTACCTGGGGCAGACGGTGCAGGTCATCCCGCACGTGACCGACGAGATCAAGGCGAGCATCGAGGCGCTGGGCGGCGACGACGTGGATGTGGTGCTCACCGAGATCGGCGGCACCGTGGGCGACATCGAGGGCCAGGCCTTCCTCGAGGCGATCCGCCAGTTCCGTCTGGACAAGGGCGCGCGCAACGTGCTCTACATCCACATGACGCTGCTGCCCTTCCTGCGCGCCAGCGGCGAGATCAAGACCAAGCCCACGCAGCAGTCCGTGGGCAAGCTGCGCGAGATCGGCATCCAGGCGGACGTGCTCATCTGCCGCTGCGAGAAGCCCATCACCCAGGAGCTGCGCAGGAAGATCTCGCTCTACTGCAACGTCGAGCCGCAGAACGTGCTGGACGAGAAGGACGTGGACTACTCGATCTACGAGGTGCCCCTCGTCCTGCACGACCAGGGCCTGGACAACCTCATCGCCGAGCGCCTCGGCCTGCCGGACACGCCGGCTGACCTTACGGACTGGCGCGCAACCGTGGAAATCATCAAGCAGCCGGACCGCGAGGTCGAGATCGCGGTGGTCGGCAAGTACATCGACCTGCAGGACTCCTACAAGTCGATCTACGAGTCGATCGCGCACGGCGGCATCGCCAACCGCGCGCGCGTCAACGTGCGCCGCGTGCACGCCGAGGACATCGACCGCCTGGGGGCGGACGTGGCGCTCGCCGGCGTGGACGGCGTGCTCGTGCCGGGCGGCTTCGGCGTGCGCGGCGTGCACGGCAAGATCGGCGCGGTGCGCCACGCGCGCGAGCAGGGCATCCCCTACTTCGGCATCTGCTACGGCCTGCAGATGGCGGTGATCGAGGTGGCGCGCGACCTGCTCGGCCTGGCCGGCGCCGACACCACCGAGAACGATCGCAACGCCGTGGATCCGGTCATCTGCCTGCTCGAGGAGCAGCGCGCCGTCACGCGCATGGGCGGCACCATGCGCCTGGGCGCGCAGCTCTGCCACGTGCTGGGCGGGCGCGCGCGCGAGGCCTACGGCCAGGACCTGGTGAGCGAGCGCCACCGCCACCGCTACGAGCTGAACAACGCCTACCGCGAGCGCCTGGCCGAGGTCGGCCTGTTCGTCACGGGCGTGAACGAGGAGCTGGACCTGGCAGAGATCATCGAGATCCCGGCCCACCCCTGGTTCGTGGCGGTGCAGTACCACCCGGAATTCAAGTCGAGCCCGACGCGCGCGCATCCCCTGTTCGCGTCGTTCGTGCGCGCCGCGCTCGCACATCGCGCCGCGCGCGGCGGCGAGAACGCCGCGGCGGCCTCGGCCGCGGGCCCGGCCGCGTGCTGAAGCGCGCGCCTATGCGCGACCCGGGCTCTCCCCCTGGCGCCGAGCCGCGTCCCGCGCCAGACGCGCGAAGAACTCGACCAGGCTGCTGCGCAGGGCGGCGAAGGCGCGGCGCAGCTCTTGGTCGCGCTGGCAGGTCTCGGCCACCTGTTCGAGCAGAAACGTGCGGTGTTCGCGAAGCTGCTCGTCCGCCAGGATCGTGACCAGCGTGGGACGGAGCTCCGTCAGGAAACGTTCGGTGAGGGAGTAGCGGCTCGCCAGCTCGGCGAGGAGTCCATCGACGCGGCTGTCCATCCTGGTGTGCGTCCTTGCGCGCGTGCCGGGCGCCCAAAGACTACCCCGAAGTTCGCGGTCGTGCACCGGGAGCCGCAGCCGCTCCCGGAGGCCGGGGAAACGGCCGCGATCGCT
>DYIW01000094.1 GCA_020723465.1 Phycisphaera mikurensis
TGCACCGGAAGGCGCGCTCCCGTCCCCGGAGAGCAGGGAAACGGCCGCGATCGCTCGGCTCACTCCCCTCCCCTCCGGCTCCGGGGAATCAGCCGCGAAGCCCCGCGCGGATCCAGGAGGTCGCGCAGCCCGTCGCCGAGCAGGCTGAACGAGAGCAAGAGCAGCGCCAGGGCGGCGCCGGGGAAGGCGATCATCCACCAGGAGGCGTGCACCGGGCTGATGGCCTCGACTCCCTCGGCGGCCAGGAGGCCGAGCGACACCCCGGGTGGCTCGATGCCCAGGCCGAGGAAGGAGAGGAACGCCTCGTAGAGGACGATGGCGGGGATGGTGAGCGTGAGCGCCACCACGATGATGCCGAGGGTGTTGGGCAGGATGTGACGCGCCAGGATGCGCCGGCCGGGGATGCCGAGGGCTTTCGCCGCCTCGACGAAGGGCTGGGCGCGCAGGGTCACGACCTCGTTGCGCACGAGGCGCGCCATGGTCAGCCAGGTGGTCGCGCCGACCACGGTATAGAGGATCGTCTCGCGCGTGATGCCGTGCGCCCGGAGCAGCGGCTCGTGGTCTCGGAGCACGGCCAGCAGGAAGATGACCAGGCAGATGAAGGGAATGCCGTAGAGCGCGTCCACCAGGCGCATGAGCAGCCCGTCCAGCACGCGGCCGGAGAAGCCGGCCACCGCGCCCACGGCCACGCCGAGGACGAGCGAGACGCAGGCACCGAGCAGGCCGATGAACAAGGAAGAGCGCACGCCGGCGAGGGTGCGCGCGAACAGGTCGCGTCCCAGCGCGTCCGTGCCGAACCAGTGCCGGGCGCATGGTCCTTCGAGCTGGTCGGCGAGCGCGACCGCGCCCGGGTCCTGGAGCGGCAGCACCGGGACGAGCAGCGCCAGCAGGCCGAGCGCGGCCAGTGCGACCAGCGCCACCACGGCCGCCTTGTGCTCGCGCCAGCTCATTGCAGCTCCACGCGCGGATCGATGAGGTGCAAGGAGACGTCGACCAGGGCGTTCAGCACGGCCAGCAGGCCGAAGTAGAGCAGCAGCACGCCCATGGCCAGGGTGTAGTCGCGGTTCATCACGCTCGTGACGAAGAACGAGCCCATTCCCGGGATGGCGAAGATCTTCTCCACCACCAGCGAGCCGGTGAGGATCGCGGCGCAGGCCGGCCCGAGATAGGTCACGACCGGAACGAGCCCGGCGCGCAGCGCGTGCCGGGCGAGCACCGCGCCGGGCGCCAGGCCCTTGGCGCGCGCCGTGCGGATGTAGGGGCTGGCGAGCGCCTCGAGCACGCCGGCGCGCGTCAGGCGGGCGATGGCGGCGGCGAGCGGGACGCCGAGAGCAAGGGCTGGCAGCACGAGGTGCCGGAGCGAAGAGAAGCCGGCGACCGGGAACCAGGGCAGCACGAAGGAGAAGAGCAGCACCAGCAGGGTGGCGAGCACGAAGTTGGGCACGGCGAGAGCGAGGGCGAACAGGGCGGAGAGCAGAAGATCACGCGCGTGGCCGCGGCGCGCGGCCGCGAGCAGGCCGGCGGGAACTCCCAGGAACAGGGCGAGGAGCAGGGCCGCGGCGCCGAGCGCGGCCGAACGCGGCAGGGTCTCGGCGATGATCTGGTTGACCGACGTGTCGCGGTAGGAGAAGGAGGGCCTCAGGTCGCCGCGCAGGAACACGTCTGCCAGATAGCTGCCGTACTGGACGAGGAGCGGCTGGTCGAGCTGGAAGCGCGCCGCGATGCTTCTCTCGATCGCCGGCGGCAGGGCGCGCTCCGCGTCGAAGGGACCGCCCGGCGCCAGGCGCATGAGGAAGAAGGCGCCGGTGAAGACCAGCACCAGGAGCAGCGCGACCGACAGGAGCTTCCTCAGGACGTAGGTGAGCATCGCCGAGAGCGGATCATAGCAGCGCGCGCGGCGCCGGCTCGCATCGGCCGCACCCCTCAGCGCAGCGCCAGCAGCTCCAGCGGATGCAGGTCGAGCAGGTTGGTGGTGAAGCCCGTCACGCGCGGCGAGACCAGGTTGGCCTGGCCGCGGAAGCAGATCGGGGCGATGGGCCCTTCCCGCAGCAGCAGCTCCTCGGCCTTACGCAGCAGGGCGGCGCGCCGCGCCGGGTCGCCCTCCGCGCCCGCCTGGCGGAGGAGCTCGTCGTAGCGCGCGCTCTTCCAGCCCGTGCGGTTCGCGCCCGCGTCCGAGGCGAACAAGTCGAGAAAGGTCGCGGGATCGGGGTAGTCGCCGATCCACATGCCGAGGGAGACCTGGTAGCGGAGCTGCTTCTGCGAGTCGAGGTAGACCTTGAACTCCTGCGGCGCCGGTCTGAGGCGCACGCCCAGGGCCTGCTGCAGCGTGGCGGACAGGGCCTCGGCCACGGCCCGGACCGATTCGTCCGCCGCGTGCAGGAGCTCGAGCTCGGGGAAGCCGCGGCCGCCGGGAAAGCCCGCTTCGGCCAGGAGCGCGCGCGCGGCCTCGATTCCGCCGGCAGCGCCCGCGGCCGGCACGTAGCCCGGCAGGGCGGGGGGGACGAGCGAGCGCGCCGGCGCCTCGCCGCTCTGATAGACGAAGCGGCACAGGGCCTCCCGGTCGATGGCCAGGTCGATGGCGCGGCGCACGCGCGCGTCGTCGAGTGGCGGCGCGGTTACGTTGAAGCGCAGAAAGTTCGTCGCCAGCACCGTGTTCAGACGGAGGTCGGGACGGCCGTGCAAACGCCGCAGGGAGGCCGCGGGCAGGGCGTTCACCCAGTCCGCGTCGCCGGTCAGGTAGAGGTTCAATGCCGTGGCCTTGGAGTCGATCGCCAGGGCGTCGATGACGCGCAGGCGCGTCGCGCTGGCGCGCGCGTGCTGCTCGTTTCTGACCAGACGCAGGCGATCGCGGATGCGGCGCAGCTCCAGGCGGTAGGGCCCGTTGCTGACGATCCTGTCCGGTTCGGTCCAGGCGTCGCCGTACGCCTCGATGAGGTCCTGGCGCACCGGCGCACAACTGAAGTGAGCGGCGAGCGCCAGGAAGAAGGGGCAGGGCGCGCAGAGGTGCACCACGAAGGTGTCGGGCGCAGGCGCGGCCAGGCCGACCGCGCTCGCCGGCGCCGCGCCCGTGGAGAACTCGCGCGCGCCCGCGATGACCCAGAGCTGCGAGGCGTAGCTGCTGCCCGTGCGCGCGTCGAGCAGGCGCAGCCAGGAGTAGAGGAAGTCGCCGGCGGTCACTGGCCTGCCGTCGGACCAGCGCGCGCGCGGCGAGAGCCGGAAGGCGTAGGTGAGGCCGTCCGCGGACAGCTCCGTGCTCTCGGCCGCGGCCGGGAGCGGTGCGAGCGTGCTCGGATCGAGCCGGTAGAGCCCCTCGAACAGCGCCTGCACGATCCAGCCGTCCGCCACGGACGTTGCCGCCGCCGGGTCGACGGTGGCGTTCTCCTTGGGCAGGACGAAGGTGAAGTCGGCGCGCGGCAGCGGTTCGGGCCGGCCGGCGAGGAAGGCGCCGAGGGGCACGAGCAGGAGGAGCAGGAGCGCGGCCGGACGGGCGAGCGACGGCATGGGCAAGGCAGAGCCTGCGCGGGCAGCGTGTCAACGTCGCGGGTCAGGATAGCCGGGAGCGGCCGCTGCCCTGCAAAGGAAAGGCCGGCCACCGGGGCCGGCCTGGAAGTGCATGCGAGCGCCCGAACCGCTAGCCCACCGGCGCACGGCCGCGCCAGGGCTGGAGGTTGGTGATGGACGCCTTCACGATGATGATGATGTTCTCGACCTCATCGTTCAGTCCCTTGTAGCGGAAGAGCGCGCCCGCCAGCGGGATCTTACCGAGCCACGGCACCTCCGCCGTGCGGTTCACGTAGCGCAGGCGCTTCAAGCCGCCGAGCACGAGCGAGCCGCCGTCCGGCACGCGCACCGTCGTGTTCGCCGTCTGCACCTCCAGCTCCGGCAGCATGAACGTCACCGGGATGGAGAAGCCGGCCAGCGAGGTGGTGTACTCGCGGATCGGGCGGATGAGGTTCGCGACCGTGGCCTGGATCTCGAGCGTGATGTACTTGCGGTCGTAGGAGACCGTGGGGCGAACGTCGAGGACCACGCCCTCCTGGATGATGCCGATGTTGGGATTGGCGATGAACGCCGAGTTCGCCACGTCGACGTCGAAGTCCTGCACGAACGAGATCTGCTCGGTGACGGTGACGTAGGCGCGCTCGGTGTTGTAGACCGTGAGGATGGGCGCCGTGATCTCGGTCGCGTTCAGCGACTTCTCCACCGCGCGCACGACCATGTTGTACTCGTCGTCGTCGTTGAAGAAGGCGATTTGCAGCGCCAGGCCGCCCGTGGTGGAGAGCACGTTGCCGAGCGACGACTCGAAGAGGTTTTGCGTGAAGGCGCGGATGTCGCCGTCGCTGCCGTCGTTGAAGAACGCGCCCGCGACCGGGCTCAGGCCGGAGCCCGTGCTCAGACCGGGGCCGTTGTTGTCGAGCGCGTTGCCGGCGTTGTCCTCGAGACCGTAGGTCACGTCGTCGAGGAACGCCTCGGTGCCGACCGTGGCGCCGTCCAGGCCGCGCCAGTCCACCCCGATCTCCTGCAGGAAAGCGTCGGTGATGCCGGCGAAGCGTGACTCGATGGTGATCACCGAGCTGGCGAAGCGGCGCAGGTCATCGAGGAACTCAGCGACCTGGAGCTGCACCTGCGGCGTGTGGATGACCAGGATCTGGTTGTTGTTGGCCGTGTCGAGCGAGTAGCCGCCGGCGTCCCAGGTGTCGCGCGCGATGTTCTCGCGGATGAGGTTGATGATCTCTTCTGGCGAGATCACGTTCTCGCCGACCTGGTCGGCACCGAACGGCCCGCCCTCCTCCTCGTCGAACTCGGCGCCGGGCAGCGGGATGCTGCCGATCTTCGGGCCTTTGAAGTCGGTGAGAGCGAACGTCAGGTCCTGCACCGTGTGGATGCGCGGCACCGCCGCGCCCATGGCCTTCTCCTTCTTGGTGATGAGCACGACGCCGTGCTGCACGGTGAAGGTGAGGCCCTCGCCCGCCTGGGCGGTGACGATGTTCAGCAGCGACTCAACCGATATGTCCGTGAGGGTGGAGATGTTCAGGACCACGCCGCTGGAGTCGAGCTCGGCGGCGACCTCCGGGTCGATGACGATGGGGATCTCGGAGATGACGGAGATGTGATTCACCGCCTCGCCTACCGCCACCTCGGGGAACACGATCGTGGCGAGGCGCGTGTTCTTGAGCTTGTTCTTCAACTCGCGCACTTCGGGCGTGTCGACCGCGCTCAAGGCCAGGAGCTGCTCGCGCGTGCGCTTGTCGGAGATGTCGCGCCAGAAGTCCGGGTCCGGGCCGGTGAGGATGTCCGCGTAGGGGATGCGCGTTTCCTCGATCTCCTGCTTCCAGCGGCGGAACTCCTCCTTGCGGGTGTCGATGGCGTGCTTGTTGAAGGAGTCGCGATCGGCCGAGACCGCCGCGGCCTTCAGGCGCCGGGCGCGGTCGTTCTTCGGGTCGCGCTTCAGCACCTCGTCGCAGAGCTTCTGCGCCTCGACGAAGTCGTTGCGCTCGTAGGCGGCGATGGCGTCCTCGATGATGCGCAGCGTGATCTGCTCCTGGCGCAGGCGGCTCTCGGCCTCCTCGTCGCGGATCTGCTCGTACGCCTCACGATCCTGGCTCTGGCGCAGCTCGGTGTCCTTGCGGGCCAGGGCGCGCCGCGCGGTCTCGAGCCCGGAGCTGGAGCGCTCCTCGAGGCTGCCCCACTCCACGCCGATCGGCGCCCAGCGGATGTGGTTCAGCGCCTGCTCGAAGTGCATGGCGGCGCCCTCGTAGTCGCCGGCCTGCAGGCGGCGGTCGCCCTCCTTGTACGTCTCCTCGGCCTCCATCTGGAGCTGCTGCTGCTTGATGCGCCAGCGCTCCTCTGCCTCGGCGGCGATGCGCTCGACCTGGTCTTCCTCGGCCGGCGCGGCCTCGGCGGGTTCCGCCTCCTCCTCGAACTCGGTCTCCGCGGACTCCACCTCCTGCGGCTCGGCGGCGAGTTCGGCCTCAGCGGGCTCGGCCTCAGCGGGCTCACCTGAATACGCCACGGTCTCCCCCTCCAGCTCGATGACGCCGGCCTCTTCCGCGGCGCCGGCCGGCGTCTCGGGGGTCGGTTCGCTGGACGCGAACGAGATCATGTCCGAGCTGTCGTCGCTCGCCTCCTCGGCCGGCTTCGGCCAGAGCGAGCACGACGTCGCGAACAGCATGGACAGGGTGAGGAGACCGAAGAAGCGGAGTTGCGATCGGGGGATGGCAAGACTCGCCATTACTCCATCCTTCTCATTTGACGCCGCACGGGCTGACGCTTGCTTTCTGGGCTGGCGCCTGGACCGGACGATGCGCTGCGGGACTTCGTGAAAAGCTTTCCGAGTAAAGGATTATCCACGAGGCAGCGGCGGACTCTAGCAGCGCTGCAAGGGGGAAGCAAGCGCCAGAGAAATCGTGCTTTGGCCTTTCTTCTCCCGGCCCATCCCGGGCGCCCCGCGGGGCCGTTTCGAGGCCGCGCCGGGCGCCTGTCAAGGCGGACCGGCCTCTCCGCGGCAGCGCTCCAGGTACTCCAGGAGGGCCGGGTCGGGCTGCTCGTCCGGCGCCTGCGCGGCCCTTTCGAGGTACTCGATCCCCTTCAGCCGGTCCAGGAGCGGGTTGTCCGCGACCGCGAACGAGCCGCGCCCCGTGAGCAGCAGCTTGCCGATGGCCTCGAACGTCTTGGCGCCGGCCTGGCCCGCCTGCTCGGCGGCGAGGCCGAGCTGCCAGGCCTCCTCGTAGCGGCCGGTCTGGGCGAGGCTGTGGATCAGCAGATCCTGGGCCTGGCTCAGGCCCGGGCGCAGGAGGAGGGCGCGTCGCAACGCCGCAATCGCCTGCTCGTACTGCTCCGGTGCGCGGTTGGCGGCTCCGGCCTGGCGCAGAGCCAGGCCGAGCCAGAGCCACAGGGCGGGATTGTCCGGGTCCAGCTCCGTTCCTGCCTGGAGGCGCGCGCTCGCGGCGTCGAAGAGCCCGGCCTCGTGCAGCCGGATTCCCTCCTGAAGGGCCTCGAGGGATGGACGCCAGACGGTCCCGGCCAGGAAGGAGCGGTTCTCCTCGGCGCTGCGCGTGGCGATGAGCTCGGGCCGCAGCGGCGCCTGCAGGTAGCCGGGCAGCCCGCCGCCTCCTGGCTCCGCGGCCGCGCGGCGGCCGGCGAGCGCCCGCGCCAGCGCCGCACGTGCGCCCTCGAGCCGCGGGTCGCCGGTGGCCGCCAGGTTGGCGGCTTCCAAGGGGTCGGCGCCGAGGTCATACAGCTCCTCCGCCCCGGCTTCGAGGTACTTCACACCGCTCGGGCTGCGCAGGCCGCGCAACTGGGCGAAGTTGCAGTGAATCGCGCCATAGAGGCTTTCGATCAGGGCGGGCTCGCCGTCGCGCGCCGGCCGGGTCAGGTCGTGGGCCTCTCCCGCGGCGCGCGCCGCCAGGAAGGCGCGCAGGTCCTGATGGCGCACCTGGGTGCGCTCCACGCGCCCCCGCGCCGGGCTCGTGGGATCGAGCACGAGGAGCGGTACGCGGATCGTGGCGTCGTAGAGGAAGAAGCCGTGCGCTTCCTCACCGTGCTCGCCGAGCGCCTCGCCGTGATCGGAGGTCACGGCCACCAGGGCATCGTCGAGCAGGCCGAGCTGCCGCAGGCCGTCCAGCAGGCGGCCGATCTCCTGGTCCGTGAACGCGATCTCGCCGTCGTAGGGCGCGGAGGCGAACCGGGCGGCGAAGGGCTCGGGCGGGGCGTAGGGCGAGTGGGGGTCGAAGTAGTGCACGAACAGGAAGAACGGCCGGCCGGCCTCGTGATCGCGCAGGGCGGCAAGCGCCGCCGTGGTCACCTGGTCGGCGGGGCGCTCGTCCAGGCGCAGGTGCCCCGGCGGCTGGCGCTCCACGGCGTAGTCGTAGCGGTCGAAGCCCTGTTCCAGCCCGCAGCCCGGCGCGAGCGGCCGCGCTCCGATCACGGCGAACGTCGCGTAGCCTCTGTCCTGCAGGTCGGAGGCGAGCGTGGCAGATCCTGCCCCGAGGCGAAACAAGCCGTTGTCGCGCACGCCATGCTCGAGCGGGAGCTGGCCCGTGAGGATGGTGCAGTGGGAGGGCAAAGTGAGCGGCGCGGCGGCCACGCAGTTGGTGAAGAGCCTGCCCGCGCGTGCCAGGCCGTCGAGGACCGGGGTCTGAGCCGCGGCGTGGCCGGTGCAGCCGAGACGGTCCCAGCGCAAGGTATCGATGGAGATGAGGACGATGCTGCGCCCGCCTTGGTGATCGCCGCAGCCGGGTGCGAACAGGGCCGCGGCGAGGAGTGCCCCTGCACGCGCGAAGGGGCGGCCGCGCCGGGCGGCCGCCCCTTCGCGCCTCTCAGCCCCTGGCAAGCGCGCTCCTCTAGGCGTCGAGCTCGATGCCGCGGAAGGTGATGCTGGTGAACTTCGCGTCGAGCGCGACGTCGACCACGTGCACGATATCCTCGTAGATGCACCCCGCCATCGCCTCGAGGTTCATCTTCAGGCTGTCCTCGTTGTCCGGCCCGGGGTCGTCGGGCGGCGGGATCTTCTTGCGCAGGTCCTTGAGCTCGCGCGCGAGCTCCTTCAGCCCGCTGATGGGGTTGCCCTGGTAGTAGATCTCGACCTGGTCCTCGGTCCAGCCCTTGGTCCGCCACTCCTTGAACGTGTCCCTGTCGTCGAGGTTCAGCTTGTCCCGCGTGACCATACGGTAGATGCGGATGTCTACCTTCTCCATCATCGGCGACGCCGGCGTGGTGTTCACGCCCACGTCCTTGGGCAGGTAGGTCTGCAGCTTGCCCTCGAGGATTTTGAACTTGATGGTGCACATGAAGAAGATCAGCAGCAGGAAGGTGACGTCGATCATGGACGTCATCTCGATCTTCGTCTCGGCAGTGCCCTGTTCCTGTGCCACACTCATGGTCTTGTCTCCTTACTTCGGTGCGGGCGCCGCCTCGTCGTCTTTCGCCTCCTGGGCGGCCGCCAGGTTCACCTTCCAGATCTTGATCCCCTCCTTGCCGCACACGTACATGATCTTCTGCACGTGCTTGAACTCGGAGGCGCGGTCGGCGCGGATCAGGATGGGGCGCACGGCCAGGTCCTGCGCGTCGCGCGTGCGGCTGCCGTCCTTCATGGGCGCGTCCACGCGCAGCTTGAGCTGCACCTCGAGCTCGTTCAAGGACAGCTTCTGCAGGCGCAGGATGTAGTCGCCGCCGCGGTTGATGTTCACGTAGAGGCGCCCCTCCTCCGCCTCGTCCTCGATGGCCTTCAGCGACTTGGGCAGCTCGAGCGCTTCCAGGTCCTTCTGGCTCATGTCGATGACGATCATGAAGAAGATGATGAGCTGGAACACGATGTCGATCATCGGCGTCATGTTCAGATCGACGCCGGCCATCATCTCGTCGCGCGCTTTGGACATGGGAGTGCTCCTTCGAGCCTGGGGACGCGGTTCAGCTCTTCGTCGGACGGAAGCGCTCGAAGATGTCCTCGATCACCGCGCCGATGTCGAGCGTCGTCTTGACCACGCGGTTGCGCAGGAACACGAACGCCGCGGTCATGGGGATGGCGACGATCAGGCCGTCGAGCGTGGTGATGAGGGCCAGCGAGATGTTGTCCGCCAGGTCGGCGGGCTCGGCCGCGCCCTTGGTGGCGGCGATGACCTTGAACGCGAGGATCATGCCCTGCACCGTGCCGAGCAGCCCGAGCATGGGCGCCACGGCCGCGATGAGGGAGAGCCAGCCGAGCTTCATGAAGAGCTTGAGCGACTCCTCCTCGGACACCTCTTTGATGGCCTTCTCCATGGCTTCGAACGAGGCGTTCAGGCGTGGCAGGCCGGCGGCGACGATGTTCGTGAACAGGCTCGGCTCCGCCTCGCACAGCTCCATCGCCTCCTGGTACTCGCCCGCCTCGATGAGGGCTTCGACCTCGTCCACGACGTCCGGGGGCGCGAGCTTCTGCTTGCGCATGTTGACCAGGTTGTCGAGGAACAGGGCGAGGCCGATGACCGAGAGGATGACGATCACCCATCCGATGGTGCCGCCGCCCTTGAGCACGTCATAGACGCTCATCGTCGGGGCCATCTTGTCATCCGCGGCCAGGGCGGCGGGCGCGGCGCAGATCATCAGGAAAAGGGGAACAAGGACTCTGTAGAGGAGCGTGGACATCGCTGGTTCGAAACCTCCGCTGTGAGCTGAGATGCGGGAAGTTCTTCCCGCTCAGTTACCGAGTTCTTCTTGTGCCTTCTGGGCCCATCGGGTCCCGGAGAAGCGCTGGACCACCTCGTTGAAGTAGTCCTGCGCCAGGATGTTGCCCTTCGGCTCGGCCGCGCCGAGCTCCCGGGCGACCAGGCCGAGGCGATAGGTGGCCTCGGCCAAGGCGTCCGTCGAGTAGTAGTTCACGCGCACCGAGGCGAAGGCGAACTGGGCTTCCTTGAGCTTGCCCTGGCCCTGCAGGGCCTCGCCCATGCCGACCAGCGCCGCCGCGCGCACGGGCTCCACCTCGTTGCTGTCGGACGAGATCTCGCGGAAGAAACGCTCCGCCTCGGCGGTCTTGCCCTCGCGGATGAGCACGCGGCCCTGGGCGAGCCGGGCGAGCCCGGCCTTCTCCGCGGCCAGCTTGCGCTCGCGCTCGTCGACGTTGGCCATGGTGGTGAACGACTTGGCCAGGGTCTCGAGCTTGGAGAACTCGCGCTTGGCGTCCGCCGCGCGCCCGGCCTCGTCCAGGGCCTGAGCCTTCTCGTGGATCGCCGTGAGCTCCCACTCCACGCCGTACTTGTTCGCGCTGGATTCCTGCGCGAGCTGGTCATAGTCGGCGAGCGCGGCCTCGAGGTTGCCGGCGCCGAGCTGAGCCTGGGCGCGGCCGAGCAGGATGGCGGGGCGGATGCGCGCCAGCTCGTCGGCCGCGAGCGCTTCGTTGTAGCTCTGGATCGCCTCGGCGTAGTGGGCGCGGTCGCGGCTGCCCCAGAGCCGGTAGGTCTCGGCGATCTGGAACGGGCCCGCCACCTTGATCCAGGCGCGCACGCTCCTCTCGGCCAGCGCGCCGCGCAGCGAGAGCACGGCGTTTTCGAAGTCGCCGTCCTCGCGCGAATCCAGACCCTTCTGCCAGGACTCGGGCGCGTCCCCGTAGACGATGTCGGCCACTTTCCAGCCGTCCAGCGTCAGGTTGACCTCCCCCTTGCGGTACTTCACGCCCTCCTGCACGTAGTGGTCCTGCGTCACGGTGTCGGCGCTGATCGACCGCATTCCGCCTGCGCCCTTCTGCCAGATGGTGTCCGCGGGCGCCGCCTGCAGCGCGGCCGGCGCGGCGAGGAACACCACGAGGACGGCCGCCAGCGCGGCCGCGAGGGCGCGGACCATACTCGGCCTCGAGTCCAGCAGGAGCTTGCCGGAGCGGATGATGGAAAGGGGGGGCATGCTATCGGGTCCTCGCTCGAGTGTCAACGCAGGGCAGCGCACGGGCACGACTCCATCACTTCGCCAGCTGCCTTTCGAGGCGCTTGATGCGGCGGGCGTACGGCTCGTCGCCCAGCTTCGGGTGCAGCGCTTTCCAGTTGGCGATCAGCTTCAGACCCGACTCCTTCAACTGCGGTTCGGTCTTGCTGAGCATGTAGTGGCAGTAGAGGAAGTTGGTCATGCACTCCCACCAGTTGGCCGAGCCCTTGTCGTTCGCGTCCTCGATCCCTTCCTTGAGCTCGGTCCACTTCGCCATCGCTTCCTGGTACTGGCCGGCGCCCGGGATCTCGGTGAACTCCCAGACCTTGTTGACCTCCTTGTCCTCGAGCCAGCCGCCAAGACACAGCGCGTAGGAGCGCACGGTGGTGCGGTCCTTGGACTTGACGTTGTACTCCGCGCTCCACAGCGGCAGCGCGTCCGGGAAGCGGTGCAGCGCCAGGAGCACCTCGGCGTAGTTCCGGCGCCCCCGCTTGTTGATCTCCTGCTCGCGCGCCGGATCCTTGCCGAACCGCTGGTAGAGGCGGGCGTAGTTCTCCGCGGCCAGCTCGAGCTGGCCGATCGCCTTGTACCAGTCCGCGACGCTCTCCAGGTTGGGGAACGACATGTAGCCGGTGATCTGGTTCACGCGGGAGAGGAAGCCGGCCGCCTTGGCCAGGTGGGTCTTCGCCTGCTCGGACTCCTTGTCCGCCACGGCCTGGTAGGCGGCGTAGTGGCCGTTGGCCAGCTCGTTGACGGCGTAGGTGACGCACGGGCTCTTGGCGTAGAGCGCCTCCATCTGGGTGAGCATGGCCTCGGCCGCATCGACTTCCTTCAGGCCGACCTTGGCGCGAATGCGGTAGTAGCAGATGTTCGGGAAGTAGGCGTTCTGCGACTCGAACTGCTCCTCGTAGCCCTCGAGCGAGCGGAAGACCTCCGCGAACTCCTTGAGATCCAGGAGCACGCCGGCGCGGTAGTAGATCGCCTCGGCGTGGGCGAAGGAGCGCTGCGTCATCTTCTTCTTGTCGAGGCTGACGTTGACCTCTGCGATCCTCTTGAGGAGCTGGTCGAAGGCCGCGACCGCCTCCTTCAACTGGCCGGCGCCAGCCAGCGCCCTGCCCTTGTAGACCAGGGCGCGTTCGTAGTAGTTGCTGTCCTTCTCGACCTTGTCCAGCTCCTCGACGGCCTTCTGGTAGGCCTTCTTGCTCTCCTCCGGGTCTTTCACCCCGGTGGCGTTGGAGAACGCCTCCCTGGCGACGAGGAACTGCACGTCGGCCGAGATGCCCATCTCGGTGACGATGTTGCGCACGCGGTTGCGCTCGCCCTTGTCGAAGTCGTGCTTGGTCTCGCGGAAGCGGCGGTCCCAGGCGTTGTAGGCGCCCAGGGCCAGGTCGCCCGCGGTGACGTCATCCTGCAGCGCCTTGGCCGCCTGGAAGCCCGCCTCGAAAGCGAGGGCCGCCTCGAGGTTGCGCGAGACGCTCTGATAGCAGCCGCCGATGTCGTTCCAGGCGGTCGCCAGGTACTTGGCCTTGTCCTCGTCCGAGCGGCAGGCCTGCACGAGCGAGTGCAGGGCGTTGATCGCTTCGAGCCAGCGGCTCTCGGCCAGGAAGCCGTCGACCGCGATGCGCAGCACGGCCGGGGGTTGCGAGCCCTCGCCGGTCTGGCTGAGGACCGAGGCGAGCAGCGTTTGCGCCTCCAGGCCGACCACGCTGCGCTCGTTGCGCTCGGCCACGTCCTTGATGACGAGCAGCGCCTCGGCGAGGTTGCCCCCCTCGATCAAGGTGCGCGCCTTCTCCAGGAGCGCGCGGAAGCCATGCATGGTCAGCTCGAGCTGCTGGGCGGCGATGCGCTTCTCCATGTCCGCGATGGCGGCCACGCCGGCGTGGCGCAGCGCGCCGACGAGCGCACTCCTGGTCACCGGCGACTTCACCTTCCCGGGCTCCTCGCCCAGCACGCCGTAGCCGCGCGCGGCCTCGGTCATGTCCTCGGCGGCGTCCGCGGTCGAGGTCTCGAAGCGCTTGGCGGCCGTCCGGTAGACGCGGCACGCGGCGCCGTAGGAGCGCTCGACCAGGCCGAGCACGTAGTCGCGCTCGTCGTCCATCAGGTCCTTCAGCTCCTCGAGCTTGATGTAGTCCTCGGAGGAGACCTGGGTGAGGAAGGACAGCGCCTTGCTGTCGTGAGAGGCCGCTTCGTTCGTCTGGACCTGGCCCAGCTCCCACTCGGCCACGCCCATGTAGTACCAGGCGTAGAGGGGATTGATGCCCTCTTCGCCTGCCTCCCAGCCGTAGTCGGCCAGGGCGCTGACGCACTTGTTGAGGTAGTCCTCGCGGTTGAAGTCCTTGGCCTCGTAGAGCAGCGCCCAGAGGTAGAGCGCCTCGCCCTTGCGGTAGAGGGAGTCGAGCGCGAGGCCAGCGATCTCCTTCTGGTCCCCCTCGGTCGTGGCATCGTTCGCCGCGGCCTGGAGATCGCCGTACGCGCTGTTCAGCGTCTTCACCGCCTCGCGGAACGCCTCGTCCGCCGCGGCGCGATGCTGCTGGATGACGTCCGCCGCCGCCTCCTCCGCCCGGAGGCGCTCGATCTCCTCGGTGTAGAACTCGCCCTTCGAGACCAGCACGGCGGCGAGCCCCTCGACGATCGCTTCGCCCTTGGTCGTGGTCATGGCGCCGGTCATCTTGTCGATCGCTTCGTGGTAGTGCTTCACGGCCTCGTCGTAGAAGCCCTTGCGCGCTTCGCGCGTCAGCGCGTGCACCGAGGCCAGGCGGGAGATGGTGGCCTTCGCCAGAGACACCTCGATCCGGCTGTTCTCGTCGAGGCCGCCCGCGCGGTCGATATCGGCCAGCCATTCGACCGCGAGGTCGAAGTAGCGGTAGCGGGCGAGGTCGCGCGCGAAACGGATGTCATCCAGGAGGTTCGCCGCCTTGTTGTCGGCCTGGGCGGCGGCCTGCTGCCCGGGGAGGGCAAGAAGCAGCAGCGCCAGGGAGGAGGCGGCGAGACACGCGGTCTTCAGTTTCCAGGATCTGAACATGATGGCGGACTGGCCTTTTCGAAGCTCCTGTTGCTGTCGCCGGACCTGCTCAGGATCGGAGCGGCAACAGAGATTTGCAGACTACCGGAACCAGACCGGGAACGTAACCAGCCAGCGCAAGTTCCGCCGCACAAAGCCGCGGGATCTCGTCGAAGGAACCATGAACCGGAACGGAGCGCCTCCGTCCCGGTTCATTCCTGCCCGCGCGGGGGCGAGAATTGGCTCGCCCGGCGCGCCGTTCTGTCCGGCCGGCCGTCCGGCGTGCTGCTAGCGACCCGGGCCGAACGCCGGTTCCCCCTCCTCGGGGATGATGATCCGGGCGCGAACCAGGATGATCAGCTTCTCCTTGCTGAGGAACTTGCCCTTGCGCGTGAAGAAGAAGGAGAGGATCGGCACCTTGCTGAGGAAGGGGACGCCCGACTCGAGGTCGCGGTCCTCGTTGACCTTCCAGCCGCCGATCATGATCGTCGAGCCGTCGGGCATGGTCACGGTCGTGCGCGCCCGCTGGACCCTGAGGACCGGCAGCTCGATGGTCACGTCCGAGCCGATCGCGAGCGACGTCGTGAACGTGTCGATCGGGCGCTGCAGCAGCGCGACCGTCGGTCGCAGCTCCATGGTGATGAAGCGCTTGTCGGAGCTGACCACCGGCCGCACGTCCAGCACCACGCCGTCCTGGATGACGTCGACGATCGGCTGCGCGATGACCGCCGCCTGGGCGATCTCCACGTCGAAGTCCTTCACGTAGGAGACGTGGTTGATCACGCTCAGGCTGGCGCGCTGCCCGTTGAACACGGTCAGCGACGGGGCGTCGACCACGTTCGTGGTCCCGTACTTGGACACAGCGCGCAGGATCGCCTCCACCAGCGTGTCGTCCAGGAAGGTCGCCTGCACCGACAGCCCGCCGGAGTTGGTGAACTCGTCGTTGCCGAGCGTGACGTCGTAGAGGTTCTCGACGCGCGCGCGGATGTCGCCGTCGTCGCCGTCGTCATGGAAGATGCCGAGGTCGTTGTCCGTGCCGATGCCGGACGGCGCCGACGGCGTGCCGTGTCCTTCCGGCACCGCCCCGAACTCGTCCAGCACCAGTCCCGGGGGAATGGCGGCATCCGGGTTCGCCGCATCCGGGCCAAGGCCGCGGAAGTCGACGCCGATGTCCTCGAGGAAGTTGTCGGAAACGGTCAGGAAGCGCGCCTCGATGTTGATCAGGGTGCCGGCGTTCTCGCGCAGATCCTGCAGCAGCGTGCGGATCAGCTCGTGCACCTCGCGCTTCTGGCGCACGACCAGGGCACCCGAGACCGCCGAGATGGTGTTGTTCGGATCGAGCTCCCAGGACTCCGGGGCGATGTTCGTGCGCACCAGATCGGCGAGGCGCTCGGCCTCGAGTACGAGCGGCTGCGGCTCTCCGCCCTCGTCGCCGAAGTCCTCGGCGGCATAGCCCGAGGGCGTGAGGTTGAAGTCCCGCGACGGGAAGTTGGTGATGACCTTGGCCAGGTCGCGGATGTCGTAGATCTCGAGGATCTGCCCGCCGACCGCCTCCTCCGCGCTCAGGATGCGCACCACGCCGTCGCTGACGCGATAGCTCAGCGGCGTGGAGGAGATGCTGAGCAGCAGCTTGAGCGCCTCGAGGGCGGGCATGTTCCCGGCCTTGACGGTGAAGACGGGCTCGTCGCCGGCCTCGATGATCGTGGGCGAGACGATGAAGTTGACGCCGGTCAAGTTGCGGAAGTAGTCCACGGCCTCGGACAGAGAGGTGTCCGAGAAATCGAGTTCCATGCGCACGCCCGAGAGCTTGCCCAGGATCTCGCGCTCCTCCGCCGACATCAGCTCATCCTGCACGGAGAACTCGAGCGGGCCTTGCGAGGCGATCTCGCGCCAGAGGCGCTCCTCCGGGAAGACGAGCAGGTCGTTTTGCGGCCGCAGCTCCGCCGCCATCTCGTCGAAGTTCTTGCGCCAGTTGACCTTGTAGCTGCGGTTCAGGTCGCGGTCATGAGCGCTGCGCCGCGCCTCGCGCGCCAGCTTGCGGAAGTGCTCGGCGTCGCGGTTGTTCGGATCGAGTCTCAGGACCTCGGTGAGATACCCTTCCGCCTCGGAGAAGCGGTCGTCCTGGAAGGCCCGGTTGGCCGCGGCGTAGAGCGTCACGATGCGGTTCTCGAGTCGCGCCCGCTCCAGGTCCTCCCGTTCCTGCTTCTCCCTCTGGATGCGCGCCTGGCGCGCCTGCTCCACGGCGCGCTCGTGCTCGGTCCTGGCCCGTTTCGCGGAGTCGACGCGTGCGCGCAAGGAGGCCTCGGTGGTCGCGTCGCCCACCAGGTAGGGGTTCCACTGCACCATCAGCAGTGCTTCCTCGAACAGGCGGATCGCCTGGTCGAAGTCGCCCGCGTTCAGCGCCGCCTCGCCCTGCTTGACGCGGCTCTCGGCCTCGACGCGGAGTTGGGCGCGCCGCACCTCGTTCTTCTCGGCCGCCTCGTCCGCGACCTCATCGACCCCGTCCCCGCTGACCGCGCCCAGGCTGGCGTTCACCCGGTCGAAACCGGTCTTCGCCTCCGCGGAGCCCGGATCGGCTTCCACCGCGCGCGCGTAGATCGCCAGCGCCTCGCGCAGGTCGCCCGCGGCCTCGGCCTCCGCCGCCTGAGCGAGCAGCTCGTCGATGCGCTCCGCCGCGGCCGCCTCGGACGACTCCTCGGTCTCGGCCACCTCGCTCTCGTCCTGCGGCGGTTCGGCCTCGATCTCCTCTTCGCTGTACTCGGCCGTGGAGCTCACGACCTCCTCGGTCTCGACGTCCAGGCCTTCTTCTTGCGGCGGCTCGGCCTCCCCGGCCATCTCCTCGGCGGTCGCCTCCTCTCCCTCCTCGACCGCGAAGGCCGCTCCCTCGTCCTGGCATCCTTGGCAGGCGTCGCAGGGCGCTGCAACTTCGCCGGCCGCGCAGGTGCACGCGGCCTCCTCACCCGCGACCGGCTCGCTGTCGGAGCGGAACAGGTTGCAGCCCGCGACGGTCAGGAACAGGCCGCAAAGAAACGCGAGAGCCCACGGCGTGTGGTTCTTGCGAGGCGTCATCTCGTCATCTCCAAGTTCCGGGCGTTCATCCCCGAGGTGGGGGACGACCTCGGCTCCTTCTTACAGGGCCGCTCAGGGCCGGTCGGCGCTGAGCGAGCGGGGCCTGCCCCGCTCGTCCTCGCACCGCACCTCCAGGCGCTGGATAGGGACCTTGCGCGTCTCCTCACGAAAGAGGAAACCCGTCTCATCGAAACTGCGCGAACCGTCCGGATTGAACACCGGATGGCGGATCACCTCTTCACGGATGTGTTCGATCTCCGCGATCTCGGTGACCCTCAAACCAGTGGTGAAATCGACTGCACGGAGACCGCTCTGGGTCTCGATCTCGGCGAGCCTACCGATCGTGTCGCCCTTCCTGACCGGAAACTTGGAAGAGAGACGCTCGTTGCCGAACGTCACCACGACCTCGACGACGGCCTCCTCCGGAGTGCCGCCCAGCAGGCGCAGCTCGAACGTCTCCTCGAGGTCCACTTCGAGGACGTCGCTGCTCTCGCTCTCGATCAGCGTGTCGCGCTGGCCGATGCGGCCCTCCAGCACCGTGACCACCGAGTAGAAGACGAGGCCCCCGCGCGGGCCGATGTCCTGATCGAGGTAGGAGGTCTGGTTCAGGAGCGCGGTCGCGACCACGGCGGGTTCCTCGCCCATGCGCCAGCGGTAGATGCGGTAACCCGTCTTGAGCAACGAGTTGCCGCGCACGTCCGCCTCGATCGCCGCGTTCTGCGGATTCGGGCTCCACTCGAGCTGGACGCCCTTCTTGCGCTGGCTCCAGCGCAGGTCGAGGGGCGGAGCGATCCCACGGTAGAGGTCCTCCTTCGAACGCCTCTCGCGATACCCTTCCAGCTCGCGGTCCGTGTAGAAGGTCTTGGCCGCGAACTCGAGCCGTCCAGGTGTGAACGCGAACATCGCAATCGGGTCGGACACCGGTCGCGCCTCGACCACAGCCCTGAAAGGATCGTCGATCGCCAGCGACTCCCGCTTGGTTTCGATCGCGATCGCTCGCCCTAACTCCTTACTGGAAAGGGCGTTAAAGGCCAGGTAACTGAAGGCGAGGAATATAAGGACGAGGCAAACCCCTGTCAACACAAGAATTCGATCCACGCCAGGACGCCGCATCAGAGCCTCGCCCTCGCAACGAACAGGTCGATTCTGAGCGAAAGACGGACGGGCGGCTCCGCTCCACTCCCACCCCGATGCCAGTCGCCCTCCACGCTCCGGCCGAGCGTGGCCTCGACCAGGTCCGCGGGCGGGTCTCGTTCCGAGCCCGCAAGAAGACGTTCGACCAGCTCCACGGCACTCGCCGGGCGGGCGAGCAGCGTGAGCGATGCTTCGACCGTGCTCACGGGCAGCTCGGCGGCCGCCGCGGC
>DYIW01000095.1 GCA_020723465.1 Phycisphaera mikurensis
GCTCGCTCCTCGACCCGGCGCGGCTACCGGTAGATACCTGCTCAGGCTCTCAGCGATTCACCAGGTCCGGGTCGTACCGGTAGTAGACCTGGCAGCACAGGGTGAGGACTGCCGTGACATGGATCCGGCCGCCGGTGCCGTACCGCGCCCAGCGTCGCGGACTCCTCTTAGCGCCCGGGGGCAGGGCGCTGGCCGCAGCCCGCGCGCGCCGTTGGCTCTGAGGCTGTTGCGGAACCGCCCCAGTTCGTAGTGTTGGCAGGCGTATTGCCCGGGCCGTCCACTGACCAGGAGTCAAGGAATGCATGCTCGACGGTGCACCAGGGTCGCGACGGTTCTGCTGGTGCTGGCCGGCGCCGGCCCGGCCCGCGCCCAGGCTACGACCGCGCCGGCGCCGCCTGGCAACGCCGGCGAGCGGCCGCGGCTCTCCTTCCCGGAGCTGGAGCGCGGCTTCGCGTCGCCGAGCATGCTGTTCGCTCCGTTCGCGTTCTGGTTCTGGGATGCCCCTCTCGACCCCGACCAAACGGCGCGCATGGCGGAGGAGATGAGCCGCCAGGGCTTGAACCCCGGCTACGCCCACGCCCGTCTCGGCCTGCCGCCGGAGCAGTGGCTGTCGCCGCTCTGGTTCGAAGCCTTCGGCGCCGCCCTCGCGGCGGCCGAGAAAAGCAATGCGTTCCTGGGCTTCTGCGACGAGTACTGGTGGCCGAGCGGCCAGGCGAACGGGCGGGTGCTCGCGGCGCATCCCGAGCTGGCCGCGGTGTCGCTCGACTGTCGCACCTTCGACGTGCCGGAAGGGCGCGCCATCGAGCTTCCCGAGTCGTTCTTCACCGTTGCCGCCCGTCACGCGGAGCCGTTCACGCCGCCGCCGCCGCGGCCGCGGCTCGGCCAGTGGATCTGGTGCGAGGGGGCTGAGGAGGAGGGCCGCTCGGCGTGGTTCCGCTGCACCGTGACGGCGCCGGCCGGCGCCGGCCTGTCGTCCGCGGCGCTCGTCATCAGCGCCGACAACCGCTTCGTCCTGCACGTGAACGGCGCGCGCGTGGCGGAGGGCGCCGACTGGATGCAGCCGGCGGTCGTCGACCTGAAGCCGCATCTCCGCGAGGGGCAGAACGTGCTCGCGATCGAGGCCACGAACGAGGACGGCCCGTGCGGCCTGATCTTCGGCCTGCGCATCGACCTCGCGGACGGCTCGTCGCAGGAAATCGGCTCGGGCCCGGGCTGCCGGACCGCGGCCGCCGCTCCCGCCGGCTGGTCCGAGCCGGACTTCGACGACGGCGCGTGGACCGAGCCCGTCGTTCTGGGCGAGGCCGGCGCCGATCCCTGGCGCCTGCCCGCTGCCGGCAGCCGCCGCGCGCCGGCGGTGATCCGCAGCTCGACGCTGCGCGTGATCGGCGCGGAGCCGGCCTTCGCCTGGCAGCCGGACGCGGGGTCCTGGCGCGTCTACTCGTTCGCGAAGGCTCATCACCCGGGCATCGACGGCGGCGAAGTGAATTACCTCGACCGCCGGCTCATCCCGGCCTTTCTCGAGATCGCGCACGCCCCCTATGTGAGCCGCCTCGCCTCGCAACTGGGCCGGTCGATCCCCGGCGTGTTCGTAGACAACGAGGGCGACTATGGCTTCAAGCTGGCCTGGTCAGACGACCTGGAGCGCGAGCACCGCGAACGCACCGGCTCGGACATCCGCTCCTGGATGCCGCTCCTCCTCGACCGCGACGTGGAAGGCCGCTGGCCCAAGGCGCGCTGGGACTGGTATTGCTCCGTGTCCGACCTCTACGCCGACAACTACCTGGGCGGGGTCAGCCGCTGGCTCGCAGAGCGCGGCATGTACTGCATTTCCAATCTATGGGAGGAGTCGCTGAGCGCCCAGGCCTTCGCGGTCGGCGACTTCTTCCAGGCGCAGCGTAGCGTGACGATGCCGGGCAACGACTGCCTGGTCCGCAAGGCGCTCGAGGTGCACGACTTCAAGGAGACCCAGTCCGTCAGCGAGTTCGAGGGCCGCCGCTTCCAGAGCGAGGTCCTGGGAGTCGCCGGTTGGGAGATGTCGCCGGTGCTGATGAAGCAGGCCATGAACGCGGTGATCGCCTGGGGAGTGAGCCACGTCGTGCCGCACGGCATCAACCTGAACCGGCAGCTCGCGACCATCCCGTATCCGCCGGACTGGTTCACCAGCAACCCGTACTGGCGGCACCTGCGCCTCTGGACCGACTTCTGCCGCAGAGCCTGCTTCGTCAACTCCTGCGGCCACGCCGTGCCCGACGTGCTGCTCTTGAACCCCATGGACAGCGTGTGGGCGCTGCTGGGCGGCCGCGTGTTCGACCCGGAGGAACCGGTCTCCTTCGGCACGCTCGCCAGCGCGCAGGTGGACACCGGCGAGCCGGGCCCGGCCCTCGGCGACATCGAGGCCGTCTACCGCCGCGCCATCGAGGAGCTCACCGCGGCGCGCGTCCAGTATCTCATCGCGGACCGCCGCTATCTGGCGCAGATGAGCGTCGACGAAGGCGGGCGGCTGGTCCGCGGTCCCTTCGCGTTCCGCGCGCTGGTCGTGCCTTCCACGTTCCTGCTGCCGCTCGAGTCGATGGAGACGGTCCTCGCCTTCGCCGCCGCCGGCGGGACGGTCTACCTGCTGGGCGAGCTGCCGCGCGCGTCGAGCGAGGCCGGCCTCGATGATCCGCGCATGAAGGATCTCGCGGACCGCCTGCTCGCCGAGCCAACGGTGCACCGGTCGCCGGAGGGCGTGGCGGCCCTCGTCTCCCGGGGCGCGGCGCACCTCCGCCCGCAGGTGGAGTTCGAAGCCGGCGCGTTCGCGTTGCTCGACCTCCACCGGCGCATCGACGGCCGGGACTTCTTCTGGCTCGCGAACAACGGCGGCGAGCAAGTCGAGTGCGTCCTCTCCTTCCGCGACGCCAAGGGCGCGGCCTTCGCGTGGGATTGCGAGTCGGGCGCCGTCACCGCGCTCCCGTCCGAGGAAGTCGAAGGCGCCAGCCGCCTCCGCCTCACGTTCGACCCGTACCAGGCGTTCTGGCTGGTGTTTGATCCCGAGCGTGAGCCGCTCCCTTCGTCTGGCGACGAACGAGAGCCGCGGGTCGCGCGCGTCGCGCTCGCTGGTCCCTGGCGCGTCTCCTGCAATCCAGCCATCCAGCCGCCGCCCGTCTCTCCGGGCGCGAACCTGGAGATCCCGGCGGACCTCACGGTCGAAGGCGGCGTGGAGCGGCCGCTGGCCTCCTGGCTCGACTGGGGCCTGCCGGGTTTCAGCGGCTTCCTCGACTACCGCACGACCTTCACCATGGACGCCCCGAGCGGCCGGGTGCTCGTCGATCTGGGAGACGTGCGCTTCCTGGCGGAGGTCACTGTCAACGGCCAGAGCGCCGGCGCGCGGCTCTGGCCGCCATTCGAGTACGACGTCACTGGCCTGGTCCGCGCCGGCGAGAACGAGCTGACCGTCCGGGTCGGCAACCTGCTCGTGAACGCCATGCGGCGCTACGAAACCTGGGGCTGGACGCGCCCGGCCGCCGGCGATTTCCGTGCCGGCTTGTTCGGCCCGGTGACGATCGCCCGGCAATGACGGTGCGGCCTGACGCCCGTGGTCGAGCGCCAATCCGGGATCCTCGCGCGCTTCCTTGTCGCGCCGGCCGCCAGCGACTCGGCGATCGATTGAGCCGCACGGGCCGCGACGCATCGCCGGCTGGTCGCTTCCTTCACTCCGCGCTGACGGCGCAGCTCCTGGCGGCATGCCGGCGAGGCCGTCTACCCGGATGCCTCCGGTTCAGGTAGCATCGCCTCATTCCAAGGGCCTGTGAGCGACTCGGTTCCCTTGGGTTCCGGGCCGCTCGACTCGACAGAAGGAGGGCACTCCAATGAAGGGAATCATGGTTGCCGCGGTGGCCGCGGTCGTCTCGACCACGCTCGCGCTGGAGCGGATCTCCTGGGCCGGCGGCACGCGCAAGGTGGACTTCGATGCGCCGGTGCGCCTGCTCGCGGACGGGAAGCCCCTGAACGAGGTGGAGTGCATGCTCTACCCATCCCCGGTGCTGCTCGACATCGACTCCGACGGACAGCGCGAGCTGGTGTGCGGCGATCTCGGGGGCAACCTCTGGGTCTACGAGAACGTGGAAGAGGAGGGCGACGCGACCTGGGGCCCCGCGGTCAGGCTCCAGTCGGAAGGCAAGGATCTTGAACTCCCGAACTGGTGATGCGTCGGCATGTGTCCACAAGGTGTGGACTTCAATGCTGACGGCGTGAACGATCTCGTGGTGGGCACCATGGAGGGTGTCGCTTTCCTGGTTCCCGGATCCACGTCCGGCTTCAAGCAGCCGGAGCGCATTCTCGACTGCGAGGGCCGGCACATACTCCTGGGCAAGTTCTTCAACCGGGAGGCCAGCAAATGGGATGAGACAGATCGCAGTCCCAAGGGCAAGAGGAACCCGGTGGATCACTGCGTCGCCGTCGTGGCCGTGGACTGGGACGCGGACGGGGACCTGGACCTGCTGCTGGGCGCCAAGGAAGGACGCTTCTACCTGCGGAAGAACAATGGCAAGAAGGGCCAGCCCGAGTTCACGGCCTACAACGAGCCCATCCCCGCGGGCAAGTCCGTGCTCGAGGTGCCCGGCGAGCTGACGGCGCCGCGTCTGGTCGACTGGAACGGCGACGGCCGCTTCGACCTCGTGTGCGGGAGCCACGACGGAGGCGTCTACCTGTGCGAGAACAAGGGCAAGAAGGGGAAGCCCGCGTTCGGGAAGCCCGAGACTCTGATTCCGCCTGGTGGTCAACCGCGCTTCATGGGCTCTGGAAGTGGCAACCTGCCTGCCGAACCCCTCAGGCCGACGTCCGGGTGCTACGTCGACGCGGTCGACTACGACGGGGACGGCGACCTCGACCTCCTGGTCGGCGGACGCTGCACCTGGAAGCCGGAGGAGCGGCAACTGACCGCCGCGGAGCAGCAGCGGGTCAAGGAGCTGCTGGCCGAGGAGAAGTCGGCGCAAGCCGAGATGGAGAAGCTCGACGCCAAGGCCAGTCGGACCGAGGAACAGCGGACGACCTGGTCGCAGCTCTACCGGAAGCTGGAGGACCTGGACAAGGAACTGTGCAAGTACCTGCCGCGCCCGCGAAGCGCCGAGTTCGTCTGGCTGTATCGGCGGCGCTGAACGATCCGCGTTGCCGCGGCCGCCGTGGTAGTATGTGCGATCGTGGGGCGCGGTTCCTGGAGAGGGCCGATGCGCTGGTTTCTCTTGGCAGCGGTGTTCTTCGCCTTCGGGCGGAGCTGGTTCTGGGAGGGCCGCGAGCTGCACTGGTCCGTGCGCGTGCGGTGCGAGGACGCCCGCGGCCAACCCGTCCCCGGCGTGTGGTTCCAGGTCCTCGACGGCAAGTCCTGCATGGGCGCGGACGAGTCCTTCGACGGCGCGGTGTACACGGTCGAGTTCCGCAAGGGCCACCTCGACTGCATCGAGAACCTCCTGGGAAGCGGGGCGACGAGCCTCTGGCTTCACGCGACCTCGCCCGCGCACGGCAGGCTGCGGAAGGCGCTGTCGGCGGACGAGCCGCTGCGGATCGTCTTCCCGGATCCCGCGTGGCTCACCGTGACGATCGACCCTGTTCCGAGCGAGACCGACCGCGCCGAGTGGGTGCTCGTGGTCTGGGGATGCGGGCCGGAGAAGCGGTTCTGGCCGGGGGATCGGGACCTGTCCGAGCACATGGCCAAGGACGGCACGGTCCGGGTCGGCCGGCTCGTGCCCGGGGGCTACCACGTGTCTCTCGTGAGGAAGCAACCCATGGAGGGCGGCGGCTACTTCACCGGCGTGGGCTGCAACCACGACGGGGGTCCCGATATCAGCTTCGAGTCGGGCGAGAACCACTACGTGCTGCGCTCGTGACGAGGGATGCCGTACGCGGAGAGGGCGTTCGCCGGAGGAGCGATGAAGCTCATCGTGGCCGTGGTCTTCGTCGCGATCGTGGCCGTCGCAGCGTTCCTGCTGGTCCGGGGCGAGTCCGAACCGCCGCCCGGCCCGAGCGAGAGCGCGGCCGCGCCCGCGTCGAGAGAAGACGAGCCAGGCGGCGCCTCGTCCGCCCTCGAAGCCGCGAGCCAGGTCGAGCGAAGCGAGGCGCAGGCGAGCCGCCGGGCTCTGGAGTTTGGCGGGATCGCCGGCCTGCTCGTCGATGAGAAGGGCGCGCCCGTCACCGGCGCCACGGTCACGCTGACCATCCGGGAGGCTTCTCGTGCGCGGCCCGGGCTCGCGGACCTGGCGCGCTCGGCCCTCGAGCCGGCGCCGGCGACCTCCGACGCACGCGGCGCCTTCGCCTTCGAGAACCTGCCCGCCGGCGCCTCGTTCTCGCTCGAGGTTTCGGCCGCGGGGCTCTGCGGCGCGCACCGCTTCGTCACCGTCCTCCCCCGGCGCACTCAAGACCTGGGCAGGATCGAGCTGGAGGCCGGCGTCATTGCGAGTGGGATCGTGGTCGACGAAGCCGGCGCCGGGCTTGCCGGGGCCGTGGTCGGGTTTATGCAGCGCGACTCATCGGGGAAGGTCGAGTGCGACAGCGAGGGCCGCTTCGTGCTGCCGCCCCTCAGGTCTCCGATCAGCCTCAGTGCCTGGAAGCCGGGCTTCGTGCTGCCGCCGCCCAGGACCCGCGAGTTCCTTGCTGAACCCGGGGCCACCCACATGGACGTACGCGTCATGCTCGTGGGGGAGAGCGTCATCAGCGGCACCGCGCGGGACACGCTGGGCAATCCGGTCGAGGGTGCAATCGTGAGCGCGCTCTTCTTTCTCGACAATGGGCACAGAGGGGTAGCGCAGGCCCAAACGGATGCGAATGGGGCGTTCCGGATTCCCGGGATCCCCTGGAACGTCACGGTCGAGAGACTCTCTGTGCGCTCGCCTCACCACCGCTGGCCCGACCTCGAGAAGTACGTGGTCGGGCCGGGCGCATCGGCTGTGGAGATCGTGCTGCAGCCGCTGCCGGTCATCCGTCTCTCGATCCGCGATGCTGCGAGCGGCGCTCCGGTCGCTCCTGAGTCGGCCCAGTTGCGTTTCTGGACTACGGATCCCGGAGGGGCTTCGCCGAGCGAGGATCTCCTGAAGAAGGCCAAGAAATGCACGGAGTTCCGTCGCGGCGCCAGGCCGGAGGACCTGGACCTGGTGACGGACGCACCAGGCGAGATCGCAATGCCTTGCGAGCACTGCAACCTCGTCTGGGAACAACGGGTCTGGTACGTGGCCCTGGTCGAAGCCGAGGGATACCTCGAGGCGCTGAGTCCGATCGTCGCCGTGGGGGAACGTGAGACCTACGGCCCAATCACCATTTGCTTGACGCCAGCCGGCCACGTCTCCGGCATGGTCCTCGATCCGTGGGGCGTGCCTGTGGATGGCGCCGAGGTCCTTCTGCTCGCTGTCGCGCCTCAGACCCAGCACGGCGCCGCTCCCGTGAACAAGCGAGTGGTCAGCGGACCCGGCGGCGCGTTCTCGTTCTTCGTGCAGAGGACCGCAGACTACCGCGTGCTCGCGCGAGACCCGGCCTTCGGGGAACTCCTCACCGAGTCGTTCCCTGCCGGTCCAGGCGCCTGCGCTTCCGACCTGATGCTGCGCATGCGGCAAGGCGGCTTCATCGTTGGCCGGATCGTGGAGGTGGATGGGAAGCCGGCCGCGGGCATCAAGGTCGTCGCCTATGACGCGCAGGGAGGGCAAGGCATTGGCGGCGACTCTGACGCCGGCGGCGAATACCGGCTGGGCCCCCTGCCGGCCGGGGCATACCGCGTGTCGGACTCCGCCTCCGAACTGGCGGCCCGCCTCCTGGGCAGCAGCGCGACCGGTCAGTCCCTGCCCTCCGTGGGCCCGGACCGATCGGTCTTCCCCGTGATCGTGGAAGATGGCAGCGAGACGCGCTTCGACCTGATCCGCCCTGCGGGCGGTGAGATCCAGGGCACGGCGTTCGCGGACGGCAGACCCGCCCGGGGCTGCCTGATCCGCGCCCTGCTGACGGCCGGCGCAGCAGGACGGGAGCGCAGGGCAGACATCGTGCCCGACCAGGCTTTGGATGAGCAGGGCGCGTTCCGCCTGGTCCACCTCCCGGCAGGACGATACGAGGTCACGCTGCGGACCATGACCCGTTCGCCCCGCAGCTCCCTCGTCACGATGGACACGCGGTCGGTCGAGGTCAGGGAAGGGGAGGTGACCACGGTCCGCTTCGACTTCGAACTCCGCAACCTCATCGTCACCGTGGTCGACGAGGACTCCGGCGTGCCGCTCCAGGTCCAGTTGACGCTGAGATCCCGATCTCCGAACGCGATGCCGTGCACGGACCGCACCGGCTCGGACGGTTGCTACGTGCTCGAGGCTCTGCCCCCGGGCATCTACGACCTCTCGTTCTACTCCCAGGAGGAGCCTCCCGAGCCAAAGCGCGTCCTTCGCACCCTCGACCTGCGCGCAGCGAGCATCGAGAACGAGAAGGTCAGGATTCCGTCCTGCGGCTCGCTCACCTTCGATCTGCCGGACGATCTCGTCGAGGGAGCGTCCATCGAGAGCGTCCTGCTGCGCGCCGGCGGGCAGGAGCGTCCTCTGGCGCCGGCCCGCGCCGGCCGTCGAGGCTACCTGGTCGACCGCGTGCCGCACGGCCGGCACGAGGTCGTGCTCCGCGTCTCGGTCCGAGGCGAGTCGCGGGAGATTCCCGTGCTCTTCCCGCTGCGGCCCCTGGAGCGATACAACCCAGGCGGCCTCATCCGCAGGGCACTCGAGGCCGCCGGCCTGATCGAGGAATGACTCACCGCGGAAGCCAGGAAACTCTGGCCAAGCAGCAGCCGAAACGGTAAATCGGACCGACAAGTAGAGATTTGTCACGTGGCCCACGAGGCGAGCAGGATCCAGACGAGGTGGTCCCTTCGGCAGGAGCAGCCCGGCCCTCCGCGAGGAAGTGCGTGAACGAGCGGCCGCTCATGCGCGTCGAGGTGCCGGGCGACGGCTACCACCGTGCCCTGATCTCCTGCCAGGCGGCCTGTCCGGTCCACACGGACGCGCGCGGCTACGTGCGGGCCATCGCCGAGGGGCGCTTCGAGGAGGCCTACCTGATCGCGCGCGGGCCGAACCCCTTCGCCTCGATCTGCGGCCGCGTCTGCGGCGCGCCCTGCGAGGCGGCCTGCCGCCGGGGCAAGGTGCCGCGCGTGGACGCGGACGGGCGCTTCGTGGGCGTCGACCGCCCGATCTGCATCCGCGCGCTCAAGCGCTTCGCCTGCGAGCAGGCCGGCCCGGAGGCGCGTCCGACCGAGGCGCTGCTAGAGGCCGTGCGCGCGTACGTGCCGCGCGCCTGCGCGGACGCCGAGGAGATGGCGGCGCTCCTGCGCGCGGGCGTGGCGGGCGCCTTCCAGCCGGCAGCAGGCCAGCGCGTCGCGATCGTGGGTGCGGGCCCGGCCGGCCTGTCCGCGGCGCACGACCTGGCGCTCATGGGCTGCCGGCCCGTGGTGTTCGAGACCGAGCCCGTGGCCGCCGGCATGCTCGCCGTGGGCGTGCCCGCGTATCGCCTGCCGCGCGATTTGATCGCGCGCGAGGTCGCCGTCATCCGGGCGCTGGGCGTGGAGATCCGCTGCGGCGTGAACGTGGGCAAGGACGTGTCGTTCGCCGAGCTGCGGCGCGCGCACGCGGCCGTGATCCTGGCCGTGGGCGCCAAGTCGTCGCGCGCGCTCGGCCTGCAAGGCGAGCGCGGGCCGCGCGTCTACGGCGGCGTGGACCTGCTGCGCGCGGTGTCGCTGGGCGAGCGCCTGGACGTGGGCCGCGAGGTGGTCGTGATCGGCGGCGGCAACGTGGCCTACGACGTGGCGCGCACCGTCCTGCGGCAGATCGCCTACGACACGGCGCGCACCGCGGCGCGCCTGCCCGGCACGGGCAGGGTCCACCTGGTGTCGCTCGAGACGCTCGAGGAGATGCCGGCGGACACGGTGGAGATCCGCGAAGGGGACGAAGAGGGCATCGAGCGCCTGAACGGCTGGGGGCCAGTGGAGATCGCGCGCAATCCCGCGGGAGCGGTCACGGGGGTGACGCTGCGCCAGTGCCGGCGCGTGTATGACGAGCAGCGGAAGTTCAGCCCGCTCTTCGACGACGCGGTGCGCCGCACCGTTCCCTGCGACACGGTGCTGCTCTCCGTGGGCCAGGCGCCGGACACGGCCTTCCTGGGAGACGGCGGGCAGGACGTCGCGCTCGCGGGCCCGGGCTGGCCCAAGGTGGACAAGGATACGCTCGCCAGCACGGCGTCCGGCGTGTTCGTGGCCGGGGACCTGGCGCACGGCACGCGCCTGCTGATCGACGCGGTGGCCTCGGGCAAGGCCGCGGCGCGCTCGGTCTACCGGTTGCTCACGGGGCGGACCATCAGGATGGACGCGGTCACCGCGTTCGTCGAACTGCCCCTCTACCGGCGCGAGCGCGGCTACGAGGCGATCCGGCGCCAGCCGGTTCCGGTGCTCGAGCCGGAGGAGCGGCTGCGCCATCCCGAGACCGTGGTCGAGGCGGGCTACGGCGCGGAGGACGCGCTGCGCGAGGCCTCGCGCTGCCTGGACTGCGGCGTGACGCCGGTGTTCGACGGCGCGCGCTGCGTGCTGTGCGGCGGCTGCGCGGACGTCTGCCCGACGCAGTGCCTGAAGCTGGCGCCGCTGGCGGACCTGCAGGGCGAGCGCGACCTGGCCGCGGCCATCGAGGGCGCGCTCGGCGCGGGCGCGGCCCTGGAGGGCGACTCGGCCATAGTGAAAGACGAGGAGCGCTGCATACGCTGCGGGCTGTGCGCGTTGCGCTGTCCCGTGGAGGCGATCGCCATGGAACGAGTGACCTTCGCAATGCACTGGAGCAGCTCATGACTGCCGAGGCGCGCGCCCCGCGCTCGCGGCTCGACCCGGAGCCGGTGACGCGGCGCGACGTTCTGGGACTGGCCGCGCTCTGGTCGGCGATCACGGCCCTGGGCTTCGGCCTGATCGGCTCGCTGCGCCTGCCGCGGGCCGCGGTGCTGTCCTCGCCGTCGAAGAAGTTCCGGGTGACGCTGCCGGACTCGCTCCCCGCCGGCCAGGCGTTCGTACCGCCCGGGCGGGCGGTGGCGCTGTTTCGCGACGCCGCGGGCGTGTACGCGGTGTCGCTCATCTGCACGCACCTCGGCTGCGTGGTGAAGAGCACTCCCACGGGGTTCGAGTGCCCGTGCCACGGCTCGCGCTTCACGCTCGACGGCACGGTGGCCAGGGGGCCGGCGCCGCAGCCGCTGCCGTGGCACAAGGTCACGGGCGGCGGCGGCGAGTACGTGGTGGACGAGGGCGCGAACGTGCCGCAGGGCACGCGGCTGCAGGCATGAGCGAGCAGGAGCGGTCTTCATCGGCTCTGCGGGAGTTCGCCCGCAACCTGCGCCAGGCGCCGCGCCGCTTCCTGGAGACGGTCTTCCGCCACGGGCCGCCCAGGACGGACCGCACGCGCTCGACCTTCGTCTTCGGCAACGTCTTCCTGCACCTGCACGCGGCGCGCACGCACCGCTGGAGCCTGCGCTGGACCACGACCCTCGGCCTCGGCCTGGTGACCGCCGCCGCCTTCGTCATCACGCTCGTGACCGGCGTGCTGCTGATGTTCTACTACAAGCCCTACCCGGACGTGGCCTACCAGTCCATCAAGGACATCCACTTCGTGGTGCCGACCGGGTTGTTCATGCGCAACGTCCACCGCTGGGCGGCCAATGTCATGGTCGTGGCCGTCATCCTGCACATGGCGCGGGTCTTCTACACGGCGGCCTATCGCGCGCCGCGCGAGTTCAACTGGGTCATCGGCATGGGCTTGCTGGTGACGACGCTGGGACTGTCGTTCACCGGCTACTTGCTGCCCTGGGACCAGCTCGCCTACTGGGCCATCACCATCGGCGCGAACATCGCGCAGTCGCCGCGCGAGATCACGGACGCTCTCGGCATCACCGACTGGGCCGACATCGGCGGACTGCAGCGGCAGTTGCTCCTTGGCTCGGACGTGGTGGGCGAGGAGGCCCTGATCCGCTTCTACCTGCTGCACGTGATGCTCCTGCCGCTGCTCCTGGTGGCGCTCTTGGCGGTGCACTTCTGGCGCGTCAGAAAGGACGGTGGCCTGGCGCGGCCGGCCGACGCCGACCGGCGCCTCGGTCCGCCCCCGGCCGACGCCTATCCGGTGTTCACCGAGGCGCCGCGCAAGACCTATCAGCTCGCGGCCGTCGTGCGCGGCAGGACGGCGGCGGTGGGCAACGGGCCGGAACAGACCGTGCCCTCGATGCCGCACCTGTTTTACGCCGAGCTGGGCGTGTTCATGCTGACCACGCTCATCTGCCTGGCGCTGAGCCTGTGGATCGACGCGCCGCTGAAGGAGCTGGCCAACCCGAACGTCCCCGAGAACCCGGCCAAGGCGCCGTGGTACTTCCTGGGACTGCAGGAGTGCGTGTCCTTCTCGGCCTTCATGGGCGGGGTGGGCATCCCGCTGATCGTGCTCGCCGGGCTGGGCCTGATTCCCTACCTCGATCGCGAGGAGCGGGGGACGGGAGTGTGGTGCGGCGGACCGGGCGGGTGGCCGCTGGTGCGCTGGGCCACGCTTTTCGGGCTGGCGGCGGCGATCGGCGTCGAGGCGTTCGCCATCCGCTGCGGCTGGCTGCGGGAGTGGTTCCCGGACATCCCGCAGCTCGTGATTACCTTCGTCAATCCCGGCACGCTCCTGGCGGCGCTCTATGCGCTGTTCTCATTGTTCGTGGTGCGGAAGCAGAACTCGGTGCGCGCCGGCGCGCTGGCGCTCTTCACCTGCTTCCTGTGCGGGTTCGTGGTCTTGACGATCATCGGGACCTACTTCCGCGGGCCGAACTGGGAGTTCTTCTGGTCGCCCGCCGACTGGCCGAAACACTGACGCCGTGAACAGGAACAAGAACCTCCTCCTGCTGTCGAGCCTGGGCGTGCTGGCGCTGCTCGTTGCGGCCGCCGTGCAGGAGAACATCCTGAAGTCGTGGCGGCGCATCCAGGGCGCGGCGCGCGGCGAGGCCGGCCCGGTCGACGTACGGCTGCGGCAGATCGTCGTGCCGGGCCTCAAAGCCGCGGACCGGTGCGTGTCGTGCCACGTGGGCATGGCGCCGGGCGAGACGGGAATCGCCGGTCCGAGCGTCGTGGCGGCGCACCCGCCCGTGGCGCACGATCCGGGCGAGTACGGCTGCACAGCGTGCCACGGCGGCCAGGGTCGGGCGACGGAGGAGGCCGACGCGCACGGCGCGGCGCCGTTCTGGCCGGAGCCCATGCTCGAGGCGCGCCACGCCTACGCCGGCTGCGGCACCTGCCACACGCACGTGCGCGTGCCGAACGAGATGGCCCTGGAGCGCGGGCAGAGAGTGTTCGAGCGGCTCGACTGCCTGGCGTGTCACAAGCTGGACGGCCGCGGCGGCACGCTGCGCCCGGGCGGCGCGGGCGGCATGGAGGGTCCGGACCTGTCGCGCGTGGGCGCGGCCGGCGCGGCCGTGGACTGGTACGAGGAGCACCTGAGGAAGGCGCGGGAGGGTGCAGACGCCACCTGGAAGACGTGCTTCGGCCCGACCGAGGAAGACGCGCGCCGCGACCTGGACGTGTACCTCGCCTCGCGCGTGGGCGCGCCGGGTCTGGTCGAGGCCAAGGCTTTGTTCCACACGCTCGGCTGCCGCGGCTGCCATAAGGTCAACGGCGTGGGCGGAGACGACGGGCCCGACCTGACGCGCGCCGGCGCGCGCGATCCGGGCCGCACCGACTTCACCCACGTGCCGGGCGCACCCACCCTCGCCAACTGGCAGGCCGAGCACCTGCGCGATCCGGCCAAGATCGTGCCGGGCTCGCTCATGCCGGCGCTGGGACTGACGGAAGAGCAGGTCGACGGCCTGACCTTCTACCTGCTGTCGTTGCGGAAGAGCGGCTTCCCCGAGGCGTACTGGCCCAAGGACCGCATCCTGGCCGAGCGCTTCGGCGAGCGCGAGTTCGCCGCCGACGGCGCGACGCTCTACGGCACGTTCTGCGCGGCCTGCCACGGCGCGCAGGGCCAGGGCATGCGCTATCCCGGCATGTCGGTCGCGCCGGCCGTGGCCAATGCGGACTTCCTGGCCGTGGCCGCGGACGAGTTCATCGCCGGGACGGTGGAGCGCGGCCGTCCGGGCCGGCGCATGCCGGCGTGGGGCGAGAAGGAGGGCGGCCTGCGCCCGCAGGAGGTCCGCGCGGTCGTGGAGCACCTGCGCGCGCTTGGCGGCGTGGCCGCGGCCGAGGCGGATACGGAGCCGCCGCACTGGGCCGAGGGAGACGCGGAGGCCGGCGCGCGCCTGTACGGCGCCTACTGCGCCGGCTGCCACGGCGCGGCGGGCGAAGGGGCGGACGGGCCGGCCCTGAAGAATCGCGTCCTGCTCTCCACCGCCACGGACACCTATCTGGCGCAGACGATCGCGCGCGGGCGGCGCGGCACGTCCATGCCCGGCTTCGGCAACGCCTCGACCGTGCACCCCGCCCTGTCGGCCGAGGACACCGAGGCCCTGGTCCGGTTCATCCGCAAATGGGAGAACGCTCCATGAGCAGCCGCCTGTCCCGCCGCGACTTCCTGGAGGCCGCCGCCAAGGCCGGCTTCGGCGCCCTGGCGCTCTCGGCCACGCGCGCCTGGGGCCTGGAGGCGGTCACCAACCCGCTGTCCGCCTATCCGAATCGCGACTGGGAGCGCGTCTATCGCGACCTGTGGCAGTACGACTCGAAGTTCACCTTTCTGTGCGCGCCGAACGACACGCACAACTGCCTGCTGAACGCGTATGTCCGCTCCGGCGTGGTGACGCGCATCGGCCCGACCATGCGCTACGGCGAGGCGGAGGACCTATCCGGCTTCCGCACCTCGCACCGCTGGGATCCGCGCGTCTGCCAGAAAGGGCTGGCGCTCACGCGGCGGTTCTACGGCGATCGGCGCATCAGCCAGTGCATGGTGCGCAGCGGCTTCAAGAAGTGGGTCGAGGCCGGCTTCCCGCGCGGCGAGGACGGCCTGCCGCCGCGGGAGCACTTCCAGCGCGCGCGCGACGAATGGCTGCGCGTCACGCACGACGAGGGGGCCGCGCTGGCGGCGCGGGCGCTCAAGAACATCGCCGAGACCTACAGCGGCGAGGAGGGCAAGCGCCGCCTGCTGGCGCAGCACTATGACGAGGCCACGGTCGAGGCCATGCAGGGGGCGGGGACGCAGGTCCTGAAGTTCCGCGGCGGCATGCCGCTCTTGGGCATGACGCGCGTGTTCGGCTTCTACCGCATGGCCAACTCGATGGCGCTGCTCGACGACCACATCCGCAAGGTCGGCCCGGAGGGGGCGCTCGGCGCGCGCGGCTTCGACAACTACTCGTGGCACACGGACCTGCCTCCCGGCCACCCGATGGTGACCGGCCAGCAGACGGTGGAGTTCGATCTCAACGCGGTCGAGCACTGCAAGATGGCGGTGGTCTGGGGCATGAACTGGATCACCACCAAGATGCCGGACGCCCACTGGCTGACGGAGGCGCGCGTCAAGGGCACGCGCGTGGTGGTCATCGCCTGCGAGTACTCGGCCACCGCCACCAAGGGCGACGACGTCTTGGTGGTGCGCCCGGGCACGACGCCCGCCCTCTCCCTGGGTCTTGCTCACGTGATCCTGAGCGAGGGCCTGTACGACGCGGACTATGTCAAGCGCTGGACCGACCTGCCGCTCTTGGTGCGCATGGACAACCTCAAGTACCTGCGCGCCGCCGAGGTCTTTGGCGGCGAGCCGGCCGTCCTCGAGAACCAGACGCGCGTGTTGGCCGAGGGCGAGAAGGAGCCGCCTCCCGGCAGCCAGCGCGACATACTCATCCCGGAGAAGATGCGCCGGGAGTGGGGCGACTACGTGTGGTGGGACAAGGTCGAGGAGCGGCCCAGGGCAATGACGCGCGACCAGGTGGGCGAGCGCTCGCTGCTGGGCGATCCGCGGCTCGAGGGCGAGGTGGAGGTGACGCTGGCCGGCGGGACGAAGGTGCGCTGCCGGCCGGTGTTCGACCTGGTCAAGGAGTACGCGGCGCACTTCGATCCGCAGACCGTCGAGGAGATGACCTGGGCGCCGGCGGGCGCACTGGCGGCGCTGGCGCGCGACCTGGCGCGCGAGCCGGGCACCACGCTGTTCGCGATCGGCATGGGGCCGAACCAGTTCTTCAACAGCGACAACAAGGACCGCACGATCTTCCTGCTGGCGGCCTTGACCGGGAACGTGGGCCGCATCGGCGGCAACGTCGGCTCCTACGCCGGCAACTACCGCGTGGCCCTGTTCAACGGCGCGCCGCAGTACATCAACGAGAACCCGTTCGACATCGAGCTCGATCCGGCCAAGCCGGCGCGGCCGAAGCAGTACTGGAAGGCGGAGTCGGCGCACTACTACAACCACGAGGACCACCCGCTGCGCGTGGGCAACAAGCTGCTCACGGGCAAGACGCACATGCCCTGCCCGACCAAGTCCATGTGGTTCGCCAACGCCAACTCCATCCTGGGCAACGTCAAGTGGCACTACAACACGGTCATCAACGTGCTGCCGCGCATCGAGATGGTCGCCGTCAACGAGTGGTGGTGGACCGCCTCGTGCGAGTGGGCGGACATCGTCTTCGGCGTGGACTCGTGGGCGGAGCTGAAGCACCCGGACATGACCGCGTCGGTCACGAACCCGTTCCTGCAGGTCTTTCCGCGCACGCCGCTGCCGCGCATCTTCGACACGCTGGGCGACATCGAGGTGCTGGCTCTCGCCGCGAGCAAGTTCGCCGAGCTGACCGGCGACCAGCGCTTCAACGACTACTGGAAGTTCGTGCAGGACGGCAACACCGCCGCCTACCTGCAGCGCATGCTGGACACCTCCACCAACACGAAGGGTTACCGCATCGCCGAGCTCGAGGAGAAGGCCAAGGAGGGCGTGCCCGCGCTCATGAACAGCCGTACGACGCCCAAGGCGGTGGGCTACGAGCAGCTCGCGGACTCGCGCCCGTGGTACACCAAGAGCGGCCGCCTGGAGTTCTATCGCGAGGAGGACGAGTTCATCGCCGCGGGCGAGAACCTGCCGGTGCACCGCGAGCCGGTCGACTCGACCTTCTACGAGCCCAACGTCATCGTCGCGCCGCGGCACGAGGCGGTGCGTCCGACGCCGCCGGAGGAGTACGGCGTGGCGCGCACCGACCTGTCGTGCGAGACGCGCTGCGCGCGCAACGTGGTCAAGACCTGGGCCGAGACCAGGGCGTCGCCGCACCCGCTGATCAACGACGGCTTCCGCTTCATCTTCCACACGCCGAAGTACCGGCACGGCTCGCACACCACGCCGGTCGACACCGACGTCATCGCCGTGCTGTTCGGGCCCTTCGGCGACCTGCACCGCGCGGACAAACGCAGCCCGTTCGTGTGCGAGGGCTACGTGGACGTCAACCCGCTGGACGCGCGCGCCCTCGGCGTCGAGGACGGCGACTACGTGTGGATCGACGCCGATCCGGAGGACCGGCCTTTCCGCGGCTGGCAGGAGAACGCGCGCGACTACGGCTTCGCCCGCCTGCTGTGCCGGGCGCGCTACTATCCGGGGACGCCGCGCGGCGTGACGCGCATGTGGTTCAACATGTACGGAGCGACGCCCGGCTCGCAGCAGGGCCAGCAGTCGCGCGCGGACGGCCTGGCAAGAAACCCGCGCACGAACTACCAGGGTATGTTCCGCTCCGGCTCGCACCAGTCGGCCACGCGCGGCTGGCTCAAGCCCACCTGGATGACGGACTCGCTGGTAAGGAAGGGCCTGTTCGGCCAGGGCATCGGCAAGGGCTTCTTGCCGGACGTGCATTGTCCGACGGGCGCGCCGCGCGAGTCCTTCGTCAAGATCACGCGCGCCGAGCCGGGCGGCCTGGGCGGCGAGGGGCTGTGGCGGCCGGCGGCGCTGGGCATCCGGCCGAGCTACGAGACGGACGAGATGAAGCGGTACCTGTCCGGGGCGTTCCTGGCGGGCGGCGGCGAGACCAAGGAGCGCTGAACATGGCACGCGTCTACAACTGGCAAATCGGCCGGCAGATGTCCTACTGGTACCCGGAGGGGCGGCCGCGGCGGCAGTTCGCGGCCGTGTTCGACGTCAACAAGTGCATCGCCTGCCAGACGTGCACCCTGGCCTGCAAGACGACCTGGACGTCCGGCAAGGGCCAGGAGTACATGCTCTGGAACAACGTCGAGTCCAAGCCGTACGGGTTCTATCCGCTGCGCTGGGACGTGAAGCTGCTGGACCTGCTCGGCGCCCAGGAGTGGCGCGAGGGCGCGTATCCGGGCCGGACGCTGTTCGAGGCCGCGCCCGCGGGCAAGCGCGTGCTCGGCTGGCGGCCGGAGGAGCGCGACTACGCCTATCCGAACGTGGGCGAGGACGACTGCGAGGGCCGCATCGACGGCGGGGCGAGCCTGCACGTGCCGCACGCGTCGTGGTTCTTCTACCTGGCGCGCATCTGCAATCACTGCACCTATCCGGCCTGCCTCGCCGCCTGCCCGCGCGGCTCGATCTACAAGCGGCCGGAGGACGGCATCGTGCTCGTCGATCAGGAGCGCTGCCGCGGCTATCGCGAGTGTGTGCAGGCCTGCCCCTACAAGAAGGTCTTCTTCAATCCGCTGACCGGCACGTCGGAGAAGTGCATCGCCTGCTACCCGAAGTTCGAGCAGGGCCTGCAGCAGCAGTGCTTCGTCAAC
>DYIW01000096.1 GCA_020723465.1 Phycisphaera mikurensis
CACCAAGTGGGAGCGGGAGGGGCTCGAGCGCGGCCGCAGGGAGGACGTCCTGCGCATCCTCGAAGTGCGCTTCGGGCCTGTTCCCAAAGCGCTCACGCGCGCGGTCGAGGCCATCACGGATCAGAACCATCTTGCCCGACTGATCGATGCCGCTGCCCTGGCCGGCGACCTGGCGGCCTTCTCCAAGGCGCTCCAAGGGAAGACCCGCGCCGCGCCGCGCGGCAGAGGCCCCATCGGGAGTGGTCGCGGTCCGCGGAGACCCGCTGCGCGTTCCCGCCGCCGGCCGCCTGGTCGGACGAAGGGCGAATCGAACCGCGGCCAGCGCTGATCCGGCAGTTGTTCCGGCACGTCTTGTGGCAAGGCGCTGCCGGGACGGGCCGTGCAGGATGCGGCTGGGATTGAGGTCTGGCTGCCGTCCGGTGTAGACTGGGTCTGTCGCAGAGCCCGGCGTGCGCCGGCGGGTCGTTCTGGTGGAAGCAGAATGCCCGGAAGTGCCTCGGGGATGCTGTGGACGTCACCATGAAGCGAAGGCTGGCATGGACCGTGGTTGGGCTGGGGGTGTGCCTGGGATGGACTCCGGGCGCTGCCCAGGGGGCGGGGGGATTCGGGGGGCAGAACGTCATCTCGACGGCCGCGGGTTTTGCAGAGTGTGTCTTTGCCACGGACCTGGACGGGGACGGGGATCGCGACGTGGTGTCCGCCTCGTCCAACGACAACAAGATCGCCTGGTACGAGAACTTGAACGGGCTCGGGACCTTCGGCGCGCAGAAGGTAATCTCGACTGCGGCGAGCTACGCGACATCCGTGTATGCCACGGACCTGGACGGGGACGGGGACGCGGACGTGCTATCGGCGTCGTGGAACGACAACAAGATCGCCTGGTACGAGAACGTGAACGGTCTGGGGACGTTCGGCCCGGAGAAGATGATCTCGACCGCTGTGAGCGGCGCGATGTCCGTGTTCGCTGCGGACCTGGACGGGGACGGGGACGCGGACGTGCTCTCGGCAAGCTACGGCATCATTGCGTGGTACGAGAACACGAACGGCCTGGGGGCCTTCGGTGCGCAGAAGGTGATCTCGACTGCGGCGAGCGGAGCGATGTCCGTATTCGCTGCGGACCTGGATGGGGACGGGGACGCAGACGTGCTGTCTGCCTCGTACAACGACGCCAAGATCGCCTGGTACGAGAACACGAATGGTCTCGGGACCTTCGGCCCGCAGAAGGTGATCTCGACTGCTGTGAGCCTCGCACGATGTGTGTACGCCACGGACCTGGACGGGGACGGGGACGCGGACGTGCTGTCGGCGTCGGCGAACGACGACAAGATCGCCTGGTACGAGAACGCGAACGGGCTGGGGAGCTTTGGCGCGCAGAAGGTGATCTCGAACGCTGCGGACGGCGCGCGCTCAGTGTATGCGGGGGATCTGGATGGCGACGGCGACACGGACGTTCTGTCGGCTTCCATGTACGACGACAAGATCGCCTGGTACGAAAACACGGATGGGCTGGGCAGCTTCGGCGCGCAGACGGTCATCTCGACCCTCGCAGACGAGGCACACTGTGTCTTCGCCGAGGACCTGGATGGTGACGGCGACTCGGACGTACTATCGGCTTCGGCCGGCGACAACAAGATCGTCTGGTACGTGAACGAGATCGGCGTGGACGATTTCGGTCCCGACCAGGTGGTCACGACCCTGGCCAACGCCGCCCGGAGCGTGCACGCCGCGGACGTGGACGGCGACGGCGACCGCGACCTGCTGTCCGCCTCGTCGAACGACGACAAGGTCGCGTGGTACGAGAACACGGACGGCCTCGGCGCGTTCGGCCCGCAGAAGGTGATCACGAGCGGGGCGAATGGGGCATGTTCCGTGTTTGCTTCGGACCTGGACGGGGATGGCGACACGGACGCCCTGTCCGCTTCGGAGTACGACGACACGATCGCGTGGTACGAGAACACGGACGGGCTCGGGCTGTTCGGCCCCAAGAACGTCATCTCCGCGGCCGCCAATGGCGCGTGGTGCGTCCTTGCCGCGGACGTGGACCGGGACGGGGACGCGGACGTGCTGTCGGCTTCGGTCGTGGACGACAAGATCGCCTGGTACGAGAACATGAACGGCGCCGGCGCCTTCAGCGCGGAGAAGATCGTCACGACCCTGGCGGACGGGGCGCGCTGCGCCTTCGTCGCGGACGTGGACGGGGACGGAGACCTGGACGTGCTGTCCGCGTCGTCGAACGACGACAAGATCGCGTGGTACCAGAACACCAACGGCCTGGGTGCGTTCGGCGTCCAGCAGGTGATCTCGACGGCTGCGGACTACCCGCTGTCCGTGTTCGCGGCGGACGTGGACGGAGATGGGGACGCGGACGTCCTCTCCGCCTCGGCGAACGACGACAAGATCGCCTGGTACGAGAACACCAACGGCCTGGGCGCGTTTGGCCCGCAGCAGGTGATCTCGACCTTCGCGGATTACGCACTCTCGGTGTTCGCCATCGATCTCGACGGCGACGGCGATGTGGACGTGCTGACCGCGTCGTACGACGATGACCGGATCATGTGGTACGAGAACCCGAACGGCGCGGGCGGGTTCGGCCCGCCGAACCGGGTCTCCGATCTGGCTGACGGCGCGTGGCACGTGTGCGCCGCCGACCTGGACGGAGACGGCGATCCGGACGCGTTGTCGGCGTCGGTCCTCGACGACAAGATCGCCTGGTACAAGAACCTGATGGGCGTGCCCCAGGCGGACATGGGGTATCAGGGACCGGGCGACGCGGAGATCCAGGTCTGGGGCCAGGCGCTCTCCACGGGGAATGCCGCAACGTTCGTGCTGAGCGGCGCGCTGCCATACGCCCTGACCTTCCTGCTGGTGTCGCCGTCGTTCACGCCCACGTACGTGTGGGAAGTCGGAGGCACCCTCTGCCCGATCCTGCCGCCGTTGGTGACGCTCGTCCTGGCCACGGACGCGAGCGGCGAGGTCGACCTGCCGGGCGGCGTGCCGGGCGGCAGCGGCCCGGCCTCGATCTACGTGCAGGCCGCGTGCCAGGACGCGGGCCAGCCCATGGGCTTCGCGGTCACCAACTGCGTGAAGATCGACCTGCTGCCCTGATCCGGGTCGCCGGCGCCGGCCGACCCGCTCGGGACCTCGGGCCGGCGGCCGGTTACCCTCGGCGGGCTCGGTGATATTGGTTTCGAGTCTCCCGTCCGGGTTTCGGGTACGCTGGACGGGCAGCAGAGCCGGACTCGGGCCGGCGGGTTCCTGGTGGAAACAGCATGGCCGGAGGGCCTTCGGGGACGCGGGAGGTCAGCATGAAGCGAGCCGCCGTCTGGAGCATGATCGTGCTGGGGGTCTGTCTGGGGTGGGTTCGGTCCACGGCCCTTTGCGCGGGAGGGTTCGGCGGGCAGAGCGTCATCTCGACGGCTGCGTATGACCCAACGTGCGTGTTCGCCGCGGACCTGGACGGGGACGGGGACGCGGACGTGCTGTCCGCCTCGGCCGGCGACGACACGATCGCGTGGTACGAGAACGCGAACGGCTTCGGGAGCTTCGGCCCGCCGAACGTGATCTCCACTGCCGCGAACGGGGCATGGTCCGTGCACGCCGCGGACCTGGATGGGGACGGGGACGCGGACGTGCTGTCCGCCTCGGGCAGCGACGACAAGATCGCCTGGTACGAGAACACGAACGGTTTGGGGAGCTTCGGCCCGCAGAGGGTGATCTCCACTGCCGCGGACGGCGCTGACTGCGTGGTCGCCGCGGACCTGGACGGGGACGGGGACGCGGACGTGCTGTCTGCCTCGTCGAGCGACGACAAGGTCGCGTGGTACGAGAACACGAACGGTCTGGGGGCCTTCGGCCCGCAGCAGGTCATCTCGACTGTCGCGAACTATGCAAGGTCCGTGTGCGCCGCGGACCTGGACGGGGACGGGGACCTGGACGTGCTGTCCGCCTCGACGAACGACGACAAGGTTGCGTGGTACGAGAACACGAACGGTCTGGGGGCCTTCGGCCCGCAGAAGCTGATCTCGACCGCCGGGCACTTCCCGATGTCCGTGTTCGCCGCGGACCTGGACGGGGACGGCGACGTGGACGTGCTGTCCGCCTCGATGGGCGACGACGAGATCGCCTGGTACGAGAACACGAACGGACTGGCGACCTTCGGCCCGCAGAAGTTGATCTCCGCTGCTGCGAACGGGGCATGGTCCGTATTCGCCGTGGACCTGGACGGGGACGGGGACGCGGACGTGCTGTCCGCCTCGGCCGGCGACGACAAGATCGCGTGGTACGAGAACACGGACGGACTTGGGACCTTCGGCCCGCAGAGGGTGATCTCCACTGCCGCGGATTGGGCATGGTCCGTGTTCGCCGCGGACTTGGATGGGGACGGGGACCTGGACGCGCTGTCCTCCTCGCAGGAGGACGACAAGATCGCGTGGTACGGGAACGAACTGCACCCCTCCGGCGATTTCGCAGCGGCCCAGGCGATCACGACCCTGGCGAACGCCGCGCGGCACGTCTGCGCCGCGGACTTGGACGGGGATGGGGACAGGGACGCGCTGTCCGCTTCGGGGAACGACGACACGATCGCCTGGTACGAGAACACGGACGGTCTGGGCGCTTTCGGTTCAGAGAAGGTGATCTCGTCCTCGGCGGACGGGGCCTGCTGCGTGTGCGCCGCGGACCTGGACGGGGACGGGGACGAGGACGCGCTGTCCGCCTCGGAGTACGACGACACGATCGCGTGGTACGAGAACACCAACGGCGCGGGCGCCTTCGGCCCGGAGAGGCTGATCTCGGCGGCGGCCAACGGCGCGTGGTCCGTGGTCGCCGCGGACCTGGACGGGGACGGGGACGCGGACGTGCTGTCCGCGTCGGTCGTGGACGACAAGATCGCCTGGTACGAGAACACGAACGGACTGGGCGCCTTCAGCGCGGAGAAGATCATCACGACCCTCGCGGACGGGGCGCGGTGCGTGTGCGCGGCGGACCTGGACGGGGACGGGGACCTGGACGTGCTCTCGGCCTCGTCGAACGACGACAAGATCGCGTGGTACGCGAACACGAACGGCCTGGGGGCCTTCGGCCCGCAGCAGGTGATCTCGACCGCGGCTGACTATGCTCTGTCCGTGTTCGCCGCGGACCTGGACGGGGACGGGGACGCGGACGTCCTGTCCGCGTCGTTCTTTGACGACAAGATCGCGTGGTACGAGAACACCAACGGACTGGGGAGCTTCGGCCCGCAGAAGCTGGTCTCGACCGCAGTGGACTACGCGGTGTCCGTGTTCGCCACGGACCTGGACGGGGACGGGGACGCGGATGTTCTGTCCGCCTCCTACGACGACGACCACGTCGCCTGGTACAGGAACGTGGACGGACTGGGGAACTTCGGTCCGCTGCGCCCGATCTCCGCGTCGGCGGACGGCGCCTGGCACGTGTTCGCGGCCGATCTGGACGGCGACGGCGATCCGGACGTGCTCTCCGCGTCGCTCCTGGACGACACGATCGCCTGGTACAAGAACCTCATGGGCGTGTCCCAGGCGGACATGGGCTATCAGGGGCCGGGGAGCGCAAGGATCGTGATCTGGGGGCAGGCGCTGTCCGCGGGGAACGCCGCGACGTTCGTGCTGAGCAATGCGCCGCCGAACGCCGTGACGTTCCTGCTGGTGTCGCCGTCGTTCACTCCTACGTACGTGTGGGAGGCCGGCGGCTACCTCTGTCCGCTCCTGCCGCCGCTCCTGATGGTGCTCTTGTCCACGGACAACCAGGGCGAGATCCACTTCCCCGGCGGGGTGCCGGGCGGCAACGGCCCGGCCTCGATCTACGTGCAGGCGGCCTGCCAGGACGCGGGCCAGCCCATGGGCTGGAGCATCTCGAACTGCGTACGGATCGACCTCCTGCCATGAGCCGCGTGGCGCCCGCCCTCGCGCGGTTACTCGGCGCGCCGTCTCTGGTACTCTGACCAGTGGCAGAGCCGGGCGCGCCCGGCGGGTCATTCAGGCGGAAGCGGCATGGCCGAGCGGGTCTCGGGGATGGAGAAGGTCAGCATGAAGGCGTTCATCGCTCGCGGCCCGCTGCCGTAGGCCACACCTGAGGCCCCGCACAAGTCTCCCAAGCAGGGCAGCGGTCCATCTCAAGCGATTCCTGTCCATGGTCGATGCAAGGGACACAATCGCCTAAGACATGGAGGAACCCCATGCGATCATCCCCAAGCAAGTGGCTCTCGGCAGCGACAGGAGCGGGCGTCGCTGTGGTCGGCATGGCGTTTTTCGGCAGCGGATCTGCCGTTCAAGCCCAGGCTACGAAGGTGGTCAAGTTCTGCTGCCTCACGGACGAGCAGAAGGACATCCTCTCCCACCTCAGCATCGTCTACCTCGACGACGGGGCCGGCGGTCAGGTCAAGACGCTCCGGGTACAGGGGGTCAACCTGCAGGTGGTAAACGGCCATGGAGCGACCGAGACCGACGATGGAACCGGCAATCTCATCGTTGGGTACAACGAGTTCGGGTCGTTCGGATTCCCGGACCTGAGAACCGGCTCTCACAACATAGTTGCTGGGCAGAAGAACACGTACACCAGCCATGGCGGCGTGGTGTTCGGAGAGAACAACCAGATCACGGCCCGACACGCCACCGTGACCGGAGGCTTCAGGAACCAGGCGACCGCAGACGGGGCGACAGTCTCTTCCGGCTCCGAGAACAACGCCACTGCCCGATGGGCAGCCGCAAGCGGTGGCCAACGCAACACGGCCAGCTTCGAGGGGGCTTGGGTCGGTGGTGGCCAGTGGAACACCGCGAGCGGCATGTTCTCGTGCGTCGTGGGAGGTGCTTCCAGCAACGCGAGCGGGCCTCATGCTTCGGTCATCGGCGGCGGGAATGTCGGTGGCCCCGGGGGCCAGGCGATCGGAGCCTTTTCTACGGTTGTGGGCGGACGGAACAACCTGGCCACCGGTCTGGCTGCCACAGCATCGGGAGGCCGTGAAAACCTGTCGAGCGGCAATTTCGCCGTGGTGGTTGGCGGCAGAGCAAACGAAGCGTTTGGAGAGGCCTCTTGCGCCTCGGGTGGGTCAGGCAACGATGCGACCGCCGAGGCGTCTGGCATCTTCGGTGGGCTCTGGAACGTGGCGTCCGGCTACCACTCTGTAATTGCAGGCGGCAGCCAGAGCGTCGCGTTGGGTGAGTACTCTTCCATTTCTGGCGGCAACGTAAACAAGGCCATCGGCAACAACTCGCATGTTTGCGGCGGAGAGCTCAATGAAGCCAAGGGGATCCTCTCGGTGGTCGGAGGAGGCGAGCAGAATGTGGCGAACGGCTACGGCTCCACCGTTGGCGGAGGACTCGGCCGAACCGCTCCAGGAAGCGAGGATTGGGTCGCCGGTACCCTCTTCGAGGACATGTGACGACAGGTTCGCTCGAGCCGACGCATCACCGGGACCTTCCTTCCCTCAAGGCGGGGCGGGTGTCGGCGAGCTGTTTTGGGCCTGATCGACGCTTCCAAGCTCGCTGGCGTCGATCCGGTCGACCGGCTGGACCGGCTCCAGCGGCGCGCGACAAGGACAAGGTCCGGGCCGTGCGCCAACAACTGGATGCCCTGGAACTACCGGTCCACCTTCGAAGGCGCCGCCACGGTCGGCTGATCGCTGTCTCGGCCGCCGGGGCCTGCGCCGGCACCTGATTCGGGCAGCTCCTGCTTGCTGCCCATGAGGTGGCACGAGCCCGCAGCGGGTCGGCTTGCCCTCCGAATCGGAGGGTCTCCGCGCCTGCCGAACTGACACAACCGACGGTCCGGTGGTCTCTGGTGACTGGCAGGAGTGGGACCCGGGTCCTGGGGAGGGATCGGAGGTTCCCGTGCCCAGGTACGGCGTAGCACGGATTTGGACGCGTCGGGGTTGGGCTAGAGCGTCGCGAGGGTCTCTGGCTGCGTTCCAAGACCGCAGTCAAGCAAGGCGCCGGTACTGCGGCTGGAGCGGGGATCGTAGGCATGGCCTGGCATCGGCTCCTGCGCCGGGATGGTCAGGGCCGGCTGGGCCCTCGCTCAGTTACCCGACGGGCGATTTCGGGTAGACTGATGGCTGGCAGAGCCGGGCGCGCCCGGCGGGTCATTCAAGGCGGAAGCGGCATGGCCGAGCGGGTCTCGGGGTTGGAGAAGGTCAGCATGAAGGCGTGCATCTTCTGGATCGTGGTCGGGTTCTGCCTGGGCTCGGGCACGGCGGCTGCTCTCGGCGGCACGGACGAGTTCGGGCCGCAGGACGTGATCGGCGGTGCCGACCAGGCCCGGTCCGTGTACGCGGCGGACCTGGACGGGGACGGCGACGCGGACGTGCTGTCCGCCTCGTGGGCGGACGACGAGATCAGGTGGTATCAGAACGTGAACGGTCTCGGGACCTTCTATCCCGGGGGCGTGATCTCCACCGCGGCGGACCAGGCAGCGTCCGTGTCCGCCGCTGACCTGGATGGGGACGGCGACGCGGACGTGCTTTCGGCCTCCTGGGCGGACAACAAGATCGCCTGGTACGAGAACACGGACGGCGCGGGGAGCTTCGGCGCGCAGAAGCTGATCTCCACGGCGGCGAAAGGGGCCTCGTGCGTCTCGGCGGCGGACCTGGACGGCGACGGGGATCTGGACGTGGTGTCCTGCTCGCAAGTGGACGGCAAGATCGCGTGGTACCAGAACACGAACGGCCTGGGGAGCTTCGGCGCGCAGCAGCTGATCAGCACCGCGACCATCTGGGCCATGGCCGTGGCCGCCGCCGACCTGGACGGCGATGGGGACGCGGACGTGCTCTCCGCCTCGCAGTACGACGACAAGGTCGCGTGGTACGAGAACACGGACGGCGCCGGCAGCTTCGGCGCGCAGAAGCTGATCTCGACCGCGGCGGACGGGGCGGCGTCCGTGCTCGCCGCGGACCTGGACGGCGACGGCGACGCGGACGTGCTCTCCGCCTCGCGCTTCGACAGCAAGATCGCCTGGTACGAGAACACCAACGGCCTGGGCGCCTTCGGCGCGCAGCAGGTCATCTCGACCGCGGCGCTCGGCGCATACTCGGCATTCGCCGCTGACCTGGACGAGGACGGAGACCTCGACGTGCTCTCCGCCTCGTTCCTGGGCGACAAGATCGCCTGGTACGAGAACGCCGACGGCCTGGGCGGCTTCGGCGCAGAGCACGCCATCTGGACGCTGGCGAACGGCGCGATCGCCGTGTTCGCCGCGGACCTGGACGGGGACGGCGACGCGGACGCGCTCTCGGCCTCGTACGACGACGACCGGATCGCCTGGTACGAGAACCTGATGGGGGTCCTCCAGCCCGACATGGGCTACCAGGGTCCGGGCGACGTGGCGATCCAGGTGTGGGGGCAGGCGCTCTCCTCGGGCAACACCGCGAGCTTCACCTTGACCGGGGCGCCGCCGAACGCCGCGACCCTGGTGTTCCTGTCGCCTTTCTTCAAGCCGACCTACGTGTGGGAGGCCGGCGGCTACCTCTGCCCGATCCTGCCGCCGCTGCTGCTCGTGTTCCTGTCCACGGATGGCAGCGGCGAGATCAACTACCCGAACGGCGTCCCGGGCGGGGGCGGCCTGGCTGTGCTCTACGTGCAGGCGGTGTGCCAGGACGCCTTGCAGCCCCAGGGCTTTGCTGTCTCCAACTGCGTCCGGATCGAGCTGCTACCATGAACCGCGCCGCGCCTGTCCTGGCTGGTCTCCCCGGAGAAAGCCGCGAGGCCGAACGAGTCTCGAGGATGGAGGAAGTCACGATGAAGCCGCTCGCCTGCTGGAAGCTGCTCTGTGTCGCGATCTGGCTGGGAGGCGTCCCGGCCACGGCGCTCTGCGCCAAGGGGGAGTTTGGCGGTGTCAACCTCATCTCGACGGCCGTGAACGGGCCGACCTCGGTCTTCGCCGTGGACGTGGACGGAGACGGGGACACGGACGTGCTCTCGTCCTCGGACTTGGACGACGACATCGCCTGGTACGAGAATACCAACGGCCTGGGGACCTCCTGGACGAAGAACATGATCTGGCCCGCGGCGTTCTACGCGCAGTGCGTGTTCGCCGCGGACCTGGACGGCGACGGGGACCCGGACGTGCTCTCGGCCTCGGGGCTGGACGACACGATCGCCTGGTATGAAAACACGAACGGCACGTTCGGGACGCAGAGGGTCATCACGACCGCCGCGAACTACGCGGTCTCGGTGTATGCCGCGGACCTGGACGGAGACGGGGATCTGGACGTGCTGTCGACGTCCACGAACGACGACGAGCTGGCCTGGTACGAGAACCTGAACGGCCTGGGGAACTTCGGCCCGCAGCAGGTGATCTCGACCGCCGGCATCGAGCCCATGTCGGTCCGCGCCGCGGACCTGGACGGAGACGGCGACGCGGACGTGCTGTGCGCCTCGGCCAGTGACGGCACGGTCGCGTGGTTCGAGAACCTGAACGGCCTGGGAAGCTTCGGCCCGCAACAGGTGATCACCACCTTGGCGAACAATGCAAACTCCGTTTCTTCCGCGGACCTGGACGGGGACGGGGACATGGACGTGCTGTCGGCATCGGTGAGCGACGGCAAGGTCGCGTGGTACGAGAACACGAACGGCCTGGGGAGCTTCGGCCCCCAGCAGGTGATCGACATCCTCTCCGGAGCGCGCTCCATTGTCGCCACGGATGTGGACGCGGACGGGGATCCCGATGTCCTGTGCGCGGCGTACGACGGGATCGCCTGGTACGAGAACAGGGACGGTCTGGGGAACTTCGGCCCCCAGCAGGTGATCGCCATCAGTACCCTCCATGCGGATGCCGTGTTCGCCGTGGACTTGGACGGAGATGGGGACGAGGACGTGTTGTCCGCCTCCCACTCCCTCGACAGGATCGCGTGGCAGGAGAACGATCCGCTCGGCCTTGACGACTTCGGTCCAGCGCAGCCGGTCTCCATCCAGCCCGCCTATGCCGGCGATGCCATCGCCGCCGACCTGGACGGCGACGGCGACCAGGACGTGCTGTCCACCGGGTACTTCCCTCACGAGATCGCGTGGTATGAGAACCTGTACGGTTCGGGGCTCTTCGGTCCCCGGATCGTCGTGGCTACCCTGGCGAATGCCGCCAACTCCCTGTTCGCCGCGGACCTGAACGGCGACGGGGACGTGGACGTGCTCTCGGCCTGCGCGGGCGAGGACAAGATCGCCTGGTACGAGAACACGAATGGCCTGGGGGCGTTCGGCCCGCAGCAGGTGATCTCGACCGCGGCAGACGGAGCGAACCGCGTGTTCGTCGCGGATCTGGACGGCGATGGCGACGCGGACGTGCTGTCGGCCTCCTGGTCCGACGACAAGATCGCGTGGTACGAGAACACGAACGGGCTGGGGACCTTCGGGCCGCAGCAGGTGATCTCGACTGCGGCGGACGGGGCGAACTTCGTGTTCGCCGCGGACCTGGACGGCGACGGCGATCAGGATGTGCTGTCCGCTTCCGGGTACGACGACAAGGTCGCGTGGTACGAGAACACGAATGGCCTGGGGAGCTTCGGTCCGCAGAACCTGATCTCGACCGCCGCGGACGGTGCGGGCTCCGTGGCCGCCGCGGACGTAGATGGTGACGGAGACGCGGACGTGCTCTCCGCTTCGCCCAACGACGACAAGATCGCCTGGTACGAGAACACGAACGGCCTGGGGAGCTTCGGCCCGCAGCGGGTGATCTCGACTGCCGTGGACGGGGCGAACTCGCTGTGCGCCGCGGACCTGGACGGGGACGGGGACACGGACGTGCTGTCCGCCTCTGGAGTGAGCGGCACGACCCTGTGGTACGAGAACACCGACGGACTCGGCTCCTTCGGTCCGCTGCGCTGCGTCTTCCCATTCTCGTACAGCGCTCCGCGCGCGAGCGCCGTGGACCTGAACGGCGACGGCAATCCGGAGGTGCTGTCGAACTCCGGCGTGGACGCCAGGGTCGTCTGGTACGAGAACCTCATGGGCCCCTGCGAACGCAACATGGGCTACCAGGGGCCGGGGAACGTGACGCTCTCGGTGTGCGGGGATCCGCTCTACTCGGGAGCCACGGCGGACTTCCTGCTGACCGGGGCGCCGCCCAACGCGCTCGCCATCCTGCTGGCCTCGCCCTTCTTCACGCCTACGTACGTGTGGGAGGCCGGCGGCACCCTCTGTCCGATCGCGCCCGCGTTCCTGGTCGTGGTCATGCTGGCCACGGACAGCCAGGGCGAGATCAGCTTCCCGAACGGCGTGCCGGGCGGGAACGGCCCGGCGTACCTCTACGTCCAGGCCGTTTGCCAGGACGTGGCGCAGCCCATGGGCTGGGCCGTGTCGAACTGCGTCAGGATCGACCTGCTGCCCTGATGCGCGCGCTCGAAACACAGCGCGCTTCCGTGCCGGGCTGCTAAGCTCCTGCGCTCCAGCGCCGGTCCGTTCGCGGCCGGCGCGTCCTCTTGTCGGAGCGGCAGGGGCCTGGTGAAGACGCGGCTGCGCGCGAGCCTGGTGATCGTCGGACTGGCGCTGCTGTCGGCGACGCCGGCGGCGCCGAGGTTCGTGCGTCACATCGACTTGCTCGCGGTACACCTGTTCCGCCCGCTGGATGCCGGCCTGGTGGCGCTGCGCGCGCGCATGTCGGCCCCTCCTCCCGCGCCGCCGCCCTCGGGGCTGGACGAGCGCGTGGCAAGGGGTCTGGCCGCGCGCGACGCGGTTCTCCGCTCCGGCGCCGAGGTGGTCGCCCCGGGCCGCCCGCAGGCCGTGGCGCGCGTGGTGGTGCTCGATCTGCACCAGCGCCTGCTGCTCATCGACGCGGGCACGGGCGTGGAGCTTTCGCCTGGCGATCCGGTGCTCGCCGGGCAGTACGGCGTGGGCCGCGTCCGACACGCGAAGGACGGCGTGGCCGTGGTCGAGACGCCCTTCACGCCCGAGGCGCGCTTCGCCGGCGCTTGCGCCGGCGAGGAGGGCAAGCCGGCCGTCCGCCTGGTCCTGACGGGGCTGGCGGGCCGCGAATGGGCCGCGGCCGTGGCCAATCCCGAGCGCCTCTCCGGGCTCGAGGCCGGCAGGGACGCCGTCACGCCCGAGACCGGGGACCTCGTGCCCGCCTCGATCCCGACCCTGCCTGCGGGCCTGCGTCTCGGCGGGATCGAACGCGACCTGAAGCTCGCGCGCGCCGGCCGCGAGGCCTTCTGCCTGCGGCCCCGGATCGACCTGGCCGAACTGGACGCGGTCGTGGTCCTGCTGTCCCACGCGCCGCCCAGCCCGGCGCCTTCCTCCTTCTTCGTCGACCAGGTGGCGCGCCTCTCCTGCGGCCTCGCCTCCCACTGGCGCGACGGCGCGAACCTCACCGGCTTCGGCCTGCCCGAGGGCGGAGTGGTGGAGGTCAGCGGGAGCTTCGCCGGCACGATCGAGGCGGCCTTCGCGGGCATCGCGCGCGTGCGCGGCGCGTTCGACCCGGGGCAGGACCTGCTTTTCCTGGTCATGGCCGAGGACAGCGTGTTTCCCCTGCGCGCGCGCACCGCCGCCGTGGCGGAGGACGGCGGCGACATGACCTTCCTTTCGGGCGAGCGCGTCCCGCGGCCGGGCGACCTGCTGGTGACCACGGGCCGGGGCCCGCACGTGCCGCGCGGCTTGAAGGTCGGCACGGTCCTGTGGAGCGAGGGCGAGACGTTCCACGTGCAGCGCCAGGCCGCGCCGCCGGAAACGGCGGTGCACGTGGTCTGGCGCCGCGGCATGCCGGACGATCCGTGGAAGGACTGAGGCGTGGCCCTCCTGCCGTTCATCGCCGCCGCGATCTTCCTGCTGTTCCTCCAGGCCTTGCTCGGCCGGATGACGCGCGTGGCGCCGGAACTCGGGCCGATCCTGGCCGTCTACCTCGGCCTGTTCGCGCGGCGCGAGTGGATCTCGGCCGCCGCCGGCATCCTCGGCCTGCTGCGCGCCGGCCTGGGCCTGGAGCCGCTCGTCTCCACCGTGCTCATCCTCCTGTGCGTGGCCCAGGCGGTGGCGGCGGTGCGCGGCGCGGTCTTCGCCGAGCGCTTCGTCACGCAGTGGGTGGTGTCGTTCGCGGCCGGAGCGCTCTACCTGGGGCTGCACGCCGCGGCCGGCTTCATCCTGCCCGACCTGGGCATCGGCGGCATGGGCGGGTTGTTCCGCATGACCGTGGCCACGCTCTCGGCCACGCTGGTGGCGCCAGGCATCTACGGCCTCTTGCGCCTGCTGCGCGTCGGGCCCTGAGGCGCCGGCCTCCCCGGCCGCGGCCGGTTCATTTCCCTTTTCGCTCAGGCGGCGCACGCCGGTAGAACAGGTGCGGCGCGGCGTGCACTCGCCGGCTTCCCGAGGACCTTCCACGCATTACCGATGGCGCTCATACGGCTGCGCTTGCTCACCTGGATCATCGCGGCGCTGTTCGCGATCGTGGAGGGGCGCCTCGTCCTGCTGCAGTTCGTGACGCGCGACTTCTGGGAAAGCGAGGCGCGCGCCAGCCGCACCGGCGGGCGGCCCGTCCCGTACCGGCGCGGCAGCCTGCTCGACCGCTACGGCCGGCCGCTGGCCGAAGGGGAGACGGTCCACCAGCTTTCCTTCGTCCTCCAGGAGTTCCGGCGCGAGACCCCGGTCGGCCAGCTCCTCGGCGCGGGCCGCATCCTGCTCGACGCGGCCGGACAGGCGGAGCGCGCCATGACCGTGCGCGCGCTCGCCAGCCAGCCGGACGAGTGGGTGCGCTTCGTGCTCGCCACGTCCGAGGAGCAGATCGCGCGGCTCCCCGCCCACCTGCGCGAGGACCTCGACTACTACCTCCGTCGCCTCCTCGACCTCGAGGCCGGACAGTTCCGCGCCGCGCGCAAGAAGCTGGCGGACAGGGCCGCGCCGGCGCATGCGCTGGTCGAGGGGAGTCTCGAACGCGTGGAGGAGCGGGCGCGCGGCCAGCTCGGGGCCATCGCCGACTTGGCGCAGGCCATCGAGACCACGCCGGCGGCGTTGATCGATCTGATCGACGAGGAGATCGGCGAGATCGGAGCCGCGGTGGAGCGCGCGCTCGCGGCGAGCCCCGATCCCGAGTCGGTGAAGCAGCGGCGTGCGCTGCAGAAGGACTACGAGAGCCGCCAGCGGGTGCTGGAGCGCTCGGTCACGTATCGAGCGGTGTACCTGGTCAGCCTCGTGCCCGAGCGCTACCGCGGCTTCGAGATCCGGGACGTGCAGCGGCGTTCCTATCCGGAGGAGTTCGAGAACGTGTCGCCGGCACTGCTCGGCTGGGTCGGCTTCCCGAACGATGAGGTGTTGCGCGTCGCCGAGGGCGACTGGCTGCTCTACCAGGAGCTGCGCAGCCGGCCGCCCGAGGAGATCGACGTCGACACGGCGGAGCACATCGACTGGCTGAAGCAGCAGATCCGCCACGTGGACTACACGGCCGACGAGGAGCAGGGGGTCACGGGCCTGGAGGGGCTGCTCGAGCCCGTGCTGCGCGGCCGGCGCGGCTGGCAGATCGTCGAGCAGGACAGCGCCAGGCGGGACACGCGTCTGCTCGAGATGACGCCGCCCGTCCACGGGCTCGACGTGCGCCTCACGCTCGACGTCGAGCTGCAACTCGCCTGCCAGCGCGTGCTGGACCACCGGCAGCGGGACGGCGCGATCGCGCTGATCGACCCGCGCGACGGCGCGATCCGCGCCCTGGCCACCTGGCCCTCGCCCACGCGCCAGGAGATCAAGAAGGACTACGCCCGGCTGGCCGAAGACCCCTCGCATCCGCTCAGCCATCGCGCCTTCCGGCCGCCCGGCAACCCGCCGCCCCCGGGTTCGGTCTTCAAGGTGGTGGCGGCGGCGGCGGCGCTCGAGTCCGGCAAGGTGAACGCGAACACGACCTTCGCCTGCAACAAGCACCTCCAGGTCGGCCGCACCGAGCTCAAGTGCATGGGCCAGCACGGAACCATCAGCATCACCACCGCGCTGGAGAAGTCGTGCAACATCTTCTTCTACCACTTGGCCGAGGTGGTCGGGCTCGATCCGCTCGTGGCCATGGCGCGGCGCTTCGGCTGCGGCGAGGCCAGCGGCTTCGGCGATCCCGAGCGTCTCGGCCTGCCTCCCGGGGCGGTCTCGATCGGCGAGATGGCCTGTCCGCTGCAGGCCGGCCGGGGCGTGACCTTCGCCATGCGCACGGCGATCGGGCACGCGGCGATCGACGACGTGACGCCGCTGCAGGTGGCGGCGCTGATGGCGCCGCTGGCCAACGGCGGCCGGCGCGTGCGTCCTTGGCTGATCGACACGATCGGCGGCGAGCGCGCGCCGCGCGAGGCGCCGGCGCCGCTCGGCCTCTCGGCCACGACCCTCTCTCTCATCCGCCAGGGCATGATCGCGGTCGCGGAGACCGGGACCGCGCGCCCGCGGGACGGTTGGGACCTGCGTCCCTACAAGGTGGCGGCCAAGACCGGCACGCCGCAAGCCGAGGGCGAGAAGGACCACGCCTGGATCGCCGGCTACTTCCCGCATGACGACCCGCGCATCGCCTTCGCCATCTTCCTGGCGAACGTCGACGAGGGCGGCGGCGCCGCGTGCACGCCGGTGCTCGGCGAGCTGCTGGCGCAGCCGGAGCTCCAGGAGGAGTTCGCGCCATGACCGGCGTGCGCGAGCGGGCGCGTCACTCCTTCGAGGAGTTCGACTGGCACATTCTGGGCGTGGCAGTGGTGCTCACCGCCATCGGTCTGACCTTCGTCTGGTCGACGACGCGCGGCGAGGACGGGGGCATGGGAGCGGTGCCGCGCCAGCTCCTCTACGTGGGAGCGGCCCTGCCGATCGTGGCCGTGATCGCCTGCCTGCGCTACACGCTGCTGGCGCGCCTGGCCGTGCCCGCGTACGCGCTCACGCTCGGCTTCCTGCTCTTCCTCATCCTGGCCCAAGTCGACAAAGTGCGCGGCACGCAGAGCTGGATCCGGCTGCCCTTCAACTTCACGCTGCAGCCCTCGGAGTTCTCCAAGCTGGCCGTGGTCCTCATCGTCGCCACGTACTTGCGCTTCCGGCCGCGGCCGGCGCGCCTGCTGGACCTGGTCGGTCCGTTCGCGCTGACGCTCTTTCCGGCGATCCTGGTGGCGCAGCAGCCGGACCTTGGATCGGCCGTCATCATGATCCCGATCCTCTTCGCCATGCTGTTCTGCGCCGGGGCGAGCAAGCGGCTGCTCTTCTCGGTGGCGGGCTGCGGCGTGGCGCTCGCCGTGGCGCTCTACTTCTCGCCCTTCCTGCATGACTACCAGCGCGTGCGCATCCGCAGCTTCCTGCAGTCGATTCCCGAGCAGACCGAGCGCGCGCGCCAGCTTCGCGCCGAGGGCAAGCACCGCGAGGCCGGGGAGGTGGAGCTCGTCCTGCGCGCCATGAAGCAGGGGCCGAACTTCCAGGTCTATCACGCGATGATCTCGATTGGCTCGGGCGGGCTCATGGGCAAGGGCATTGGCGAGGGTCCGCACAACCGCCTCGACTACCTGCCGGAGCGGCGCAATGACTTCATCTTCGCTGTGGTCGGGGAGGAGTGGGGCTTCCTCGGCGCGAGCATCGTGCTCGGCCTGCACCTCCTGCTCGTGGCGCTGATCATCGGCGTGGCGCGCCGCACGCGCGACGCCTTCGGCCGGTACATTTGCGTGGGAGTGGCCACGCTTTTCGGCATACAGGTGTTCCTGAACACCGGCGTCGCCTCCGGGCTCCTGCCCGTGACCGGCGTCACGCTGCCCTTCCTCTCCTTCGGCGGGTCGTCGCTCATCTCCAGCTTCATGGCCCTGGCCTTCGTCCTGAGCGTGGGCGCGCACCGCATCACCGTGCTGGACGGCGAGACCTTCGGCGGGGAGGGGACATAGGAGCGGCTGCGCGGGGCGTCGCTGTCGCCTTGAAGGAACCGGAGGGGAGGGGAGGGGAGGGGGGCGGAGCGGTCGCAGCCGTTTCCCTGCTCTCCGGGAGCGGGAGCGCGACTCCCGGTGCATCGCGTGCGCGACGAATGCGCGGCGGCTCTTCGCAGCGTGGGCGAAGCAGCCGGTTCAGCGTGGTGAAGGTGCGCGCGGCGTCGCGGTACGTCGTCGCGGCCGCTCCCTCCGCTCGGGAAACGCTGCTCCGCTCCTCGTCCGCGCCATCTCGATGTTCAGCGCCAGGCCGGACCGCTTGTGAACATCTCACTGGCGGTAGGCGCTCGCGGGCCAGAGCCCGCTCCCGCCCCGGAATGAATGCACGGCGCGGGGACGCGCCGTGGGCGGAGCGGTCGCAGCCGTTTCCCCTGCTCTCCGGGAGCGGGAGCGCGACTCCCGGTGCATCGTTGACGAAGAAGCGAACGTTGTGGTCTGCTGCTTCGGTTGAACGGGCCCGTTCCGGAAGGCAGAGCGTGCGAGGGGCGACTGAGAGCGGGAGGCGCTGAGATGGAACACGGAACTTCCCTATGCTACGGCGTCAAGCCGCGGTTGGATCGGGATCTCAGGCGGTGCTCTGGGCCCATCGCGGCGCCCGGCT
>DYIW01000097.1 GCA_020723465.1 Phycisphaera mikurensis
ATCGCGGTCGAGACGTTCAACGCGAGCCTCCTCTTCGGGCCCGGGACGATCCGGACCCGGTCGGGCGGCCCGTTCCGAGTCTTCACGCCCTTCTCGAGGGCCTGCCTCGCGGCTCCCCGGCCGCCGCGTCCGATGGCCGCGCCGTCGAGAATCCCGGCGCCGCGCCGCTGGCCCGGGTCCCTGCCGCTGGATGCACTCGAGCTGGAGCCGCGCATCGACTGGACGGCGGGAATCCGAATGGCCTGGGAACCGGGGGAGCGGGGTGCGCTCCGCAGGCTGCGCGCCTTCCTGCGCGGCGGCGTCCCGGCGTATCCGGAGCGCCGCGATCGTCCGGACGCGGCCGGCACCTCGAGGCTCTCGCCGCACCTGCACTTCGGCGAGATCGGGCCGCGCCAGATCTGGCACGAGGCCGTGGCGCACGCCGAGCGGCAGCGCGGCGCGGAGGACGTGCGCGCGTTCCTGCGGCAGCTCTGCTGGCGCGAGTTCGCGCACCACCTGCTGCATCACTTCCCACGCAGCGCGGAGGAGCCGCTGCGCGCCGCCTACGCCGCCTTTCCCTGGCGGCGCTCGCCCGCGCTCCTCGCGGCCTGGCAACGCGGCGCGACGGGCTATCCCATCATCGACGCCGGCATGCGCGAGCTGTGGCAGACCGGCTGGCTGCACAACCGCGCCCGCATGATCGTCGCCTCGTTCCTGGTCAAGGACCTGCTCATCTCCTGGCTGGAGGGAGCCCGCTGGTTCTGGGACACGCTCGTCGACGCGGACCTGGCCAACAACACGCTCGGCTGGCAGTGGGCGGCCGGCTGCGGGGCGGACGCGGCCCCCTACTTCCGCATCTTCAATCCCGTGCTGCAGGGCAGGAAGTGGGACCCGCACGGGGACTACGTGCGGCGCTTCGTGCCGGAGCTCGCCGCCCTGCCGGACGCGTGGATCTACCGCCCCTGGCAGGCGCCCGCGGGCGTGCTGGAGCGGGCCGGCGTGCGCCTCGGCGCGACCTACCCGCGCCCCATCGTCGATCACCAGCAGGCCCGCTCCGCTGCGCTCGCCGCGCTCGCGGCCGTGACCGGCCGCGGCAGGTAGGGGCGGCGCCAGGCGCTCGATCGGCTACACTCCTGCGCGGAGGGCCCCGCGCCCAGGAGGAACGCAATCATGGTCACGCCTCCAGAAGAGCCGCACGCCGCCGAGCGCGAGCGGCTCTCGCGCCAGGAGTACATCAGCGCGATGGTCCACTTCTATCGCGGCGAGATGCAGCGCGCGACCTCGTGGCGCCTGCGCCTGGACAACACCACCAACTGGGCGATCATCTCGGCGGGCGGTCTCGTGACCTTCGCCTTCGGCCACCCGGACATCCACCAGGTCATCCTCGTGCTCGGCCTGGCCCTGCTCATCTTCTTCCTGTGGATCGAGTCGCGCCGCTACCGCTACTTCGACGTGTGGCGCAGCCGCGTGCGCAAGCTCGAGGAGAACTTCTTCGGCCCGGTCCTGATGCGCCGGCTCGCTTCACCCGATCCGGGCTGGGCCGAGACGGTGGCGGCCGACCTGGCGCGGCCGGTGTTCAAGATCAGCCACTGGCACGCCCTGCACCTCAGGCTGCGCTCGAACTACTTCATCCTCTTCCTGCTGATCCTCGTGGCCTGGATCGCCAAGATCCTGCTGCACCCGTATCCCATGAACTCGTTCATGGACTTCAAAGAGCGGCTGGCCATCGGCCTCGTGCCCTGGTGGGCGACGCCGCTCGTGCTGAGCGTGACGTACGGCCTGCTCGCGCTGGTGTGCATCGTGCCGGGGAAGGTCATGGCCGCCCACGGCCACAGGTGGGACATGAGCGAGAACACGCAGCAGTTGCTGTGATCGGGCGGCGCCGCGCGCGGCCCGCCTACTTCAGCGGCTTGCCGCCGAGCTCTCCGGTCAGGGACTCGAGGAAGCACACGATGCTCTCCACCTCCGCGGCCGCCAGCGAGGCGTCGCACTGGCAGCGCGCCATCACGCGCACCGCCTCGGCCAGGTCGTTCACCGTGCCGTCGTGGAAGTAGGGCCGCGTGAGCGCCACGTTGCGCAGGGTCGGCACCTTGAACTTGCCACGGTCGCTCTCCTTCTTGGTGAAGTTGAACAGCCCGTGGTCCGCCTCCTGCACGCTGCCGCGCTCGGCGAAGTAGTCCTCGCGCAGGCCCATGTGCTCGAAGGACTGGCCGCCCAGGATCCTGCCGGCGTGGCAGGAGGCGCAGCCGTGCCGCTTGAACAGCGCGTACCCCTTCTTCTCCACCTCGCCGATCGCGGCGGCGTCGCCCAGCAGGTACCGGTCGAACGGCGCGCCGGTGGTGACGAGCGACTTCTCGAACTCGGCGATGGCGTCCTGGACGTTCGCGGCGCTGAGCTGTCCGCCGTAGAGGGCGGCGAAGGCCTGGACGTACTCGGGATCCTGCTCCAGCTTCGCGATCACCGCGGGCCACTCGGCCCCCATCTCGATCGGGTTGGTGACCGGCCCGCCCGCCTGCTCGACTAGATCGACGGCGCGGCCGTCCCAGAACTGGCGCACGGCGAAGGCGGCGTTCAGCACCGTGGGCGCGTTGATCCCGCCCAGTTGGCCGCGGATGCCGGTCGAGAAGCGCTGCTGGTCCGTGCCGCCCTTGGCCAGGTCGTGGCAGGTGGCGCACGAGACCGTGTCGTCCCCGGAGAGGCGCACGTCGTGAAAGAGCCTGTCTCCCAGGGCGACCTTGGCGGCGTTCAGCTCCGGCAGCGGCTGGAGGGGCTGAACCACCTCGGCGGCGAACTCGGCCGCGGCGCCGCTGCCCTGGCAGTGTTTCGCCCGCTCGGCGCGCACCCAGTCCCGCACGATGCGTTCGTCCTCCCTGCCCATGCCGGCGTCCCAGTGCAGCGCCAGGTAGCGGCCCGGCGGCATGCTGCGCGCGTCGAGCACGTGTTCGAGCTTCGCCAGCGCGACCTCGGAGACGGGCTGGCCTGCGCCGGCGAACGCCGCCTCCATGTCGAAGAAGCGCAGGCCGGCGGCGATGTCGCGCTCGATGATGCCGCTGGCGAGGGGGAACGAGGCGTAGAAGGGCAGGTCCGCGCCGTGCGCGTGGCAGCAGGCGCACCGGTCCCCGAACAGGGCCGCGATCGGTGCGAAGGCGGCGTCGCCGGCGCGCGCCGCGGCGATCAGGCCGCGGTTGGCGGGCGGCAGCAGGAGATTGAGCAGCGGGAAGGCGAGGCACACGAGCGCCAGCACGGCGATCAGCCACGACACCTTCTTCGTCATCGGATCATCTCCTTGGCCGTGTGGGATGGGCGGCGGCACGCCGCCAGAAACGGTGACCGAGAGTAGCGCCCGGCGGCGGCGCACGCGGCGCTGCGTCTCACTTCTTCTTCAGCGAGAAGGTCCCGTCCGCATCGCCGTTCTCGCCTTCGAGGGTCCCCTTCATCTTGTCGCCGTTGACCTTGGCCTTGATCTCCCACTCGTACTTCTTGCCGGTGAGCGGGCAGGTGTAGACCATCTCCCCTTCCAGCTTGACCTCGTCGGCGTCGTCGCCCGACTTCGCGTCCGCATCCACCTCCATCTCGCGGTCGATCGTGGCGATCTTGCTGCACACGAACGGCAAGACCGCGGTCATGTCCTCGAGCGTCCCGTCGCCGTCGTACTTCTTGCTCTTCCCGTCGAGGTCCAGCTCCATGTCGCCATCGTCGGAGAAGCCGCCGCAGCCGTAGAAGTCGTAGTAGTCCAGCTCGTAGGTGCCCTCCCACTTGCCGTCCAGCGAGGGCAGACTCGTGCTCGACGCGATCTGCTTGATGGCCGAGATGATCTTCTTGCGGGAGGAGGAGTAGCCGAGGTAGCTCCAGTCAGCCGAGTGAAGGGCACAGGGATTGACGTTCTTCTCCTTGGTGAGCGGGTTGTCCAGGTTGCCGCCCGGCGCATCATCGAGGGTCAGCACCGAGTCCCTTCTGAGCGTCAGGCGCTTGAACCAGGCCACGTCCTTCTTGGCCTGCTGGTACGGCGTCGAGCTGGCGACGGCCACCACGCCGACGTCTTCGAGAATGTCTGGATCGTCATCGGCGACCTGGTTGATCGCCTTCTCCACCAGGACGTTCCCCTGCGAATGGGCCACGAGAATCACCCTTTTGCCGGCGACCACCGCGTCCTCGATCTCCTCGGCGAGCAGGCTGGCCTGGCCGCTCTCGGTCACCGCGTTGTCGAAGTCATCGGCGAACACCTCGAGGCTCTCGTGCGCGGATTCGCACTCGTCGAACGGCCCCATGCCGAGCGTGTAGGTGTCGTAGAACGACTTCCAGAGCGGCGCCATCTGCGGCGAGACACTGTCGGGGCCGAGCTTCAGCAAGTCCTCGCCGGCCTGCAGGGCGAGGAAGACGCCGAGCGGCAGATAGGAGCGCGCCACGATCTCTCCAGGCGGATCACCCACGACGGTGCTGCGGTTGTAGAAGACCTCGAAGGCGCAGTCCTTGACCAGCCCCGGGTAGGCGTCGACCATGGCCTTCATCAGGTGCCCGGCGGCGAGCAAGGCGTGCTCGGGCGGCGTGTGCAGCCCGTTCACGTAGATGATCAGGGTTTTCGGGTTGTTCTTGGCGTCCGGTGGCTCCGGCAGCTCGATGATGTTGAGCGCGTTCTCGGCCGCCGTCGCGTCCGCCTGGATGTCCGCGCCCGTCTGAATGGCGCTGAGGATGGACGCCAGCAGGTCCGCGTACGTGTCGCGGGGGTCGCCGCGGTTGAGGTAGGCGTCGCCGATCTCCTCGGCCAGGTCCTTCAGCTCGGCGCTCGGATGCTCCGCGTCCGCCAGGACGTCCTCCATCGCGGATGCCACCTTGTTGACCACCGACGGCGCTTTGTAGCACTTGGCGCCCGTGTACTGGATGTCCAGCGCCCCGCAGAGCGTCACCTGCCCGGCGTTGTTCTTGACCGTGACGCTGTGCGGGCCCTTGCCGGCGTTGGTCGAGAACTTGAAGACGATCTGGTTCTCCTGCCAGTCCTTGACCACGCCCTTGCTGCACCCCAGGGACACGGACCCTTCCTTGGTGCCGAAGAAGGCGCCGGTGAGGGTCACCAGGTCGCCGGGCGCGGGCTGCGCCGGCGCGAGGCTGGTGACGTCCGGAGCGCGGATCTCGAAGGCGTTGTTGAGCTTGATCACCGGCGTCTGTTTGCCGGCCGGATCGAGACGCAGGTCGTAGACGCCCTCCAGCCCGGTCTTCAGCTTCACCACGACCTGCGTGTCGCTGAAGGAGAGGATCTTCAGCTTGGGGCTCGTGGACACGTACTCCGAGACGAGGGAGACGACGGGCTCCTTGGTGCCGAAGCCGCTGCCGTCGATCGTGATCGCCGTGCCGTACGCGCCCTCCGAGGGCGTGACCGCGGTGATGTCTCCGCCGCGCGCCGCCGCGGCCAGTGCGAGAAGGACCGCGAGAACCGGCAGCACGCGGACGACCGCCGCGCGCGCGGCCGCGCCATGGGAAGAACCCGCTTCGCTCCATCGACGTGGCTTCATGGCACTCTCTCCAGCGCCGGGCGAGTCTCCTCCGAACAGGAACGCGTCCCGGCCGCCAAGGGCTCCCGTCCGCTCGGCGTGCTCCTTGGGGCGGAGGGCGGGGGCTTCACCTCGCCTTCCACGGACCGCGGCGCCACGCTGGACGGGTCACCCGAATAGCATACGTGAGACGTGCGGTCACCCCGCAACCGTTCCCTCGACGTCGTCCATTCCCGCACATGCCTGTTGCATGAAGCGAAACCGGCTGGCGCGCCCCAGCCACGGCGATCACGCCAAACCGTTGCTGAAAAAGATGTTAGCGGTGAGTTCGGCCTCGGCTTGAGGGCCGTGCCAGGAGCGGGCCGCGGCCCGCCGGAGCCGGCGCGTGCCGGCCCCAGCGGGGGACCCGCGAGGCGTCAGCGCTTCTTCCCTGCCTCGATCTGCTTGCGCTGCTTCTCGAGGTACTTCAGCAGCTCCTCGATCTCGGCGTCGTCGGGCGGAGACGGCTCGACCTCGGGTTCCGGTTCGACCTCAGCCTTCTCTTCCTCTTCCGCTTCCTCTTCCTCCACCCAGGCCGCCTCTTCCGGTTCAGCCTGCCCCCTGCGATAAGGGAAGGACCACTCGCCGACGGGGTAGCCGTCGTCGCCGCAGATGTCGATCATCGCGATGCCCAGCAGGGCGTCGACCATCTGCAGGTAGCGCGCGTTCCAGACAAGCCCCACATAGCCTATGTGGGGTATGAAATGCACTCAGGAGAAGGTGTAGTCGGGCGATCCCTCGTAGGGGAAGACGGCCAGATCCACGAGCATGCCCACGAGCCCGCCCTTGCGCTCGGAGATGGACGCCTCCCGGTTCGGGCCGTCGAGCCCGCTGCCCCAGCCAACCCGCTCGACGGACATGCCGAGGCCGTAGCAGTTGTTGTAGTGCCTCGTGATGCCGATCTGCCCGCCGCCCAGGCCCACGAAGTACCCGTCGATGTTGCTGTAGCCCGCGACGAGCACCTCGAGGCTGTTCCAGTAGAGGCCGATCTGGGGCGTCGTGGTGATCGTGAGCCCCATGTCGACCATCTCGGCGAAGTCGTTGTACCGGTACACGAAGTAGTTGCCCACGGCCTGGGCCGTCTGGCAGCCCGTAGCGCCAAACGCCAGGCCGGTGACGAGCGCAACTGGCCCCCACCTCGACAGTGGACCGCGCTCCCGCATGTCGCCCTCCATTCAAGCCGGCTGGGCCGGCACGCACGAATCCGGGTCGGCAGCCCGAGGGCGGGTGCGAACCGCCGCCACGAGCGGGGTCAAGATAGTCCCACTTCGTGGGGTCCACAACTGGGAAGGTCGCTTCCTGGAGAAGGCGCCCGGCCTGGCGCCGGCCCGCCGCTACAGCGCGCGCAGGCCCGCGATGCGGATCGCGCCGCGGTGGTAGCCGTCCGGGAAGAGGCGCTCGAGGTCATCGAGCTCGATGCCGTTGGCCTCGCACGTCTCGTACACGGTCGGGACCTCGCCGGTCCGGTGGAAGCTCTCGCGCAAGTACTGGACGACCTTCCAGTGCTCCGCGCCGAGCCCGCCCGGGACCTTGAGCTGCCGCGCCTGGCCCACGGCGAACTCCTCGTCCCACTCCAGCGAATCGATGAGGAAGCCCTGGGAGTTCACGTGGTAGGACTTCTCGCCGGCCGCCTCACGCGCGCCGCCGCGGAACGCGTCCGTCCAGGAAAGGGGCAGGTAGCCGTGGCGGTAGGTGATGCCGGCCAGCCGGCAGGCCCCGCGCAGGTAGCCGGTCGGGAAGAGAGTCCTCAGGTCGTTCAGCCGCAGACCGGTGTTCCGGCAGGTCTGGTAGATGAGCGGGCAGACGCCTTCATCGGTGAAGTAGTCGCGGATGAACCGGATCACCTCCCAGTGCTTCGGCGTCAGTTCCCCGTCGATCTTCACGCGCGGAGCCATGGCGCGGGCGAACTCCTCGTCCCACTCGATGGGGTTGGTCAGGAAGCCCTCGGAGTCGATGCGGTACTTGCCCTCGAACAGACTGGCACGTTCCATGTCTTGCTCCTTGCGGCCGGAAGCCGAGTCACCGAACGACGAACCGATGCAGGCCGAGCACGCGTCGCCTGCTGGACGGAATGGCAACGCCTGTGCCAGCGTGCCGCGGCAGAGCGCCCGCGCGCCGCCGCGCCGCCGTTCTCCGAAGTGCGGCTGGAAGCGGGTGCAACGTGTTGCGGCAGCCGCTCTTGGGACACCTGGCAATCCCGACCACCAATGCGCGCGCCTGCTCGACTCGCTTGATGCCCGGGCTCGCTGGCGGGTGACGTGCGCCGCGGCGGCGGGCGGGTGCATCGGGGCACGGCACTGGCACATCTCGAATCACCAGCGGAGCCCGCGGAGTCTCGCGTACGCTACGGATGATGCCGCACACGACGCTCCTGTTCCTGGCCCGCGTGCTGCTCGTCGCCTCGACCCTTCTCGGGGAGGGTCCGGGCGGCGACGACGCGCCGGCCGCCCTCGTCGAGCAGTGGCTCGCCGCCACGGACGACCTCGAGCGCTACCGGCTGCGCGAGCGGCTCCTCGCCACGGGCAAGGAGGGGGGCGAGGCGGTAGTGGAGCGCCTGCGGCGCACGGCGGACGACGCAGAGCGCCACACGCTCATCCTGCTCCTCTCCGACTTCCGCGCCGAGAACACGGCGGCGCAGCTTGCCGCCATCGCCCGCTCGGATCAGGAGTACCTCTGCCGCTACTACGCGATCCTCGGTCTCGGCGACCAGGGAGAGCGCGGGATCGCAGCGCTCGACGCGCTGCTCGACGCCGAGATCGAGACGTACCATCGCTCGACGATCATCGACACGCTGGCGCGCACGCACTCCGCCGCGGCCGTCGCGGTGCTCGGCAAGGTGCTGCTGCGCGAGGGGAAAGCCGAGCAAGGCGTGGACGCGGTTCGCGGGCTGGCGCGCTGCCAGCCCGAGGCCGCGGTCGAGATCCTGCTGGCCACCCTCTCGCGGGGGTCGACCTGCACGCTCGGCGAGACGGTTTTCCTCCTCGGCCTCATGGCAGAAGAGATGCCTGCCGGCGCGCGGCGTTCGGTCGAGCAGCGGATCGCCCGCACGGCCAAGCGCCTGCTCCCGGACCTCGACTCGGACGACAGTTCGGAGCGCCTGGCCGTGGCCAGGGCGCTCGGGGCGCTGCGCTACAAGCCCGCCGCGCCCGAGCTGGAGAAGCTGTGCGCCGCCGCCGCGTTCTGTGCCCACGACTGCCTCTGGGCCCTGGCGCGCATCGACGCGCCCGGCCACGCGGATCTGTTCGCGAAGTGCCTCGAGCCGGCGACCACGCCGGACGACGGGCTGCTCGCCGCGCTCTTCGGCCTCGCGGCAGCGGGCGATCCCGGCGCCGCCGGCAAGATCGAGCCGCTCCTGGCGGCCGAGCCGGACGAGGTCGTGGCGGCCGCGGCCCGCGCGCTCGGCGTGCTCGGCGCGCGCCAGTCGGCGCCCGCCATCGCTCAGTGCCTGCTGCGCGAGGAGAATCCCGCCAGCGTCGACGCGGCGCTGCTCGAGGCGCTGCGCCGGCTCGGCGATCCCGGGGTGGCCTACCCGCTCGCGCGCTTCCTCCGGGACAAGCGCGCGCAGGGAGCCCTCGAGCGCCAGGCGATCGCCACCCTCGGCGCGCTGCCCGGCGAGGCCTCGACCCGCGAGCTGCTCGCCCTGGCGGAGGACGCGAAACGGTCCTCGCAGGAGAAGATCGCCCTGGTGCGGGCGCTGGCCCCGCGCACGGGCGAGGGCATCGCCCCCTTCCTGGTCCAGTGCTGCCTGGATCTGGACGCGGGCCTGGCTGCGGCGGCGCGGCGGGAGCTGCGCGCGGCCGGCTGCTCGGCCGCGGCGCTCCTGTCCGCCCTGCTGGACGGCCTCCTCGCCGCCGAAGGGAACTCCCTCGGCGCCGGCCGCGCGCTGCTCGCCCTCGAGGCGCTCGGCCAGCAGGAGGCCGTGGACGCGCTCGTGCCGTGGCTGGAGCACGCGCAGTTCTCCGTGGCCGCGGCCGCGGCCTGCACGGCGCTCGCTCTGTGCGGCCCGGAGGATCCGCGCATCGCCTCGAGCGTCGCGAAGCTGCTGCCGCGCGCCCTCGCCGAGTGCGGCGGTGCCGATGCGCCCGCGGCGCTGCGCCTGCTCGGCCTGGCCCGCTCGGCCGCGGGCCGGCGCGCCGCGCTCGACGTGCTGCGGTCCGCGCGCGAAGGCCCGGCCGCGGCCGCTGCCTGGGAGGCGCTCAGCCGCATCGGACTCGACGCGGAGAACAGCACGGAGGTGCTCGCACTGCTCGAGGTGGAACCTGAGCGCGTGGGCCCAGACGCGCTGGAGGCGCTGCTCACGGCGCGCGACAAGCGCCTCGACGCCCAGGTGCTCGCTCTCGGCAGGAGGTGCGCGGGCGCGGCGCAAGGCGCGGCGCTCCAGGTCTTCGCCGTGCGCTCGGGCCAGGAGGCGGACGTTGCCGGCCTCGCCGAAAGCCTCCGGCGGCTCGCACCGGCGCTGCGTTGCGAGGAAGAAGCGGCCGGGGCCACCGCAGGGGCGCCGGCGCCGGCCCACGCCGTGCTCGAGTGGCTGACCGGAACGGCGTGGCCCCCCTGTCGCGCAGGCAGCGGCCGCGAGAGCCCGTTGTACGACGCCTATCCCGGGACCATCTACACGAACCTGCCCGACGTGCCCGCGGTGTGGCGCGCCGAACGCTGGCTCGATGAGCACGCCGGCGAACTGCGCGAGGAAGCGCTGTTCGGCGCCGCCGCGCGCGCCCCGGGCCAGAGCCTGCTCAGGGACTACGTGAAGCGCCACCCGCAGGGGCGCTTCGCCGCGGCGGCGCGCGCGCTGCTCGAAGCGGCGCCAGCGCAGGGGGAGTAGTCGATCAGCCGCGCTCCACGTACGAACCGCCGCTCTCCACGGCGAGGCGCTCGAGCACCTGGCTCTCGTAGGCGATGAGCACCACGTGGATGGCCACGCGCTGATGGCGGTTCTGCTCGGCAAGACGCGCGCAGATGACCGGCAGCGCGATGATCTCGCCCACCGTGGGCTGCCCGTCGGACAGCAGGTAGATGCTGTCGGTGCGCTCGTCCGCCAGAGCCGTCTGCATGGCGCCCCACAAGTTGGTGCCGCCGTTCGCCTCGAGGTAGCGCACCGCGTCCAGCGCGGCGATGCGGTTCTTCCTGGTGAGATGCTCCATGCGCTCGCGCCAGGGCCGCACCTCGGACTCGAAGAAGATCATGTTGAAGAGCGCCGCCTCGGGCAGACGCTCGATGACGTTCCCGAGCTCCTTCTTCAGCACGAGCAGCTTCTCGCCGGCCATGCTGCCCGAAACGTCGAGGACGAAGACCACGCGGTTGGAATCGACCTCGATGCCGTAGAAGGCGTATTTGTCGGCCAGGGGATCGAGGTCGGTCCACTCCGCGGCGGCGGGCGGCGGCGGCTCGAAGCCGGAGGCGTGATCCGCGCGCCACTGCCGCCATGCCTCCGCGCTCTCTCCGGCGTCACAGCCAGAGAGCCGCGCCAGGGCCTGGCGCGCGGCGCGGCGCTCGCGGCCAGCGAGGCCGTCGAGCGTCCCGATCAGGAAGTCGATGGCTTCCACGCGCCGCGAGCGGCCCAGCGCGTCGAAGCAGGCCACGCGCACCTGCCAGACCTTCTCGTCCTGCAGCCGCGCGACCAGAGGCGCGACTGCCTGCTCGGCCGCGGCGCCGCCGAGCGCCTCGGCGGCGGCCGCGCGCACGCGCCAGTCGCGGTGCAGCAGCTCCTCCGCCAGGACGCGGGTAAGTCCAGGGTCGCTGATGCCGGCGCGGCTGGCCACGGTCAGGATGCGGCAGCGCTCGTCCGGGTCGCGCGCCTTGGCGAGCGCGCGTTCGACCGCGACGCCGCGGCCGCGGCCCTCGATGCGGTCGAGACCCAGGCCGGCGGCGAACGCCACCAGGGGGTCGTTCTCCCCGGCGAGCGCCGAGAGGCGCCTGCCGTGCTCGCGCTCTGCGCGCTCGGCGAGGATCAGAGTGCCGAGCAGCCGCAGCGCGCCGTCCGCCTGCGGGTCCTCCCAGAAGGGGCTGGCCGCGATCGCCTGCGCGAACACCGCGGGCGCGAGCGCGGAGAGGGAGGAGATGGCCTCGCGCTGGTCGTCGAGCCCGAGGCGAGCGCAGGTCTCGAAGACGAGGCGCGCGTTCTCCGCGTCTCCTCGGCCGCCGAGGAAGCGGATCGCGCGGCGGCGCACGCGCGGGTCCTCGTCGTAGGCGAGCACGTCGCGCGCGCGCTCGACGGCCTCGCCCGGCGCCTGCGCGATCAGGGCCTCGAGCGTGGCGGCGCGCACGTACGGATCCGCGTCGCTCCTGCTCTGCCGCGTCAGCCGCGCCGGCAGCGGCGAGAAGACGCGCACCAGCTCCTGGAACAGGGCGCGCTTGACGCCGCGGTCCGTGCCGTCGAGGAAGCGGTCGATCAGGTAGTCGCGCGCCTCCTCCGTGCCGAGGGCGGCGATGCGCGGCACGAGCCACAACCGCTGCTCGCGCGTGGCCGCCGGCGCCTCGTACTCGGCGGCGAGCGCCTGGAGGTCGGCGCCGGCGGGCCGGGACGGCGCGGTCTGCAGGAAGAGCAGCAGGGCGAGCACTGGAGGCAGGAAGGCGAGCGGCATCGTGTCTCCCGGTGGAGTCCGGCGACCTTCACGTCAAGTGATCGTGGAAGAAGTCCCAGGCGCTGAGCGCGCGGGCACAGGTCTCGCAGATGAACCCTTCGAGCGCGTCCGGACGGGCAAAGATCCCGCTCTCCGCGTTCACGTTGAAGACCCGCGAGCAGACGCGGCACGGCCGCGCGTCCAAGGCGCCCGTCTTCACCTCCGCGATGACCCCCTGGAAGAACTCCGCGAAGGGAACGAAGCCGGGGCAGGAGATGGTCGCGGTCTCACGGTGGAAGCGCATGGCCGGGTAGTTCATGCGCCGTACCAGGAACTCCCACATGGCCGGAGAGAAGTCCTCGCCGACGCGCGCGTTGGCCTCGTGCACCGGGATCACCTGGTCGCGGATCTCCTTCATGCCCATGCGCGTACCTGCCTCAGAAGGAGCGGAAGCTGCCACAGTCCGGGCATTCCCAGGTGACGTTGTTGCAGGTCATGCCCCAGCGGTTCTCCTCGAGACAGAGCTGGCAGATGCGGAAGCCGCAGGTGCAGCTCCAGCAGAAGGGCGCCGCGTGCCTGCAGATGGTACACGCGCCGGCGCCCCGCAGGCGGCGCCCGGCGCGGGCGTGCGCGTTCGCGTCGCCCGGCGCGCCGAGGCTGTCCTGGAGGACGCGCTTGATCTCCTGCTCCTCCTTGCTGCTCACCGTACGTTCCCACCCGCGTTTCTCGGATGACCGTCGCGCGCGCCGCACCGCGCCCCCGGCAGGGTATCATACGGCTGCTCTCGTCCTCCCGCACAGCCTGGGAGCAGGATCCAGCCATGCAGAGACGCCTCGCCCTCGCCGCCTTTGTCCTGCTCGCCGCGCCACATGCCCGGCCCGCGACGCTCTCCGCCACGCTGAAGAAGATGTACGACGCGGCGCCCGCGCTGTGCGGCTACGACAAGTACGTGGTGCTCGAGACCGGGGTGACGTACACCGGCGGCCTCTTCATCGGCAAGACCTTCAACCGCATCACGGCCGCTTTCGAGGGCAGCGAAAGCAGGAACGTGCGCATCGCCGGGAACGGCGCCATCCTCGACCTGCAGGGCCAGGAAATCTGCATCGCCTACTGCAACAACCGCCTGGACATCGAGAACTGCGTGGTCATCAACGGCGCCATCCGCTTCCGCGGCTACACCTCGCCCACGGAGACCGAGCGGCCGACCGGATCGGTGCGCCACGTCACCTTCTATGCTCCCCACGACTACGCGGTGCGCACCATCGGCTGCGGCGCGAACATCCTCATCGAGAGGAACATCGCGGTGGACGCCGTGGACACCGGCAGCGACTTCATCTACGTGACCGGCTACGCAAACGACTGGCTGCCCACGGGCACGAACTTCGCCTTCAGCCAGAGCGCCGGCATGCCCGGCCTCTACTACAACTGGTCCTTCCACGCCGATCCCGCGAAGAACGCCACGCCGCTCCGGCACTTCGGCGTGATCTGCGAGTACGGCTGAACGGCGCCCGCGGCCTGGGCGGCCACGGGGGCCCCCTACTACAACGTCGTCGGCGTTGATCCTCTGCTCAGCGATCCCGAGAACGGCGACTACAGCCTGGCGCCCGGGTCTCCGGCGCAAGGCTACGGCTGTCAGACCTTCGCCGGCCGCGGCGCAGGCGGAAGAAGCGGCAGCCGCGGCTCCCGCTCCGGCGCCGCGCCGCGCCTGAGCGAGATCACGGTCTCCGGCCCGATCACCGCCGACACGGTCTGGAACGCCGACAAGGTGAAGGTGACCGGCGACGTGATTGTCGCGGACGGAGTGACGCTCACGATCGCTCCGGGCGTGGTCGTGGAGTTCCAGGACCACTACCGCCTCGCCGTCCAGGGCACGCTCTGGGCCGTGGGCACGCCCGCGCAGCGCATCCTCTTCACCACGGATGAGCCCGCTCTCTTCCAGGTCGACGCGAGCCTGACCGGCTGCTGGAACGGGATCGAGTTCGTGGGCACGAAGGCGACCAACGACCCCTCGCGCCTGGAGTACTGCGTCATCGAGCACGCCAAGGCGGTGGCGGCAAGCGGCGCCCCCTACGAGTATGGCGGCGGCGCGCTGCTCCTGTATGACTTCTCGGACCTGACCCTCGCACGCTCCATCCTGCGGCACAACGTGGCCCAGTACGGGGGCGCGCTCTTCCTCTATCACGGTTCCTCGCCGCAGATCGAGGGCTGTCTCTTCACGGACAACCACGCTCTCGGCAACGCGAGCGTGCTCTACTGCGCCTACTCTTACCCGCGCCTGGTGAACAGCACGGCGGCCAAGAACCCGATCCACAATGAAGGAGATCCCTACATCGACACCTGCGCCGCGCTCTCCTTCCTGGCGAAGCCGCAGTTCCGGAACGACATCTTCGTGGAGAACGATCCCTCGATTCCGTTCATCCATGCGCAGCTCTGGCAGGAAAAGGCGTACTACACGCGGCACAACGTGCTCGAGGGCTATGCCGGAAGCGGCTTGAACCTCGCCGCCGACCCGGCCTTCGCCGACTTCGCGGCCGGGGACCTGCATCTCAGCGCGGCCTCGCCGTGCGTGAACCGCGGCCTCGAGGACGGCGCGCCCACCGAGGACCTGGACGGCCTGCCGCGGCCGGTCATGGGCGCGGTGGACATCGGCGCTTACGAGTACGCGGCCGCGCACCGCCTCGAGGCGGACGCCTTCGTCATGCCGGCCGCGACCGGCGGCGCGGTGAACCTGGCACTGCACGGCGGAACAGCCAATGCGGCGCGCGACTACCTGGTGTTCGTTTCGCTGAGCGGCACGGTTCCCGGGACGCCCTTGCCTGGCGGAGCCGTGCTGCCGCTCAACTGGGACTCCCTCACCAGCGCGGGCCTCGCGCTCGCCAACACTCCGCTGTTCGCCGCGTTTCTCGGTCAGCTCGACGCGGCCGGGGACGCGGCGGCACAGCTCGCCGTCCCGCCCGTGCCGGGTGCGGAGGGCCTCGTCGTGCACCTCGCCTACGCCCTGTGGCCCGGCGACTTCGTGTCCAATCCGCTCGCGGTCGCCGTCGGGCCGTGAGAGGGCCTATGGACCTGCGTACCACGCTGCTCATCGCGGGCGTCCTGCACCTCGCGCTCCTCTCTCCGGCACGGGCGCAGAATTCGGGCGAGGTCCTGCGCCCCGAGCCCGGCCCGGCGGCCGCGCGCGCGGGTAGCGCGGTGCTCTGGCGCACCGACCTCGAGTCCGCCCTGGAGGAGAGCGCCGCCAGCGGCAAACCGGTCTTCTGGTACGTGCCGACGCTCGCTCAGAGCTTCATGGACCGCACGGCCGAGCTGGACCGCTACATGATGGGCGGGCCGTTTTCCTGGCCGCGGGCCGTGCGGCTCCTGAACGAACGCTTCGTGCCGGTGGCGGCCGCGGCCGGGCGCCCGGAGTGCGAGCAGTTCGGCCTTGCTCCGATCGAGTTCATCGAGCCGGGCTACCTCGTGCTCGATGCCGCGGGCAAGGAGCTCCTGCGCCGCGACCGCATCACGACGCTGCATCCGGCCTGGTTCCTGCTGCCGCTCTGCCAGATCGCCGGCGCGCCGCTCGAGGACGGCGGTCCCCTGCCCGGCGTGCTCGCCCCGGACGTGGCGCTGCGCTTCCTGCGTGAGCTGCCCGCGCGCGGGCCGCAGGTGCCGGACGGGGAGCTGCGCGACTTCACGGACGCAGAGCGCGCCGAGGCGCTCTTCCTCTTCGGGGCGGGCCTCTTCGATTCGCGCCGGGACGAACAGGCGCGCGCGGTCTGGCGCGACCTGGCCGCCGCCTTGCCAGAGGAGCCCTTCGCACACAAGGCTGCCCTCGAGCTGGAAGGGCACGGACCGTACGTGAACGGCTTCGAGAGCTACGAGGAGCTGCCGCGCGCGGCGCTCGAGTGCTCCGGCTGCGGCACGCAGGCGGCGCGCGGGACGTACACGGAGGACGACCTCTTCGCGCGGGGAACGCGTTTCCTCCTGTGCAGGCAGCGCGCGCACGGCGGCTTCACCGACTCGCGCTACGACTTCGGCGGCAGCGACAGCCTGCCGAACGTGCACGTGGCCGTGACGGCGCTCGCGGCCACTGCCCTGCTCGAGCAGTGTGCGCGCCAGGAGCACGCCGCGCCGGTCGAGGAGGGCCTGGAGCTGGCCATCGCCTTCCTCATGGACGAGACGCGCGTCAACGCCGCGGACGAGGACGAGCTGGTCTGGGCGCACGCCTACCGCGCGCGCTTCTTCAGCCGCCTCATCGACCTGCGCCCGGAAGCGCGGGAGCGCGTGCTGCCGGCGTTCCGGCGCGCGGTCGAGGGACTGCTCGCCATGCAGAAGCCGGACGGCGCCTGGCGCCACGAGTACGCCAACCCCTTCGTCACGGCCACCTGCCTGATCGCCCTGCACCATGCGAAGCGCCACGGGATCGCGCCGCCGGGCCTCGAGGACGCGGCTGAGCGCGGCGTCGCCGTACTCAAGCGCTGCCGCTCGCCGGCCGGCGCCTACAGCTACGGCATCTCCAGGCGCGGCGGCAAGGGCCCCATCGCCGGCAGCGTCGGCCGCGGGCCGGCCGGCGACCTGGCGCTGTTCCTCTGGGACGCGCTGCCGGAAGGCGATCTGCTGGAGAGCATCCTCAACTCATTCGAGCACGAGGAGCCGCTGTTTCGCGTGCGCAAGTACGACGACCACAGCAGCCTCTTCGGCTACGGCGGCTTCTTCTTCTGGTACGCCATGCACGGACGCTGTGACGCGCTTTGCGCCCTGGCGGCGGGCGAGAGGCGCGCCGGGCTGATGCGCCTGCAGCGCGAACGCATTCTCGCCCTGCCGGAGATCGACGGCTGCTTCGTCGACTCGCACGAGCTCGGCCGCTCCTACGGCACGGCCATGGCCCTCGCCTGCCTGGGCATGCTGCGCGCCGAGTGACGGCGGCAGCGCGGGCCGCTAGCATAAGCCCCGGCCGCCCATGAAGATCGCGCTCGTCCAGCAACGCGCCGGCAACGACCGCGCCGCGAACCGCGCGCGCGGCCTCGAGGCGCTCGCCACGGCCGCGGAGCAGGGCGCGCGCTTGGTCTGCTTCGCCGAGCTGGCCTTCGAGCCCTTCTATCCGCAGGAGCGCGCCACGCCGCAGGCGCTCGCTCGGGCCGAGCCGATCCCGGGGCCCACGGTCGACGCCTTCGCCAGCCGCGCCGCCGAGCTGGGGGGGGTCGTCGTCCTCAACGTGTTCGAGCGCGCCGGCGAGCGCACCTACGACGCCTCGCCCGTGATCGACGCCGACGGCCGGCTGCTCGGCGTGACGCGCATGGTGCACATCACCGACTATCCCTGCTTCCACGAGCAGGGCTACTACGCTCCGGGCAACCGCGGCGCGCCGGTCTACGCCACGGCCGCAGGAAGCGTGGGCGTGGCCATCTGCTACGACCGGCACTACCCCGAGTACATGCGCGCGCTCGCGCTGCAGGGCGCGGAGGTGGTCGTCGTGCCGCAGGCGGGGGCGGTGGACGAGTGGCCCGAGGGCCTGCAGGAGGCGGAGCTGCGCGTCGCCTCCTTCCAGAACGGCTACTTCACGGCGCTCTGCAACCGCGTCGGCCCCGAGCCGAAGCTGACGTTTTCCGGCGAGTCCTTCGCCTGCGATCCGGCCGGGAAGGTCATCGCCCGCGCTGCGGCTGGCGCCGAGGAGATCCTGATCTGCAACATGGACCTCGCGCAGGTCGAGCGCTCCCACGCGCGACGCCTCTTCCTGCGCGACCGGCGTCCCGAGCTCTACGCCGGCTGGCTCGCCTGAGGAGGGGACGATGGCGCACGTCATCTACCAGTGCATGGCCAAGGCAGGCGTGTACGAGGCAGGCGCCGCGCAGAAGGCGTCTTCCTGGCTCAGGATCCGGCGCGGCATCCTGCAGGTGACGGACAGTGCGCTGGTCATGGGCGACCTGACCATCCGCTACGAGAAGATCGACGAGGCGCTGCTCCTCAGCACGCGCACGTGGTTCATCCCGGGCTACGTGCTGCGCGTGCGCACGGAGCGCACCATCCACGACTTCTGCGTCAACTGGGGGCGCTTCTGGAAGGGCGAACTGCCCTTCCCGGTCCGGCGCGTGAAGGCGAGGGTGCGCTGGACCCCGTCGGCCGTGGCCATCCGCGCCTTGCTCATCGCGGCCGTGCTCTACTGGCTGTGGACGCGCTTCGGCCGGTAGGGCGACGCCGCGGACCCCGCCGCACCGCCCGGGAGCACTGCCCCGGTGCAAGAAGAAGGCCGCAACGGACCCGAGGATCCGCCGCGGCCTTGGTGGTGAGAGCCTGAGCAGGTATCTACCGGTAGCCGCGCCGGGTCGAGGAGCGAGCA
>DYIW01000098.1:0-11758 GCA_020723465.1 Phycisphaera mikurensis
TCGAGCAGCAGCGCCAGCGAGAAGATCGGCCGCCGCTCCTTCTCGAACAGGCGCAGGTGGGTCCGGAACATGCGCTCCGCGAAGTCCCGCTTGGGAAACGCCTGCGCCTCGACGTGGCAGTACACCCCGGCGCCCTCGCCTGAGAGCAGGTGGACCCTGGCCAGCAGGCCGACGATCCCCTTGCTCGAGCGAGAGGAGGGCAGGATCTTCCTCAGCTCCTGGGGCTGGAACGCGACCGGCTGCTTCCAGTCGATCGCCTGGTGCGCGTCGGCCGCGACACCGCGCGTCTTCGCGCGGTGCTCCTATTCCGGGGCGGGAGCGGGAAACGGCCGCGATCGCGCCACGGACTGCACGTCCTCGATCTTCACCGTTTGTCGTCGTGCTCGGCGGGAGGAGTCTCGGCCGGCGGCGGTTCGGCGAGGGCGACTCGCTCCAGCGTCATGGTGCGGTTCACCTCGGTCCGCGCCAGGCCCTGCGGCAGCAGCGTGTTCATCGTCTGCTTCACCTCGAGCCGCAGCGAAGTCGGCAGCCCGTCGCGGCGCGAGAGGCGCGCGGTCAGCGTGACCTCGGAGCTCTTCAGGCCGGGCGCGGCCTCGTCCCCATCGCGGCGAAACGAGCCGGTCATTTCGATCAGCACGCTCTCCGCGTCGATGGCGGCGAGCTTCGCCGTGGCCGCGCGGTCCTTCTGCCCGGGCGGCGGCTCGCTGCCCACGCGCGTGCTCCAGGTGTCGCCCACGGCGGCTTCGCCCTCCGGGAGGATCGGGAACATGCCCTGGTACTCCGAGCGCGCGCTCCGGTCCGAGACCGAGGCGGCGAGCTGCTCGGGCGGGATCATCATCTCGGCGGCCAGCGGGCCGAGCGCCTGCAGCACCGCTTCCTGGTAGCCGTTGACCGCGCGCAGCTCGCCGCGCGCTCCGAGCACCAGCTCGATGGTGCGGTTCGCCAGGGCAGTCTGGATGAGCATGGTCGGGTCGGACGCGGCGGGCGGCTCGCCGGCGGTGTCGAAGGTCGTCTGCGCGCCGTTGGTCTCGAGCACGCCGCGGATGCGCTCAAAGGTCATGCCGATCTTGAACGGCCCCTGCGGCGGTCCTTCCTTCACCTCGAGACGCAGGTCGCTCGTGATCTCGCGGTCGAAGCGCTGCACCTGGTCGCCGAGCGTCACGGTCTGGATCTCCAGGCTGACCCGCTGGAAGCGGTAGACGCCGCCCGGCTCGAGGCGAACCTTGAGGTCGACGGCTTCGCCCGGTTCGGCGGCTGCCTGGAACGTGGCGAGGAGGAGCGCGGGGACGAGGCAGGAACTGAGCATGGGCGGGTCCTCCGGTCTGGGGAGCGGCGCGGGTCAGGGCGTGTCGAGTGAGCGCGGCGTGTTCAGAACCTCATCGGGGATGTGCAACCGTTCGACGATCTCGCCCCGCTCGATGTGGCGCTCCAGGATCTCGGGGACGTCTTCGGGCTTGACCCCGCCGTACCAGACGCCGGCCGGATAGATCACGACCGTGGCGCCCAGGCCACACTGGTTGAGGCAGCCGGACTTGTTGGCGCGCACGACCGCCCGCGGTTTGCGGCGCGCCAGCAGCTCCTTGAAGCGCTCGAGCACCTTCTCCGAGTTCCTGGCGGCGCAGCAGGCGCGCTTCTGGTCCTCGGGGCGGACGTGGGTGCACACGAAGATGTGATGATCGAACCTCGGCATGGCGTGATCCGCGGGCGCGGCTCCTCGCTCCGGCTGGCGCAGGAGCGCAGTGGGAGATGCTACCCGCGGTGCCGCGGGAACGGAAGCGGGGCGCGGCAGCGGGCGTGGAAGCGAGCGCGGCGCGTGCTATGCTGGCGCTTGCTTCTGCTTGCGGCGCCGAGGACGCGGACGATGCACAGTTTGCCCGAGAGCGACCGCGAGGTGCGCACGCGGCGGCAGCGCGCCTTCGTGGTCGTGCTCTACAACGATGACGTGCACCGCTTCGACGAGGTGGTGCTGCAGGTGCAGAAGGCGACCGGCAAGTCGCAGGAGGAGGCCTTCCGCGTGACGCTCGAGGCGCACCTGCGCGGCAAGAGCGTGGCCTTCGCCAGCGGCCTGGAGGCGTGCCAGCGCGTCGCCGCCATCCTGCGGCGCATCCGCCTGCAGGTCGAAGTGGACGACGGCTGAGACCCAGCGCGCGCTACTCCGCGAACACCTGCTCCACCGGCGTGACGGTCACGTCTTCCGGCCGCAGGCCGAGGCGGCGCGCGCCGATGACCTGGTCCTCGGCGAGCAGCTCCGCGGGCTTCTCGCTGTTGTAGGTCATGCGGGAGAAGCCGTCGGCGAGAAGCTGCGCGCGCAGGCCCTCGGCGTCCTTCGTGACCATGACGGCGTGCAGGCGGTCGTGGCAGAGGTGGCGGCGCACGGCCGCGTTCACTTCCTCGCAAGTCAGCTTCGCCAGGCGTTCGCGCATGTAGGCCGTGAACTCGGGGATGCCGTAGAAGCGCGAGTCGAGCAGGTAGCCGAGGCCGCGCTCCGCTCCGTCCGTGAGCACGAAGACGCTCTTCATCAGGTACTCGCGCGTCGCCTGGAACTGCTCCTCGGAGAGGCCGTTGACTGCGAGCCGCTCCAGCTCATGCAGCGCGATGCGCAGGGCCATGTGCGCCTGCGCGGGCTCCACCGGTCGGATCCAGATCTCGAAGATCTGCGCCAGGCGCGCGCGGTTGGGCGCCGGGCGGAACTGGAACATGCCCCCCGGGAATGCCTCGATGTAGGCGTAGTCGCCGTAGTTCATGCCGCGCTCCTCGCGCAGGCGCTGGTAGAGGTGGCTGAGCGACGAGCGGTGCTCGCCCAGCCAGGTGCGCGCCAGGTAGAGCGGCACGAAGTCCGGGTGCGAGCGCGTCACCTCGATGGCGTGGCCGAGCGAGATGGCCGTGGCGCGCGTGTCCTTCTGCACGATCTCGACGGAGAGGCCGCCGAGCTTCCGGGCGGCGGGCGTTTCGTGACGCGCGCCGTCTTCGCCGGCGGGCAGCCTGGCGCGCAACGCGCTCGTGAGGCGCTCCACCAGGGCATCGGGAACGTCCCCGGCCAGGCCGATGATCAGGTCGTTCCAGGTGTAGTGGCGCGCGGCGAAGGCGCGCACGTCCTCGATGGTGAGCGCCGCGAGGCCGGCGGCAGTGCCCACGGTCGGGTGGCCGTAGGGCGTGCCGGCGAAGATGCTGGCCTGCAGGCGCTCCTTGCCCAGCTCCTCGTCGTTGTTGGAGCACAGGTCGATCTTCAGCTCGTTCTGCTGGCGCTCGCGCAGGCGCGTGAAGTCCGCGGGCCGCATTCCCGGGTCGAGGAGCATGCCGAGGATGATGTTCAGGAACGGTTCGACATTGTCGAGGTGGATCGAGCCGCCGAACACGGTCATCTCGCGGTCCACCTGGGCGTTGAACGAGCCGGCCATCGGATAGAAGAGGCGCTTGATGTCGGAGATGTCGAGTGCACTGCTGCCCGCGTCCGCGATCATGTTCGCGGCGAGCTGGGCGAGGCCTTCCTTGCCGGGCGGATCGTCGGCCGAGCCGGCCAGGAAGAGCAGCTTGAGCTCGATCTGCGGCGAGGCAGTCTTCTGCACCAGGAGCTTGGCGGCGGCGGACGTGTCCTCGGCCGGCGCCGCGGCGCCGAGCGAGTCGAGGGACGGGGGCGTGGCAAGCGCTGGATCGAGCGCCTCGCCGGCGAGCGTCGTGATCACCAGGCGCTCGTCCGTGAAGTACTTCCGCGCCGCCTGACACAGGTCCTCGGGCGTGAGGCCGTCGTAGAGACGGAAGAGGTTCTCGACCGCCTGCAGCGAACGCCGGATGTGCATGGAGCGCGCGAGCAGGCCGCCGATCGCCTCGGTCGTGTCCAGGCCAGCGACAAAGGCGTAGCGCCGGTGCGCCACGGCCTCGCGCAGCCTGGCCTCCTCGACCGGACTCTGGCGCGCCGCAGCGAACGCCTGCAGGACCGCGTCGCGCACCGCGAGCACGTTCTGGGCGTCCTTGACGCGCGCCAGCACCGTGAGCAGCGAGGGGTCGACGCTGTCGGCGTTGCTGTAGGACAGGAGATCGACCGTCTGTTCCTCCTGCACCAGGCGGCCGTACAGGTCGGAGGTTTCGCCGAAGGTCAACGCCAGGAGCAGCTCGAGCGCGGCCGAGTCCTTCTCCGTCTCGGAGAACGCCGGGCCGTGGAAGGAGACGGCCAGGAGCGGCATGGTCGGCGTCGGCCACGCGTGGTGCACATGGAGCGGTCCGTGCGGCTCGGGTTCGGCCGGGATCTCGGCGCGGTAGTCGCCGCGCCGCCAGTGGCCGAAGTGCTTCTCCACCAGCGGCAGCACTTCCTCCGGCGTCACGTCGCCGGCCACCAGCAGAGTGACGTACTCGGGCCGGTACCAGCGCTCGAAGAACGTCCGCGAGTACTCGTACTGGTTGGGCATGTCCTTGATGTCCTCGAGGAAGCCCAAGGTCGTGTGCTTGTAGGTGTGCGTCTGGTAGGCGGCGTTCTGCTGCACCTCGAACAGCTTGCGCAGCGGGTTGGAGAAGTTCTTGTTGTATTCGCCGAGCACCGCCAGCGCCTCGGTGCGGAAGGCGGCCAGCGGGTAGTCCAGGTTCATGAAGCGGTCCGCCTCGATCTCGAGCATCCGGTCGAGGTCCTCGCGGGCGAAGGTGATGTGGTAGTTGGTGTAGTCGTCCGTGGTGTAGGCGTTGCCGCTGGCGCCGGCGCGCGCCAGGGTCTGCTGGTAGACCTCGGGCGGGTGGCGCTTCGTCCCGCGGAACATCATGTGCTCGAAGAAGTGGGCGAAGCCGGTCTTGCCGGGCTCGACCTCGTTGCGCGAGCCGGTCTGCACCGCGATCTGCAGCGAGACGAGGTTGGAGGAGCCGGTTTGCACGAAGATGACCTTGAGGCCGTTCTCGAGCGTGGTCTCGCTCACGGGGAAGGGCAGGATCGGCTCGGCCGCCTGCGAGACGGCGGGCCAGCAACCGAGTCCGAGCACGAGGTTGGCGAAGCGCGCGCGCAGCATGTGTCCTCCCGGGGAAGGGATGTGGTCGGATGAGCGCAAGGGGGCCATTCTACGGCGCGCGCGCTCAGCCTTGCAGCAGCTCCCGCGCGCGCGCGAACACGGCGGCAAACATGGGCCGCGTGAGGCGGCCGGTGAAGGTGTTCTGCTGGCTCGGATGGTAGGAAAGAAGCAGCGCCGGCCGGCCGGGCGCGGCCGCGATCTCCACGCCGTGACCGAAGCGCGGCGCCGGCGCGGGCAGCGGCGCCTCGCCCCGGGAAAGCAGCGCGCGCACCGCGCCGTAGGCGAGGCCGCCGAGGCAGAGCACGACGCGCTTCCGCTCCAGCAGGCGCCACTCGCGTTCCAGGAAGGGCCGGCAGCTCTTCTGTTCGGCGCGCTCCGGGCGGTTCTTGGGCGGCGCGCAGCGCAGCGCGCTGGTGATCCAGGCGTCCGTCAGGCGCATGCCGTCGGCGCGGCCGGTGGAGGCGGGCTGGCTGGCGAAGCCCGCCTCGTGCAGGGCGCGGAACAGCCAGTCGCCCGAGCGGTCGCCGGTGAAGACGCGCCCGGTGCGGTTGGCGCCGTGCGCGCCGGGCGCCAGGCCGACGATCAGGAGGCGCGCGTCCGGGTCGCCGAAGCCGGGCACGGGCTTTGCCCAGTAGCGCTCGCCGCGGTAGGCCGCGCGCGGCGCGCTCGCCACCTGTTCGCGCCAGGCGACCAGGCGCGGGCAGCGCGCGCAGGCGGTGATCTCGCGCGCCAGGCGCGCGAGGGAGTCGCGCGCGCTCATGCCTCGCCTTCGGCGAGGAACTGCGTGTCGTACAGGCGGCGGTACGCTCCGCCGAGCCCCAGGAGCTCGGCGTGCGTGCCGCGCTCGACCACCCGGCCCTTCTCCAGCACCAGGATCTGGTCCGCGTCCAGCACCGTGGACAGGCGGTGCGCGATCACGAAGCAGGTGCGGTTCTGCTTCAGGCGCTCCACCGCGTCGCGGATGAGCGCCTCGCTTTCGGAGTCGAGCGAGGAGGTTGCCTCGTCGAGGATGAGGATCGCCGGATCGCGCAGGATCTCGCGCGCGATGGCGATGCGCTGCTTCTCGCCGCCCGAGAGCTTCACCCCGCGTTCGCCCACGAGCGTGTCGTAGCCGTCCTTCAAGCGCGTGATGAACTCGTCGGCGTGCGCGTGCCGCGCCGCGGCGATGATCGCGTCCTCCCTGGCTCCGGGTGCGGCGTAGGCGATGTTCTCGCGCACGCTGCGGTTGAAGAGGAACACGTCCTGCGGCACGACGCCGATCTGCGCGCGCAGGGCGCGGAGCGGGTAGTCGCGGAGCGGCCGGCCGTCAGCGCGCACCTCGCCGGCGCTCGGATCGTAGAGCCGCGGCACGAGGTTGACGAGCGTGGACTTGCCCGCGCCCGAGCGGCCCACGAGAGCGATCACCTGCCCCGGCGCCACGCGGAAGCTGATCTCCCTCAGCGCCTCCGCGCCGGGGCCGTAGTCGAAGGAGACGCGTTCGAACTCGACGCTGCCGCGGAGCGGCGGCGGGGCCGGAGAGGGCGGCGGCGAGCGCTCGGCCGGCTCGTCCAGCAGGCGGAAGATGCGCTCCAGCGAGGCGAAGGCGCGCTGCAGCCCCACGTTCAGGTTCATGAGCGCGCCGACCGCTCCGGCCAGGTACGTCAGGTACATGACGAATGCCATGAGGTTGCCGAAGGTGCTCCTGCCGATCATGATGCGGTAGGCGGCGATGACGACGATGACGTACATGCCGAGGGCCACGGCCAGCCCGATGATGTAGCTCACCGACACGTTCAGCCGGTCGCGGCGCACCACGGCGCGCAGCGCTTCCTTGAGGAAGCGGCCGAAGCGCCGCCCCTCGCGCCGCTCTTGTGCGCCGGTGCGCACGGTGTAGAGACCGGTGAGCGACTGATGCAGGGCCGCGCTGCACTTCGCGTCCGCCTCGCGCGCCGCCTCGTTCCTGCGGCGCAGCGGCCGCGACACCAGCAGGAAGGCGCCGAACACGGCGGCGAGCAGGGCCAGCCCGGAGAGAGCCAGGCCGAAGTCGATGAACAGCAGCAGGCCGAAGAACAGCGCCGCGCGCAGGGCGTCGATGCCGGCGTGCACCAGTTGGTCGATCATGACCGCGTCGAGCGCCTGTACGTCGTCGCGCATGCGCGCCATGACGTAGCCGGTCTCGGTGCCGTGGAAGAAGCCAAGCGGCAGGCGCAGCACGTGGTCGTAGAGGCGGCGGATGAGGCGGTGCTTGACGCGGTTCTGCAGGCGCAAGACCAGCAGCTCGGACCAGAGGCGCAGGCCGTGCGCCGCCAGGGTCAGGACCAGCACGAGCGCGCCCACGGTGAAGAAGCCGGCGACGTCGTGCTGCTGGACATGCACGTCGTAGAGCCTCTTCACCAGCAGCGGCGAAATCACGGCCGCCGGGATGGCGAGAAGCTGCAGCACGCCCACGGCCGCGCCCATGCGCCGCTCCGGGCGCATGAACGGCCACATGCGGCGGAACAGGGACCAGCCGGCCTGCAGCTTCGCCTTGCTGCTTCGCTCCGCCGTCGCCTCCTCAGGCACGGGCCTCTCCCAGGCGCAGCAGGGCCGTGTGGTACTCCTCGGGCGTGTTGACGTTCACCAGCGAGTCGAGGCGCGCGTCCGCAGCGCGCAGCGCACGCGCGCCGGCGAAGCGCGTGTCCACCTCGTCCAGGAGGGCGAGGATGTCGCGCCGCCCGGCGGCGAGCAGGCGCTCGACCGCCGCGTGCACGGACACGCGGTAGCACCCCGAGAGCGGATGGACGCGGCGCGCCACGCGCGGCACGACCGCGTCGTGCGGGCCGAGCAGCGCGAACATGCGCGCCACGAACGCCGCCTGCAGGAAGGGGCAGTCGACCGCGCACAGGTACACGGCGTCGGCCCGCCCGGCGAGCGCGGTGAGGCCGGCGCGCAGGCCCTCCAGCGGGCCGAGGTGCGGTGCACTGTCCTCGGCCACCTCGATGTCCCGCGGCAGGCCGGCGAGTTGCTGGCCGGCGGAGCGCACCACGAGGAGGAGCGGCACCGCCTCGGCGAGCGTGCGCGCCACGCGCGCGAGCAGGGTCTCGCCGCCAAAGACCAGCGCGTCCTTGGGCGTGCCCATGCGCCGGCTCTGCCCCCCGGCGAGCAAGAGCGCGGCCTGCTTCACGGCACGCCCCCGGCGCCGTTCCCTTCGTCGACCAGGAAGCCGCGCGCGCGCAGTCGGCCGCGCGTCTCCGGATCGCCGAGCAGGGCGGCGAAGGTGCGCACCGCCGGCCGCTTGCGCCGGCTGCGCGGCACGACGAAGTCGTAGTGCTCGGCGGCGAGCGGCAGGAAGCCGAGGCCGTAGTCGCGCGCCACGGTCTCGATGGCCACGCCGAAGTCGGCGCGTCCGGCGGCCACCGCGGCCGCCACCGCGTTGTGCGTGCGCACCTCGTTCGAGTGGCCCGCGGGCCGGACGTCGCCGAGCAGGCGGTCGATGAGCAGGCGCGTGCCGCTGCCGCGGTTCCTGTTCACCATGATCACGCCCGGCAGGGTGGGCAGGGCAAGTGCCAGGCCGCGGGCGTCCAGCCCGGCGAAGCGCGCGTCGTCCAGGCGGTGCACCACGCCCTGCATGCGGCCGTAGCCCTCGAGCAGCAGCACGCTCTCGTCCAGGAACGGCTCGTTGTAGCGCCCGGTCGCCGGGTCGAGCAGGTGGACGCCGGCCACGTCGCAGGCGCCGGCCTTGGCCGCCCTGAGGCCCGCCTCGGAGCCGACGCTGATGATGCGCGCCGTGAAGCCGCGCCGCCGCAGGGCCGCGACCAGCACGTCCAGGCCGACGCAGTGGCTGCCGATGAAGACCAGGTCCTTGGCCTCGATGTCGCGCGCGAGCAGCGTGACCGTGACCTCCGTGCCCGCAGCCACGAACTCGGTGTTCTGCGGGATGGTGACGAAGCCGTCGGCGCGGCTCCAGGTGGTGACCGAGCCCGAGCCCTTGCCCAGGGGGTAGGCGCGGAGCCCCTCGTCCGCCGGCACGAGGTGCACCAGCAGGTACTCGGTGCGCCCGCGCTCCGAGTTGACGCGCAGCGGCAGCGTGGCGCGCACGCGGCCCCGCTGCTCCTCGACCTGCCCGAGCAGGCGCCTGAGGAGCGGCGCCACGAACTCGTGGAAGGTGAAGAGCGCCGAAGTGGGGAAGCCCGGCAGGATCACCAGCGGCGTCTTGCCGCAGGCGGCCAGGCAGAGAGGCTTCCCGGGCTTGAGCGCGACCCCGTGCACCACGATGCCCGGCGGCGGCAGGCGCGAGAGCACGCGGCAGGCGAGGTCGCCGGGCCCCTTGGACGTGCCGCCGGAGACGAGCACGACGTCGTGGCCGAGCGCGCCGGCGAGCGAGCGCTCCAGGGCGCCGCCGTCGTCCGGCACGATGCCAAGAGGGCGCGGCTCGCCGCCGAGTTCGAGCACGGCGTCGGCCAGAGCGCGCGCGTTGCTGTCGAACACCTGGCCGAGCGCAAGCGGCGCGCCCGGGGGCACGACCTCGTCGCCGGTCGAGAGGATGGCCACGCGCGGGCGGCGCCGCACCAGCACCCTCGCGCGGCCGATGGCGGCGAGCACGCCGGTCTCGCGCGCGGTCAGCGCCTCGCCGTCGTGCAGCACCAGCTCGCCGCGCGCGATGTCGCTGCCGGCGAAGGTGAGCGCCTCGCCCGGCGTCACGGCGCGGCGCACCACCAGCTCGTCGCCTTCCTCGTCGGTCGCCTCGACCAGGAGGACGGCGTCGGCGCCGCGCGGGATGACGGCGCCGGTGGCGATGGCCGTGGCCGTGCCCGGCGCCACCTCCAGGCGCGGCGCCATGCCGCTGGCGATGGTTTCGCGGTTGAGGCGCAGGCGGCGCGGCTCCTGCTCCGAGGCGCCGAAGGTGTCTTCGGCGCGCAGCGCGTAGCCGTCCATGTTGGAACGGTCGAAGGCGGGCACGTCGACCGGGGCGTAGACGTCCTCGGCCAGGGTGCGCCCCAGGCAATGTTCGAGGGGGACCTCCTCGGCCGGCAGCGGCCGGAGGTCGAGCGCCGCGTGGAAGCGCCGCTCCGCCTCGTCGCGATCGATGACCTCGAGAAACTGCTCCTGCCGCATCGCGCACGCTCCGCCGCCCGCACCGGACCGATGCTATCCTCTCGCGGATGGGCGACAAAACCACTCCCCTGGTCGACAGCCACTGCCACCTCGCTTCGCGTCAGTTCGAAGACCTGGACGCGGTGTGCGAGCGCATGCTGCAGGCGCGCGTGCTGCAGGCCGTGGTGGTGGCGACCGGGGCCGACTCGGCGCGCGCCGCGCTCGAGGTCTCCCGCGCGCACGCCGGGCTCTTTCCCACGGCCGGGATCCATCCCAACGACTTGACCGAGGACTGGCAGCGGGAGTTCGCGGAGATCGAATACTTGGTGGCGGCCGGCGGCTTCGTGGCGGTGGGGGAATGCGGGCTCGACTACTTCCGCGAGCGGGTGCCGAGCGCGCGCCAGCGCGCCGCGTTCGAGCGGCACGCGGACCTGGCTCGGCGCCGCGGTTTGCCGCTGGTCGTGCACATCCGCGATGGGCGGGGGCGGTTCACGGCGTTCGACGACGTGGCCGACCTGCTCGCTGGCCTGCCCGGCCTGCGCGGCGTCATCCACTGCTACTCTGGCGACGTGGCGCGCGCCGAGCGCTATCTCGCGCTCGGTTTTCACATCTCCTTCTCCGGCGTGCTGACCTTCCCGGACGCGCACGTCCTGCGCGCCGTGGCCGCGGCCACGCCGCTCAGCGCCGCCCTGGTCGAGACCGACGCGCCCTACCTCGCCCCGCAGCCCTGGCGCGGCAAGCGCAACGAGCCGGCCTACGTGGTGGCCACGGCGGCGGCGCTGGCCGAGGTGAAGGGCGTGAGCGAGGAGGAGGCGCGACGCGCCACCACGCGCAACTCCCGCCTTCTCTTCGGGCTGCCCGACGTTCACTGAGGCGACGCGCCTTACTCCTGCTCCGGGACGATCTCCTTGAGGATCTTCGTGCCGATCTCGTCGATCTTGCCCGAGGCCGAGCTGGCGAGGATGGCCACGGCGGCGCGCTCCGCCGGAGCGATGAGCAGCAGGGCGTGGAAGCCGCCGGTCTGGCCGTTGTGCCACAGGGTGCGGCCGCCTTTCCCGACGTGCCAGCCGTAGGCCACGGCCGAGCCGTCGGCGCCGAGGGAGAAGAGGCGCTCGTGCGAGCGCCGGAGGGCGCGCCGGAGCGGCGTCGCGTCCGGGTCGATCTCTGCGGCGGCGAAGCGCAGCAGGTCGCCGGTGGTCGAGCGGATCGCCCCGGCGCCGGCCAGCGCGTCGAGGTCCCAGGCGCACAGCGGCACGTTGTTCGGACCCGAGGCCGCGGCGAGGCGCGCGCGGGCGGCGTCTTCCGGCACGACGCGCGTGTCACTCAGGCCGAGCGGCCGGCAGACGCGGGACACGAGCAGCTCCTCGTAGTTCGGGAGCGCGCGCGCCCGGCACAGGAGGTGGCCGAGCAGGCCGACTCCCAGGTTGCTGTAGGCGTAGCGCTCGCCGGGCGGCGAGTTGAGGACGTACCCCTCGAGATAGGAGTAGAGCTTCGGGACGTCGTAGTCGGCGTACGGGTTCTGCGGGTTCGCCGGGCGGAAGCCGTCCGGAATGCGCGGCAGGCCGGAGGTGTGCGTGACCAGGTGGCGGAGGTGCAGCGGCGGCTCCTCGGCCGGCAGCGCGAGCGTGTCCGGCAGCAGGCTGGCGATCGGGTCGTCGAGACTCACCAGGCGCTCCTCGCCGGCATCGGCCAGCAGGAACCCTGGGGCCGTGGAGGCG
>DYIW01000098.1:11768-18274 GCA_020723465.1 Phycisphaera mikurensis
GCCAGCAGGAGGCCGGTGAAGACCTTGGTGACCGAGCCGATCTCGTAGATGGTCGCGCGGTCGGGCACGGCCGCGCCGCCGTGCGTGACCAGGCCGTAGCCGCGCACGCTCTCTGCGCCGCCCTGGAGCACGCCCACGACCAGGCCGAGCGCCTCCTTCTGCTCGATGAGCGGCGCGGCCAGCGAGTCAATGAGCTCTGCGAGCGCGTCGGGTGCGGCCTTCTCCTGGGGCGGAGCGGGCAGGACGCTGAACACGAGGAGGAGGAGCAGCGCGTCAATCGTCATAGAGCAGCACTTCCACGTTCTCGCCCACGCCGAAGCCCTCGCTCTCTTTGGGCACGATGACCGCGCCGCCGGCGCGCGTGGTGGAGGAGAGGAGCGACGCCCCGGACACGCCGATGGGCTCGACCTTGCCGTCCGCGATGAGGACGCGCACGTAGTCCACGCGGCCTATGGCGGAGACGATCTTCCTTCCCACCGGCAGGACGGCGCGCCGGTGCGGCCACTGTAGCGGCCGTCCGCCCAGGCGGCGTACGGCCGGGCCGGCGAAGAACTCGTAGGCGCACAGGCAGGAGACCGGGTTCCCGGGCAGCAGGAAGACCGGGCGCCTGCCGAAGAAGCCCACGCCGCTGGGGCTGGCTGGCCGCATGGCCACGCCGTGCACCTCGAGCACGCCGAGCTCGGCGACGAGGTCCGGCGCGTGGTCCTCGGCGCCCACCGAGGAGGCGCCGGAGACGAGGAGCGCGTCGCCCGCCGCGGCCTGGAGCGCGCGCGCCAGAGCCTCGCGCCGGTCGGGCACGATGGGCGCCGTGGCGGGCAGGCCGCCGTCGCGCCGCACCAGCGCCACGAGCATGAGCGAGTTGCTGTCGACGATCTGCGCGCCGCGCGGACGCTCGCCCGGCGGCAGGAGCTCGTCGCCCGTGATCACGATGGAGACCGCGGGCCGCTTCACCACCGGCACCACGGCCGCTCCGGTCGATGCCAGCAGTCCCGCGTCCTGCGGCCTGAGCAGGCGGCCGGCCGGCAGGAGGACCGAGCCCGCGCGGATGTCCTCGCCTCGGCGGCCCACGTTCTTGCCGGGCGCGACCGCTTCCAGGGCGAAGACCTGGCCGCCCTGCTCCGTGGCGTGCTCCGCCATGAGGACCGCGTCCGCGCCGCGCGGCAGCGGCGCGCCGGTCATGATGCAGAGGGCCTCGCCGGAGCGCACCTCGCCGTCGCAGGTGCGGCCGGGCCGTGCCTCGCCGATGACGCGGAACGAGAGGGGCGCCAGCGCCGTGGCGCCGAAGGTTTCCGCGCCGCGGAGCGCGTAGCCGTCCATGGCCGCGCGATCGAAGCCGGGCACGTCGTAAAGCGCCTTCACCTCGGCGGCGAGCACGCGGCCGGCGCACTCCGTGACCGGCACGCTCTCGCTCGGCAGCGGCGCGAGGCGCTCGTCCAGCAGGCGCACCACGTCCGCCACGTCGCGGCGGCTGGCAAAGCCCTGCATGCGCACGTCTCGCGTCATCGTCGCTCCCCCGTCATCGTACCCGCTGCTCCTCGCCGGGCACGGAGTGGGCGTGAGTCGGCGCGTGCTTCGCGTTAGAATCCCGCCGCGGCGGGTGCGCCCTGCGGCTAAGGGTGCCCCCGCCCGGGAGGGCCTTCTGCAATGCCCGGACCACGTCTGATCGTCGTGTCCCCCATGCTCTCGGCCAGCACGGCGTGCACCGTGGCTGCCGCCGCGGGCGGCGGCTGGCGCACTGTCTCGCGCACGAGCGAGCTAGCGCTCGGGCCGCTGCGGCCGGCATTCGCTGCGCGTGCCGCGGGCGCTGAGGTGCTGTTCCTCGCCCTGGCCGAGCCGCTGCACGCCGCGGCCGCGCGATCGCTGCTCGTGGAACGTGGCGTCGAGCCTCTTCTCCTCGAGACGCCGGCCGCCGCGCGCGATCTCCTGCGCTTCGTGGACGAGAGCGGTGCGCCGCATTTCGCCGTCGAGGACCTGCGCACGCCCTCCACGCAGGACGTCGACCGGCTGCTCGACGAGCTGGCGCTGCTGCTGGCCGGCGAGCCGGCCGCGGTGGTGGTGGGCGCCGACCTCGAGGGCAAGCGTCCCATGGACTTCGCCGAGCGCGTCGTCGGCCGCGCGCGCGGCCTGGGCGCGGACACCTACCTGGCTGAGAGCGGCCCGCCGCTCTGGCAGGCCTTCCACGCCACGCCCTGCGCCGCGATCCTGCCCGCGGAGGAGATCGCGCGCCTCCTGCCGCGCGCGGACCGCCGCGAGGAGACGCAGGAGGAGACGCTGCGGCGCCTGTTCGAGGATCCGGTGCGCCTCCTGCTGCTTTGCCAGCCGGACGGCCAGGTGCGGGCCGTGACGCGCGACGCCGCGCGCGACCTCGGGCCGCTCGGCGCCGTGGAACCAGGCGAGCTGATCGGCGCTCTGGCCGCGCGTTGCGCCGCCCCTGGCAGCGACTGCCTGGCGGCGGCTGCCGAAGCCCTGGCGCAGCTCGTTCGCTCCGCGGCGGCGGGCCAGGCGGCGCCCGCCAGCGCGGCGGCCGGCCGGACCTCGGGCCGGTGAGAGGAAGCCCATGCGCGGCAGCAAGGTCACCCTCTACTTGGGCCTCGTCCTCGCGCTGGTCGCATTGCTCCTGGTGCAGCAGCGGCAGCGCCGCGCCGCGGAGGCCGAACCGAGCCAGAGCGAGCTCCTGGTCGCGGCGCTCGCCGCGGGCGGCACGCCCGAGGAGATCGAGCAGGCGCACGCCGCGTTGCTCGAGGTCGGCGCGCCGGCCGCCTCCGACCTGCTGCGCGCCCTCGACGATCCGGAGACGCAGGCGCCCGAGGAGGTGATCCGCGCGCTCGCGCGTCTCGGCGAGGAGCAGGTCGCCGCCGATCTTGCGGGAGCGCTCTGCGAGCATCCGGACGCGCGCGCGCGCGCTGCGGCGGCTGCAGCCCTGGCCGAGCTCGGCGCGCTGCCGGCGCGCGAGGCTCTCTTTCAGGCCGCGGGCGCGGATGCGGCGCTGCAGGTGCGCCAGGCCGCGATCGTGGCCCTCGCCGACCTCGGCGAGAGGGAGGTCGTCCCGGACCTCGTAGCCCTGCTGGACGAGACCACCGTGGCCGACCTGCGCCAGGCCGCGAACGCGTCGCTGCTGGTCCTCACCGACGAGGACTTCGCCCAGGACCGCGCGCGCGCCGAGGAGTGGCTGGCAGCCCATCCGGCGGGGGGCGCGGTCACCTCCGTGGGCGGCAGAGGCCGCGAGCCGGGGGAGCCGCTCCGCCACGCGGGAGCGATTGCGGTCGAGATCCTGCGCGCGGGCGCGGACCTGGAGATCTCCCTGACGGGTGACCTGACGCTGCCCATGAACCTGATCCTGGACGTAAACGAGGGGAGCATCGTGCTGGAGGTGGTCGAAGAGGAAGGCGGACCCGTGGTCTACGCGTCCGACGTTCCCCGCAGCGGCCGCCCGCTCGCGCGCCACGCGCCCGTCAAGGTCCAGGTCCAGGGCGGCCGTGCGGCGCTTCGCATCCCGCGTGTCGGGCAGCTCATCTCCGGGCGCCTGCCTCTCGCCGTGCATGTGGTCGGGAAGGGCGCGGGCGGGGAGGGCGGATAGCGAGGAGGCGGAGAGGGACAACGCCGCAACATGAGTTGGGAGCGAGAATTGTGGCGACTCGACCCGTCCTGCGACGCGGCCCCGAGGAATCAAGGGCTCCCCGGCTCGGGCGATGGGGTATGCTTGCCTGACCTGTAATCAGGGTCGAGGCAACATGACGCGATTCGAGAGAGGCGGCCGGAGCGCCGCCGCGCATTCTCTTCTCGTGTGTTTGTTGATGGCGGGACCCTGGGCTGGCGCGGTGTACTCGCAGAGCTGTCCACAGCCCGATCCGCCTCCGCTCACGCACGCCCCCATCCAGGGACTGGACGCGGACACCGTCGCGCTCGGCCAGTTCGAGAGCGACACGTCCCTGCTCGGCCCCCAGGGCAGCAACCTGGTGAAGTCGACGCTGGCGCGCTCGAGCAACGGCATCTTCTTCACGAGCGCGCTCCGCATCCCGACCTCGGCCGCGGTGGGCCTGTACGCCAGCGAGGGCTTCGACCCGGGCGAGGGCACGATCGAGGCCTGGGTCAAGCCCGGTGGCGCGGCCTCCTTCCGCCAGTACCTGTTCAGCCTGACCGGCACGCGCTCCGCCGACGGCAACAAGAACCTCGACCTGATCGTGGGCGAGACGGGCATGACCACCAGCCCGATCACGTCGTTCATCTACTTCGGCGACCAGACCGGGCTCGATCTCGGGCAGCCCGCGTCGTTCACGTCGGTCGCGCCGCGCGGCATCGCGCTCGGCGACGTGAACGGCGACGGCGCGATGGACCTGGTGGTGGCGATGAACCACGCCGACACCCTGCCGTCGCCGCTGACGCCGGCCGTGCCCGGCGAGGTGCACATCTTCCTCGGGCCGCTGGCGAAGGGCAGCTACTACGGCGCGCCGAACACGGTGCTGGAAGTCGACCTGGCGCAGGGGCTGATCCTCGCCCCGCTCGACGCGCATCCCGGCCTGGACATCGTCGTGGCCTCCTACGACTCGACCACTCCGCCCATCTACGGCTTCAGCAACGATGGGATGGGCGGCTTCACACCGATGAGCTTCTCGTTCTTCGGCTTCACCGGCTCCACCGAGGCCCTGGCCAGCGCGGACTTCAACCAGGACGGCGTGCTCGACATCTACTTCAGCAGCCTCGGCACAAACCCGAGCGCCGTCATGCTGGGCAGCCTGAACAACGGCGATTACCAGATCAGCGCCTCCGGCGGCCTGTTCTCGACCCTGCGCGGCGAGGCCCTGGGCGGCTCCACGGCCGACCTGGACGGCGACGGCTGGCTGGACATCGTGATGGCGCGCCCCTTCTCGGGCCCGGGAGGCTCGGGCGAGCTGCTCGTCTTCCTGAACAACGGCGATGGCACGTTCAACTTCGATCCCAACGCCTCGATCCCGACGTACCGGCCGTTCACGGTGTGCGCCTCCGAGGACCTGAACAACGACGGCGAACTCGACATCGTGGTGGCCAACTGGGGCGTCGGGACCACGCTGACCGAGGCGTCGACCATCTTCTGGGGCCCGTTCGCCGTGCCCGCGACCCCGGTTCTGCCCACGCCGAGCCTGTCGCCGCCCGCGAGCAGCTACCTGGTCCCGAACGCGGTGAGCATGACGGCCGGCGACCTGAACGCCGACGGCATCAACGACGTGTTCTTCCACGCCTCGCGCGGCTACCTGTCGCCGGTGTTCCTGTTCGACGCCTTCGGCAATGCCTCGGGCGGCCTGGACGGCCTGGGCAGGTGGCAGTCGAGCTACGACATCGCCACGCTGCCGACCTTGGCCAACCCGGCCGGCGAGGGGGCGGGAGTGCACTCGGCGGCGACCGGCACGTCCACCTACGGGACCGTGGTCAACCAGTACGACGGCTTCGAGCTGTACCTGGAGGCAGGCGAGCTGCGCTTCGCCGTGCTCGACGACGCGGGCACCAGGCACGAGGTCTCCGCGCCCTTCCCGCCGGCGAACGATCCGTATGCCGTGAACGGCTTCTATCACGTGCAGGCCGAGTGGTCCGCGGCCGGAGGCGAGCTCGAGCTGTTCATCGGCCATCCGGCTGCGCCGGCGGGCCACGCCGTGTTGAACGGCGCTGCCTTCCAGGTGAGCGCGGTCGACCCGGTCTTCCGTATCGGCAGCGACGGGCGCAATCAGCGCCGCGCCGCCGGCTATGAGCTGGATGACTTCCGCATCTCCACGGTGCGGAGAAGCGGGCAGGATCGGGACGGCGACGGCGTGCCGGACGAGTGGGATAACTGCCCCTTCGTGGCGAACGCCTCCCAGGCGGACGCGAACGGGGACGGTGTTGGAGATTCCTGCGGCTTCTGTCAGCAGGACCTGGGCTACAAGGGACCGGGCAGCATGACGCTTTCCGTGTGCGGGCTGCCCCTGCATCCAGGCAGCCTGGCCGCCCTGCGGCTGCAGTGCGCGGTGCCCAGCTCTCCGTTCGTGCTGTTCTTCGGCCTGGCGCAGAACCCGACGCCCTTCCTGGGCGGAACGTTCGTGCCCATCCCGGTCGTGGGTCAGATCGCCTTCCTCACTGACGCCGCGGGCGAGTTCTGGGCGCCGATCGCGGGGGTGAGCGTCGGAAGCACGATCGACGTTTACCTGCAGGCCGGCATGCTCGACAACAACCAGCCGCTCGGCGTGGCGCTCTCCAACGCGCTCAAGCTGCAGCTACTGCCCTGAGGGGGCTTCGCGGCTGATTGGCTGGGAACCGGAAGGGAGGGGAGTGTGAGGGGCGATCGCAGCCGGTTCCCCGGGTCCGGGGCCGCATCGCGACTCCCGGTGCACCGTGCGCGCGATGAACATGCACGGCCTCGTCGAGGTGAAGGCGATGCGGGCGGCCAGTCTCGTGAAGGTGCGCCGGGTGAGAGGGTAACGTCGTCGCTGGCGGCCCCTCCACCGGGGAAACGCTGCTCCGCTTCCTCAAGCGCGCCGTCTCGATGCTCAGGGCAAGGT